>PMBV01000023.1 GCA_003153055.1 Myxococcales bacterium
AGACCTCGGTGAGCACACGTGAGAACCGGCACGACCCTCGACGCGAGGTCCGTGGCCTGCGGGGGTGAGGGGCAAATGGAAGAGCGGCTTCCATTGCGGAGAGGCGGCGGCATGACACGCTTCGAGCGCGAGGGGGCTCGAGTGAGGGTATGGCCCGGCGCTCTACCCAATCAAGCGACGGTGAGTGTCCGGTCCTCTGTCTGATGTAGAAGGAGTCGAGCTCGGTGAAGGGCAAGAATGTGACCGACAACTTGGTTGTCGCGATCAGAGGCCANNGCCAATTTGCGACAACCTGGTTGTCGCCCCGAAGAAGGGGCCACCCCTCACGGGCCGGGCTCGTGGGCGCTGTGCTCACCGCGGTCTCGGAGCGAGGCGCTGGTCCGACCGCCTCTGTCCGTAGGCACCGGGCCCCTCGCACCTCAAGGCATGCTCGCACGGTCCTGCCCGCTCGGAGAAAGTGGCGACCTCGCATAGCCCATGGAACCACACGACCGACCGGCCGAGGGGCTCGTGGTGCTCGCCGCTGCTCCCCGCCTCGCTCGCAGAGCCCCAATCCCGAGGGCAGTGGGGGCAATCATCGAGCCATAGCCCCAACTCACTCGAGCAGGGCGCGCCAGCACTTCGGTTCGTGCTCCTCGCCGGAATCGATCGTCTGGAGAGCTCAGGCCCCGGCGCGGCTCCACGCCAGCAGAGCGTCCACCGCCTTCACGCGCGCCACTGAGCGCTCGCGCACCTCGTTGAGCACCACCGGGTCGCGCATGCCCTTCGCGGCTCGCTCGGGCGCGGTGCGGAAGTCATCGGCCAAGCGCTGCAGCGCCGCCTCCAGGCCCGTCCAGCGGGCGCGCGCCGTGGACGGACTATCGCCTGCCCGCAGTGCGCCCAGATGCTCGCGCCACTCGTCGTAGGTCAGGCCGGTGCGCGACGAGAAGCCCTTGCGAGCCATGGGGCGCACGAAAAAGGGCATGCGGGACAGCTCACGCTCGGCGTCGTCGATAGCGCCGCGGACCGCGGCGACCAGCACGGCAAGCTCAGCAGAGGTGCTCACTCGCGCGGGTCTAGCACGAGCCCCCGGAGTGTTCCTCTCCTCTGACGAGGTGCGGGCCTCCGGCAGGAAGCCGAGTTGGGGCACATCGGAGAGGAGCCGGCACGGTGGCTGCCGGGAGCGAACCCCACTCTGCCCAGCACGCCAGTCGAGGCAACACGCATCATGTCAGGCACTCAGTCCCGCGATATCGGATCACTCCATTTTGATACGTGGAGCTGTGGCAAATGTGCGTATCCATGAGCTGATAGGTGATTCCTCCGACGTGTTCGGTGCAAGTGAGTCTGCAAAATGCGGAGTTTGTTTGCTCGTTCTGTTTGTCGTACATCAAGGACAAAGGCGCGTGAATGGCCTAGCGGTTCTCGGGCAGCTGCGAGTTCAATAGAGGGGGCACCACATGGGCAGGTTTGCTCGTCTTGCCGTCGTTGGCTCACTTGTATGTCTCGCCGCATGTTCAGCTCCGCCCCTTGGTTCCGATGGTGGAGCCATTGGATTGGAGGCCACCGGAGGAGGAGCGGGCGGTGCTGGTGGAGGTGGAGATGGAGGGGGCGGCTCACCTGGGGCCGTCAGCGCCCCAGTGATTCTCCAGCAGCCCACCGACGTACACGTCATTCTCGGAGCGACGGCCAGCTTCTCAGTCACCGTGGAGGCGAACCCCGCGCCGACGTACGCCTGGAAACGCGGCGGGCAGACAATTCCAGGCGCGACCGGCGCAGCATATGTGACGCCAGCGAGCAAGCTTTCCGATGATGGAGCGAGCTTCACGGTCGAGGTGACGAACACCGTCGGCACGATAGTCAGCCGCTCGGCTTCTTTGTCTGTCAATGCTCCGCCCGAGCCTGCCGCGCCTCAGATAGACGTCATCGGGACGATCGCCGGAACATCCCAAGTCTCGGCGAACGACCCGAACGCCACGCAGACTCACACGTACGCGGTGACGACGGCGCCAGGCCACGGAACGGCGACCGTGAACGAGAGCGGCCTTGTGACGTACGTTGCGTCCGCCGGCTACGCGGGGGCGGATTCACTCGTGGTCACGGTGACAGATAGCGGCACCCCTGCGCAAACCGGCACCGTGACCATCGGAGTAGCGGTCGAGCCAACGTCTCCACCAACCTTGGTGGTGACTCCGAGCTCTGATCCAATCTGGAATGGTGGGGTGCTGACGTACGAGGCGAGGGTGAGCAATCCAAACGGTGCGCCTCTGAGCAACGTGGTGCTGTCGACGGTGGTGCCTCACCTCACGACGATGTTGGGGGGGACGATCACCGGTGGTGGGGCGTGCCCGGCGGGCAGTGGCAACTGCGGGGAGGGGAGTTCCGTGACGTGGCCACGGATGACCCTCGCGGCGGGTGAGACAAAGACGGTGTGGTTCGCCGTTCAGCTCGGCAACATCGCCGACGGCACGAGTCTTCACTGCGAGACCAGGCTCGCCTACCCCGGTGGGCTGCTGACGAAGGCTCTGGACACGACGGTGAAGAGTACCGCTGGGCTTTGGGTGTGGATGGCTGAGGATCGAGACCCGGTGGGGCCGGGGGCGGCGTTGACGTACGCGGTGACGGTGGGGAACACGGCAGCGCAGGCGCAGCCGACGAGCACAGGAGGGGTGTTGAGGGCGACGGTGCCAGCGGGCACGAGCTTCGTGTCAGCGACGGGTGGAGGGACGTTGGTGAATGGGAAGGTGGAGTGGCAGCTGGGCTCGGTGGCGGCGTCTGGCTCGACGCACGTGAGCTACACGGTGACGGTGGGGAGTACCGCGCCGAGCGGGACGGTGCTCGAGGCCGGTGCGGAGATGCTGGACGGGAGCTCGAGCCTGGCGAGGGCGTGGGTAGCGACCGAAGTGAGGACGCCGGTCCCGCTGACCCTCACCGTCACGCCGTCGGCGGACCCCATCTGGAACGGCGGGGTGCTGACGTACGAAGCGAGGGTGAGCAATGTGAGCGGCGCGCCGGTGAACAACGTCGTGTTGTCGACGGTGGTGCCGCGCCTCACGACGATGCTGGGGGCGTCGATTACCGGGGGAGGGGCGTGTCCTGCGAGTAGTGGGAATTGCGGTGAGGCGAGCATCGTCGCGTGGTCGCCGATGAGCCTCGCGGCGGGTGAGACGAAGACGGTGTGGTTCGCTCTTCAGCTGGGCAACATCGCCGATGGTTGGACTATTCACACCGAGACGCGGCTCGCCCACCCCACGGGGCTGCTGACGAAGGCGGTGGACACGACGGTGAAAAGCCCGGCCGGGCTGTGGGTGTGGATGGCTGAGGATCGAGACCCGGTGGAGCCGGGGGCGGCGTTGACGTACGCGGTGACGGTGGGGAACACGGCAGCGCAGGCGCAGCCGACGAGCGCCGGAGGGGTGTTGAGGGCGACGGTGCCAGCGGGCACGAGCTTCGTGTCGGCGACGGGTGGAGGGACGTTGGTGAGTGGGAAGGTGGAGTGGCAACTGGGCTCGGTGGCGGCGTCGAATGCCACGCGCTTGAGCTACACCGTGACGGTGGGGAGTACCGTGCCGGGTGGGACGGTGCTCGAAGCCGTCGCGGAGATGCTGGACGGGAGCTTGAGCCTGGCGAGAGGGCGGGTCGCGACCGAGGTGAGGACGCCGGTTCCGCTCACCCTCACCGTGTCTGCCACGCCTGATCCCGTCGCGAACGGTGCGCAGCTTTCCTACCAAGTCGCCGTCAAGAACGTCAGCGGTGCGGGAGTGAGCAACGTCGTGCTGACGACGGTCGTGCCGCGTCTCACGACGATGCTCGGAGCGACGATTACCGGAGGAGGTGCGTGTCCTGTGGGCAACGGGAATTGCGGGGAGGCGAACATCGTCGCGTGGTCGCCGATCAGCCTCGCGGCGGGCGAGACCAAGACGGTGGCGTTCTCGCTCCAGTTGGGCAACATCGCGAACGGGTGGATCATCCGCGGCGAGATTCGACTGGCCCACCCCCAAGGTGTTCTCTCCCGATCGCTCGATGTCGTCGTCCACAACTGACGTGAATCTCCTTCCGACGGAAACCTCGCCGCGTTCTCGGTGGGCTATCCCCGATTCGGAGGTTGGATAAGCGCGGCCGCGGGTCCGGGCGGCCCGCCCGACTGGAGGGTACCTCGCCGTATTCCGGGGGCTTGGCGCGAGCCGAGAACGAGAAGCCCATTCCTCCCGGGTGCTGAGCGGTTATGGTGACGTGGTGAAGCAGGACACCCCCACTGACCAGCAGCTTCTCGCACGGGCGAGGAATGGAGAGACCAGGGCGATGGACCAGCTCCTCGGGCGCCACGAGGTCCGCGTCTACCGCTTTGGCCTCCGAATGTGCGGCAACGAGGAAGACGCCCGCGACGTGCTGCAGGAGACGCTGGTCGCCGCGTTCCGCAACCTGTCGTCGTTTCGCGGAGACTCTCAGCTCTCGACCTGGCTGTACCAGATCGCCCGGTCCTTCTGCATCAAGCACCGGCGCAGGCACGAGGGTGAGCCGGCGCACCACGAATCGGTCGAGGCCGTCGAGGTGAAGCAGGTGCCCGCGGAGGATCCCTCGAGCGACAACCGCACCCACGCTCGCCAAGTCTCCGAGCTCATTCAAGCCGCCATCGGTACGCTCCAGGCTGACCACCGTGAGGCCCTGGTGCTCCGTGACGTCGAGGGGCTCTCGGCCGAAGAGGCCGCTGAGGTCGTCGGCATCGAGGTCGCGGCCCTGAAGAGCCGTCTCCACCGGGCCCGCACTGCTCTCAAACAACAGCTCGCGGCGGTGCTCGACGAGAAGGACGACGCCTTGGGCTGCCCGGAGCTCGCGCAGGAGCTGTCCGAGTACGCCGGCTCGGAGATCGACCAGGCCGCCTGTGCCCGCATCGAGGAACACCTCGCCCGCTGCCCCCGGTGCGCCTCGGCCTGCGAGTCACTCAAACGCACCGTGTCGATGTGCCGGGCCATTCCCGGTGGCGAGGTGCCCGCGCCGGTGAAGGCCGCCGTCCGCCAGGCGCTCAGACTCTCCGCGCTCGGGTGAGCCCCAGGGCGTGTCTCACCGTGTCAGGGGCTCGAATTCTCGGCGGCGTCCTTCCCAGGGCTGACCTGGCCAGGACCCTTGCCGTTTGGTAGGGGTGCACTTACCAATGAGCAAGTCACGAGAGCTGCCTCAGCTCGACGTCCGCAAGGCCACTCTCGAGGCCGCGCGCCGGCTGTTCGCCGCCCGTGGGTTCGAGGGCACGGCGATTCAAGACGTGGCCTCGGCGGTCGGCGTGAGCAAGCAGGCGGTCCTCCACTATTTCTCCACCAAGGCAGAGCTTCGCGAGGCGGTGCTGGCCGACCTCCTGGCGCACTGGGGTGCGGTGCTCCCGCGGCTCCTCCTCGAGGCCTCCGGTGGCTACCGCCGCTTCACCGCGGTCTTCGGCACCCTGGTGCGCTTCTTCAATGAGGAGCCGAGCTGGGCCAAGCTGGTGGTGCGCGAGATACTCGATCGGCCCGAGGAGACCCGGGCCCAGCTCAAGGCCGTGGTCCGGCCTTGGATCGAAGCCATCTCCGAGTCGGTGCGCACGGGGCAGGGCTCCGGCATTCTCCGCGGAGACGTCGACCCCGAGGCCTGGGTGGTCGAGATGCTCCAGCTCGGGCTGTTCAGCGCGGCGGGTCACCCGGTCCTCGCGGGCGCCATCGACGGCCACGGAGAACACCGGCTCCACCAGGAGCTCAACCGCATCGCCAGCACCAGCCTGTTCAACGATCGGCCATCTCAACCGAAGAAGAAGGACCGATGAGCCGACACTTCACCGTGAGAGGTCGCCCAACGCCATGAGAGAGCCACTGCGAGTGAGCCCCATTCCTGCCCTGGCGGAGCGTGCCCGGGCGCTGTTCCGCAGCGAAGCGACTCGAGGCCTGGCGTTTCGCCGCGAGAAGCTCCTCAAGCTGAAGTCGGTGCTCGAGGCCAACGAAGAGAAGGTCTTCGCCGCGCTCATGGCCGATCTGGGCAAGCCCCCACAGGACGCCTACCTCGCCGAGCTGGGCCTGGTGTACGAGGAGCTGAAGCTCGCAGTGAAGAACCTGGGCTCGTGGATGAAGCCCGAGCGTCGGGGCACTCCGCTGGTGCTCTGGCCGGCGAGCTCGGCGCGGTACCCGGAGCCTCTGGGCACGGTGCTCATCATCGCCCCGTGGAACTACCCCTTCACGCTGGCCCTCGACCCGCTCGTTGGCGCCATCGCCGCCGGGTGCACCGTGGTCCTCAAGCCGTCAGAGGTGAGCACGGCCACCGCCGCGGTCCTCGAGGACGTCTGCCGTCAGGCGTTCGGCGACGACGGCTTGGTCACCGTGGTGCAGGGCGGGCCCGAGGTCTCGCAGGCGCTCCTGGCCGAGAAGTGGGACCTCGTCTTCTTCACCGGCTCGACCCAGGTCGGCCAGGTGGTGATGGAGGCCGCGGCCAAGCACCTGACCCCGGTGGTCCTGGAGCTGGGCGGGAAGTCGCCCTGCATCGTCGACGAGGACACCGACCTCGCGGTCACGGCCCGGAGGATCGCCTGGGGCAAGGCCTACAACGCCGGTCAGACCTGCGTGGCCCCCGACTACGTGCTGGTGCATCGGGCGGTGAAGCAGCCATTTATCGACGCCATGGCCACGGCCTTGTCCGAGCTGTTTGGCAGCGATCCGATGAAGAGCCCCGACTACGGGCGCATCATCAACGCCCGGCACTTCTCGCGGCTGATGCGGCTGATGCCAGGTGGTCGAGTGGTGGTCGGAGGGCAGACCGACGAGGCCTCGCGCTTCATCGCCCCCACGGTGCTGACCGACGTCGAGCTCTCCCACCCGCTGATGCAGGAGGAGATCTTCGGCCCGCTGCTCCCGGTCATCGAGGTGCCCGACCTCGAGAGCGCGATTCGCTTCGTCAACCAGAGGCCCAGACCGCTCGCCCTCTACGCCTTCACTCGAGACGACGGGAAGGCCGAAGAGATTCTCCGCCGGGTGTCGGCCGGTGGCGCGGTGGTCAATGACTGCATCATCCACTTCGCCAACACCAGCCTGCCCTTCGGCGGAGTCGGCCCGAGCGGCATGGGCGCGTACCATGGCAAGGCGAGCTTCGACACCTTCACCCACTACAAGTCGGTGATGAAGAAGCCCTTCTCGCTGGACATCAAGCTGCGCTACCCGCCCTACAAGACGCCGCTCTCGCTGTTCAGGCGCCTCGTCGGATGACTGGCCTTCAGCGCCGGTAGCGCCAGAGGTCGTTCAGCTCGCCCTGACGACCAGCACCGTCGATGCCCATGCCGCCGAACACCCAGAGGTCGCCGTTGTGGGCGACCCACCAGGCGGCTCCGTACCTCGCGCCGGGAGAGCCGTCGCCACCGTCCGCGACCGGGTAGGAGCCAGGCTGATCGACGAAGCTCGAGCCGCCCATCCAGGTCCAGTTGGTGCCGTCGAATCTCCACACGTCGTTGAGCGGCCCAGGCCCGTGGGCGCTCCCAGCGAGTTGGCCCCAGCCATAGCCGCCCGCGAGCCAGAGGTTCTCGCAGCGATCGGCCCAGGCGATGGCCGCGCGGCGCGAGCCTGGGCTGTTGGTCGAATCGACCACGCCCCGCTGCCCGTAGGTTCCGGTGGAGTACGCGCCGGGAGTGCTGGCTCCAGTGCCGGTCACCCACGTCCAGCTCGTTCCGTCGAAGCGCCACAGCTCGTCGGTGCTGCCTTCGAGCCCGGCCTCGTCTCCGCCGAATAGCCAGAGCGCCCCTCCTTGGCTCCACGTGGCCGAGAGCTGCAGGCCGCCGGGGGTGCTGCCAGCGTCGGCTGAGCCTTTGGTGCCGTGGACACCCAGCGAGTCCGAGGCGGCAGGGCTTCCGCTCACCCAGGCCCAGCTCGTGCCTTCGAACCTCCAGAGGTCGTCGAGGTCTCCCACGCCGGAGTCCTCGCCGTAGCCTCGGCCTCCGAAGAGCCAGGCGCCCCTCTCGTCGACCCAGGTCGCCGGAGAAGCGCGGGCTCCGGGAGTCCCGCCGTCGCCGTACCAGCCGGGCTGGTCGCTCGTATCGGCACCGCCCACCCAGGTCCACCGTTGGCCGTCGAACTTCCAGACGTCGGAGAGGTAGCCCTCGAGGCGGCTCTTGGCGAAGCCGTAGCCCCCGAAAAGCCACAGGGCGCCGGCGCGGTCGACCCACCCAGCGGCCAGCTCGCGGGCACCGGGCGATCCACCGGCGGAATAGGCCCCCGGCTGGTTGGGCCACGACGCGCCCGAGACCCAGGTCCAGTTGGTGCCATCGAACTTCCACAGGTCGTCGAGGTAGCCGGCCTGACCGCTCGCCGCGTAGCCCCAGCCGCCGAAGAGCCAGAACGTGCCCTCGGGGTCGACCCACGCCGCGGCGTATCGGCGAGCGCCGGGGCGATTGTTGGGGTGGGCGACTCCCTGTGTGCCGTAGCGCCCGTGCTCGAGGGCCGAAGCGCCGCCGCCCATCCAGGCCCAGGAGCCGGGCTCCGCCGAAGGGTCGCACGCCCCGGCGTCTGGCCCAGTGGAGGGCGGGCCTGCGTCGGCTGGCCCTTCTTCAAAGCCGGCGTCGTCGAAGCCCGCGTCGACGGCCGCGTCGGCCTCAACGAGGGAGGTGGTGACTGGCCGCTCCACGCAGCCGCTCGCCACCAGGCAACAGGTTCCCCACCACAGAAGGGCTCGGGTCATCGTGGCGCTCGGCAACGGGGGAGGCGTCAGGGTCTCAGCGTGAAGACCGAGGAGTCGGTCGAGCTCGTCGTGGCCACCTGATGGAAGCCGAGGCTTCCATTCTGAATGCAGTATTCGTAGGTCGAGGTCGCGCCCGATGAGTCACTCAAGCGGAACGTCGTGCCCGAGGCGCCAGCGTCGCTCGCGGCCACGCTTCCACCATCGAAGGACACCGGGCACGTGCAGGGTCCGCTCTGACCGGTGCTGGTGCACCCGGTCGTCTGCAGACCGAGTTTCTTGACGGCCGTGGTGACGGCACCACAGAGCCCGAGGGAGCAGGTGTACGGCACCACCACGGTGCCTCCGACGGCCCAGGACACGCTCTGACTCACCGAGCTCGGGGTGAACTCCATGGTGCCCGAGGCCGTCCCGTGGAAGTCGTAGGTCACGCCCGGGCAGCCTGCATCGAAGGAGAGGCTGAAGCACGCCCCCGTGTAGGCCCACTTGCCCACCGGGTCGCCACCGCAGGGAGTGATCGCTGGGCAGGTCTGCTTGAACTCGATGTTGAAGGCTCTCGCGCCGCCATCTGCGCTGCCCTGGCCACCGCCGCTCCCACCCCCGGCATGGCCGCCACCGCCGCCTTGAGTCCCCCCGCCGACGTTGCCCTGTCCGCCTCCCGTGTTGGCCGTGCCTCCACCCTGACCACCGCCGATGCTTGCGGTTCCGCCGCCCGCGCCGCCACCCACGACACCTCCCCCGGAGCCACCAGTCGCGTGGCCTCCGTCAGCGTCTGTGTTCGGCGTGCCACAGGCAAACGAGACAAGTACGAGGAGCGGCGTGAGACGTCTGAGCATCTGCAACTCTTTCTGTGAAGTCGAGAATGACCAATTGGTCTAATACCGTTTACCGAGCGGTAAGTTCAAGAGCCACGCCCCAGGTCGTCATGGCGTGGTCAGGTCTGATTCGTGGTTTCGACCGGCAGCGGCCGTCGCTGGTGGCAGATGTAGGCGCTCCGTGCCGCCGGCGCGATTTTCGGCACGGCTGCCGGTTTCTGGACCTTGCTGGGTGATTTCCTGATCCACTGGCAGCGGGAGAAAAGCGGGGACGGAGCCGGCGGGCCCCGCCCCCTCAACAACCGCTGGGAGAAAAGCCAGCAAGGAGCATTCGATCATGGCT
>PMBV01000402.1 GCA_003153055.1 Myxococcales bacterium
CATTCGCGCGAGGGTCATCACCGCCGACGGCCGGGAGGTTCCGATGGACCCCTCCACGGTGGTCGAGTTCCAGGCAGAGAAGGGCCGGTCGCTCGTCTTCTCCGACCGCATGATGCTCAAGGCCCCGCTCCCCGAGGTCACCGTGGGCGCGGTGGTGGAGGTCGAGACCGTCTCGAAGGAGCACCGTCCCTTCTCGACCAGCGGAGTCAGCGGCACCATAGGGCTGACCCAAACCGTTCCAGTCCATGAGGTGCGCTTCGAGCTGGAGGCCCCAGCGAAGCTCGGCATCGAGACCCGGCTCCTCGGGCTCCCGAAGGAGAAGCTCCACCGCAAGGCCGTCGGCAGCCGGGTGCAGTACCTGGTCGAGCTGGAGGACACGCTTCCGCCGACTCCACGGGAGCCGATGCAGCCTCCCGAACAGGGCCCCTACCCGAGGGCCGTCTATGGTTCGGCGAAGAGCTGGGGAGTCGTGGCGGCCGAGTACCTCGCGCTAGTCGAGGGCCAGCTCAAGGGCGCCGAGCTCGGGGCCCTGGTGCACCAGGCGGTGACGGGCGCCAAGGAGCGGGAGGTCGTCCTCGCGCGCCTTCTCGAGCAACTCCACCGCGGTGTTCGCTACGTCGCCTTTGAGTTCGGCGCCGGCTCCATCGTGCCGCGAAAGCCAGATGAGACACTCAAGCGAGGCTACGGCGACTGCAAAGACAAGTCAGTGTTGCTGGTCGCCCTCCTCCGTGCCGCGGGCATCGACGCCCGGGTGGCGCTGCTGCGAACCGGGCCCGGCGAGGACGTCCTTCCCGAGCTCCCCGGCCTCTCGGGCTTCGACCATGCCATCGTCTACCTCCCGGGGCCGAAGCCCATGTGGATCGACCCCACCGCTCAGTACTTCAGGGCTGGCGAGCTCCCGGTGCAGGACCAACAACGGCTGGCGCTCGTCGTCTCGCCCCACTCCACCGCGCTCGTCAAGACACCGGGGATGACGGTGGAAGAGAGCACCACCGTGGAGACCCGCGACGTGCGCTTCGACGGCTTCGGGCCTGCCGAGCTCACCGAGACGACCGAGGGCCGCGGGTACGCCGACGCTGCGCTGCGTGAGGACTACGCCGACACCGACCCCAAGCAGCTCAAGGAGAACCTCACCAAGTACGTGACCGAGAGCTACCAGGCCAAGGAGCTCGGGTCCGTCGAGATGACCGAGCCCAAGGACCTCGAGAAGCCGTTCCGCCTCACCCTCGTGGCCAAGAAGACGGGCATCGCCTCGACCAGCCAAGTCGACGCGGCCATCTCGATGAACCCGTGGAACCTCGTCACGCGCCTCCAGTCGGCGCTGAAGCCTGGGCCCTCCCAAGACGACGACGCCAGCGACGAGGCCAAGGTCGAGGGCACGGCAAAGAAGGCCGAGCCCAAGAGGAAGAGCGAGCTCGAGTTCCCGGCTCCCTGGGCCCACGAGTTCCGCTGGGTGCTCCACGTGCCCCCGGGCTTCGCTCCTGACGCCCTGCCAGAAGACCGCGCCACGCACTTCGGCCCCGCCGCCTTTTCCGAGTCCTACCGCGCGAGCCCCGAGGGCCTGGTGACGGTGGTGCAGCGCTTCGAGCTGAAGCAGCTTCGCTGGAGCCCCGCCGAGGTGGACGCCGCCCGGGCAGCCCTCAAGGCCTTCGGCGAAGACAAGATTCCGGTGCTCGCCTTCCAACAAGTCGGCGAGGCCCACCTCAGCGCCGGCCACCTCAAGGAGGCGCTGGTCGAGTTCCGGAAGCTCAACTCGAGCAAGACCGGCTCGGCGATGGATCTCACCCGACTGGCCCGTGCCCAATTGGCCGGTGGCCTGGGAGCGAGCGCGCGGGCGTCAGCGACCAAGGCGACCGAGCTGGCGCCGAGTGACGGCCGGGCTTTCCAGACACTGGGTTGGGTCTTGCAACACGACACCCTGGGTCGCCGGTTCAAGCCAGGCTGGGACCGAAAGGGTTCGCTGGCCGCGTACCACAAGAGCCTCCAGCTCGACCCGTCCAACCGCGAAGCGGTGATGGACCTCGCCATTCTGCTCGAGCACGACCTCGAGGGTGAGCGGTACACCACGGGCGCCGAGCTCGACGAGTCCATTCAGCTCTACAAGCGGCTCATCGACGAAGAGAAGAACGACACCATCCAAGACAACCTGATGGTGTGCCTCGCCAGGCGCGGGCGCTTCGAGGAGGCCCTCAAGCTGGTCCGCGAGCGCGCGGCAGGGACCCGACGGAACGGCTGGCTGGTGGCCATGCTGGTCGCGACCAAGGGCTTTGACCCGGCGAAGCTCGAGGCTGCCCGGTTCTTTCAAGACCTCGCCACGCGCCGGGCCGCCTTCCTCACCGCGGCCGACGTGCTCATCAACTTCCGGCGCTACGCCGAGTCAGCCAAGTTGCTCGAGCTGGGCGCGACTGACTCGAGCCAGATGGCGCAGATTCGAGCACGCGCTGAGCTACTCGCCCGGGTTCACAATCAAGACGAGGTGTCGCTCAACCCAGCCGAGCCTCCGTCGGTGGTAATCGAGCTGCTGCGCGGGTTCCTCTCCTCCCAGCCCCCGGAGAAGCTGGTCGCGCTCATGACGCCGGCTCAGCGCGCCGTGGCCAATCGCGAGGAGGTGCTGGAGGCGGTGCGCAGGGTGAAGGTCCAGTTCCTCATCTCCGGGCTGCCGAGGAGCGTGGCGGCTGACCTCGGCCTCTCCCTGGCGCAGATCGGTCAAGAGGGAGACGACCGACACGGGTACAAGGTGCGCCTGCGTCCCGAGGGCTCCAAGTCGGTGACGTTCTACGTGGCCAAGCAGGGCAAGGGCTACGCGCTGGTGGGCAGCGACATCGCCGACCTCGGGCGAGAGGCGCTGTGGAAGGCCGAGCACGGCAACCTCGAGGAAGCTCGGAGCTGGCTCGACGAGGCGATGGAGCTGATCTCGCCCCCGAAGGATGACGACAGCCTCTCGGGCCACGCCGCCTACCACCTCTGGAAGCGGAACAAGGAGGGCACCGTCGATGAGGTGAAGGCCGCCGCGATCGTGCTGATGGGCGCCGACAAACAAGACAACGATGCCTTCTCGATGTTGAAGGCCATGGCCGAGGCAGCCAAGGAGGAGCCCCAGCGATCCTCGCTCCGGCGAGGGCTCTACGTGGCTGGAGCCAAGCGGCGTGATTGGCCGCTGGTCAAAGGCCTGGCGAGCCAGATCCTCGAGGGCCACCCCGATTCGCTGACGGCCAAGCTGGGCTGGACCAGCGCCCTGATGGGCACGGGCCAGGTCGAGGAGGCCCTTGGCTTCCTCGAGAAGGAGCTCGCCAACCACCCGACTCAGGACCTGCTGTTCTACGAAAAAGTCGGGGCTCTCTCACGGCTGAAGCGGTTCCCTGAGGCAGAGGCCCTCATCCTGCAGCGCATCGGCACCGGCAAGGCCAACGGCCGGGACTACAACAGCCTCGCGTGGAACCAGGTCGTGCTCGAGAAGGTCACTGCCAAGACTCTCGAGTCGGCGAGGCTCTCTGCGCAGGCATTCTCCCTGGCAGACCGCAATTCCCTGCACACCTTGGCCACAGTCCTGGCGGAGCTCGACCGCACCGCCGAGGCGCGCGAGACCATCATCAAGGCCATCGACCTAGCCGGGGGCGAGTCGCCCAAGCCCGTGGACGGGTACGTCTTTGGCCGCATCGCAGAATGGCTCGGTGAGCCCGGCGAAGCGGCGGAGTGCTACCGCAAGGTCCTCGCCGACGCCGAGCCCCTGCTCGACCGCGCTGACAGCACTGCCTCGCTGGCGGCGAGACGGCTCAGGGCCATGGGCCAATTGGCGGCGACACCCTGAGGTCATGGTAGAGGGCGGCTCCCATGGATTCTGGATCGTCGGCCAGCACCTCTGCTCGAGACCGCTGGTGGCTGCGCGCGACTGAGCTCGCCGCCTGGGCGCTCTTCGCGGCGACCCTGTTCGAACTCTGGGTGCGGCTGGCCGATGTCTCCAGGCGCATGAAGTACGTCGAGGTCCTCTCCACGCAGGGAGTAGCCGGCGCAGGTGCTGCAGAATGTCGCGCAGACTGACCCGAATTGCCGGGAGTGGTTCTCTCATTTCATGCGGTTATGGGAAAGGGCACGATGACACACCGAGAGCAGCAGAGCTGGGCTCGATTCTCGGGCCTGGCGATCGTTCTGTGCGTCGGTTGCGCGGGGCTGGCGGAAGACCTCCCAATTGATGGGAGCGTGCCCGCGGGTGGCGGCTCCGGTGGAACTGCGACGGGCGGCGGCGGAACTGCGACGGGCGGTGGAGCTGCGACGGGCGGTGGAGCTGCGACGGGCGGTGGAACTGCGACAGGCGGTGGAACTGCGTCGGGCGGTGGAGCTGCGTCGGGCGGCGGCCCTGCGTCGGGCGGCGGAGCAGCATCGGGCGGTGGAGCTGCGTCGGGCGGTGGAGCAGCGTCGGGTGGCGGAGCAGCGTCGGGCGGCGGAGCGGCATCGGGTGGTGGAGCTGCCGGCGGTGGTGGAGGTGCCTCGGTGCTCGGAGCCACGCCACCGATGGGGTGGAACTCGTGGAATACTTTCCAGTGCAACATGGACGAGGCCCTCATCAAGGGCATCGCCGACGTCATGGTGTCCAGCGGCATGAAGGCGGCCGGATACCAGTACGTCAACCTCGACGACTGTTGGATGAACGGGCGCGACAGCAGCGGGAATCTGCGTTGGAACACCACCAAGTTCCCGTCGGGCATTTCGGCGCTGGCTGAATACGTCCACGGCAAGGGCTTGAAGCTGGGAATCTACGAAGTGCCGGCCGACAGGACCTGCGTCGGCCGCTATGGCGGCGTCGACCCCTCGGTGGCAGTCGGGAGCCTGGGCCACGAGACGGCTGACGCGCGCACCTTTGCTTCGTGGGGCATCGATTACCTCAAGTACGACCTCTGCGCCGGCGACCGCGGAGGCTTCGCGAAGATGCGCGACGCGCTCCGTGCGACGGGGCGGCCAATCATCTACAGCATCAACCCGGGAAACGGCCAGGGCGACCTCTGCCCGCCGGATCGCTGCTCGCTGAACCTGCCCACCATCGCCAACCTCTGGCGCATCGGCTTCGACATCGACAGGTCCTGGGGCTCGTGGATCCGGTTGATCGACGAGAACGCCGGTCTCTCCTCGTACGCCGGCCCGGGCCACTTCAACGACCCCGACATGCTCGAGGTCGGAAACGGCGGTTCGGACACCGAGGATCGCGCCCACTTCAGCCTCTGGGCCATCATGGCCGCGCCGCTCATCGCGGGGAACGACCTCCGGAACATGAGCAGCGGGACCAAGCTCATCCTCACCAACGCCGACGTCATCGCCGTCGATCAAGACTCCCTGGGGCTTCAGGGGCGCGTCGTGGCAACCCCTGCGACGAATCTCCAGGTGTGGTCGAAGACGCTGTCCGGGACCAATGCCCGAGCCGTGGTGCTCTTCAACCGCGGCACCTCGGCGGCGTCCATCACCGTGCAGTGGTCGTCACTGGGGATCCCCGCCGGTGCCGCCACGGTGCGCGACCTCTGGAGCCACGCCGATCTCGGGACGTTCACCGGCTCGTACACCGCGCAGTCGGTGCCCAGCCATGGCGTGGCCATGCTGAGGATCATCAGCGTTCCGTAGATGAGCGAGGTGCCGACGTCACCGGGGCATTGATTACTCTCTGGTATCGATGGTGTCGCTCCATGTAACGGAGCATCAGCAACAAGATGAGCGACTGTTGGGGCGCCGTAGCCACTTCAGGAGCGCCCATGGTTCGCAGGTCTATCTTCTTCCTCGTCGCAGTCTCTTTCGTCCCGACCCTCGCCAACGCACAGAGTGAGGTGCCCGGTGGTCCGGAGCCAAGGCTCCAGGGCGTGCCACCAGCGCACGGAGTGCCTCAGTGGAACCTCGGCGCGGGAATCGGATTCACCTCCTGGATTGGAGGCTGGTCGAGCTCGGTCGCTTTCTCGCCCCCTCACGCCTGATCCGCGATCATGA
>PMBV01000255.1 GCA_003153055.1 Myxococcales bacterium
AGGAAGCCCTGGAGGATCTCCTCCATGCGCGTCACCTCGTGCTGAAGCACAGCGAGGCGCTCGCTCAGCTTCCCCTCCGCGTCTCTCGACGCCAGCACCGCCAGGCCCTTGATGTTGGCGAGCGGGTTCTTGAGCTCGTGGGCCAGCTCGCCCGAGAGCGCGGTCAGCTCGCGAGCGTGGGCGTCATGGCTCCTGAGGACCTCGTCACGGGCGTCGACGGCGTCGTGCACCATGTTCTGGAAGATTTCCCGGGTGGTGCTCGAGATGGTCGCGGACCACCCGAGGCCGAGGACGAGCCACAGCGCCTTGGCGGAGAGCAGCGCCGGCGGTTGCACCAGACGGGAGCCGCCTCCGAAGACCCGCGGCATCAGGTCGGGCACGAGGCCGAGCCACGACACGACGGCCAACGCGATGACGAGGCCTACGAGCCCCAGAGTGAGGGTGACGAGTGAGACGCGCGGAGCCACCGTTCCCACGAAGAAACACACCATCAGCACGAAGGGGAGGATCGGGCTGTCGAAGCCTCCGGTGGCGAGCAAGAAGGCGCCCAGCGGGAGCACGGCGAACACCGACGCCCAGTCAGGGGCTCGCGGCACCGACGGGACGCGCTGGAAGAGCTCGGTCACGATTCGTCCAAACGCAAGCACCACCACTGCGCCGAGGATGAGCCAGCGCCACAGCGAGCGATCGCCGACCAGCGTGAGCGACAGAATGCCCACCAGCACAGGGATGAGGAGCAGACGCATGCGGCCGAAGGAGCGAAACCTCCGCTGCATCATCCAGTGCTGCACCTCATCGAGGTTGTCCTTCGAGATGAGCTCCACCGGCGTCTCCCTTGGGCGTTGGCCGCACCCTCCCACTCAGTGCAGGGCCCGCGCCAGCCTCGCGGTGCTGGGGGAGCAACCGACAACCAAGTTGTCGTCCGCTGGAGGGGCCCTCCTCCGCGACTCGACCGACCGGCCGAGGCACTCGTGATGCTCGCCCAGACGTTCGGATCTCAAGCCCCGCGCCCCATGCCTCGGCTGCCGGAGCACCGGCGGCCCTGCCGGATTCCCGGCACCCAGTTTCCGCGTCGCCCCAGGGAAAGGGTCCGCTGAGCCGCTGGCGCGTCGCTTGCTGAAACGCTGCCCATCATGCGACCCGCGCCTCACAGCCAGCCTCGGAAGAACGGAGCCCGGTCATGACTCCACTCCTGCGCATCGCGCTCCGGAACGTGGTGCGGAATCGACGTCGATCGCTCATCACCTTCTCGGCCGTGTTCCTCGCCCTGGCGGTGACGGTGAGCCTCCGCGGCTTCATCAACGGAATGGTCGACAGCATTCGCGACGCCACGGTCAACGGCCAGACCGGAGCCCTGCAAGTACACCGAGTGGGCTTCTCGAAGTCGGTCAGCGGGTCCGCGCTCGAGCTCGATGTCCCCGCTGATGAGGCCTTCCTCGAACGGGTCGCCGCGGTGCCCGGGGTGAAGGCGGTCACCGCGCGCATTGCCTTCGGCGCGATGGTCAACGCCCATGACATCACCTCGGCGGCGCTCTTCTCGGCGATGGACCCAGCGCGGGAGCTCATGGTGTGTCCCCAGCGTACCGAGATGCTCACCGCGGGCACGACGCTCGACCGGGCCGGCCCGTCGTCGGCGGTGTTGACGGGCGAGCTCGCCGCCAAGCTCGGCCTGGGGCTTGGTCAGGCGAGCACGTTGCTGGCCAATGACCGTGACGGCGCGCTCAACGCGGTCGAGGTCGCCTACGTCGGCACCTACGGACAGCCAGGGTTGCCGCTGCCCGACAAGAAGATCGGCTTCGTGCCCCTGTCGTTGGCCCAGGAGCTCTTGCGCATGCCTGGCCGCGCAACCGAGCTCGCGGTGGCCATCCATCGACCCGACGAGGTCGAGGTGATGAGGGCTCGCCTCGCCGAGACGCTCGGCCCCGACTACGAGGTCGCCACCTGGCACGAGCTGGCCCCGTGGATCGACCAGGCCATCGCCACGTACCACCGCATCCTCGACCTGCTGGCCGGCATCTTCCTGTTCGTCGCCATGCTGGGCGTCGTCAACACGATGCTCATGTCGGTGTTCGAGCGCGGTCGCGAGATCGGCACGATGATGTCGATCGGCGCCCGGCGGCGGCAGATTCTGGTGCTCTTCCTCCTCGAGGCCGCGCTCCTCGGTCTCTTCGGCGGAGTGCTGGGCGCCGCGGTCGGCGAGGGCGTGGTGCTGTACCTCGGGCACCGAGGCCTCGAGCTCAAGCTCGGCGGCATGTCTGGGGCGATGCACGTCTATCCGTCAATGACGCTCGGCTACATCCTTCTCACGCTGTCCCTCGCCACGGCTGGCGCGGTGCTCGCGGCGCTCTGGCCGGCGCTCCGAGCGAGCCGGCTCCGTCCGGTTCAGGCCCTGGCCTCGGTGTAACCATGCACATGCTCGCGCTCGCTCTCCGCAACCTCACGCGCCACAGCCGGCGCACGCTCATCACCACGCTGGCCGTGGCCTTCGGCGCGTTGGCCATCGTCTGCCTCCAGGCCATCGCCAACGGCTTCGTGAAGAACCTCATCGAGAACTCGGTGCTGAACAAGGTCGGCGCGGTGCAGGTCTTCAAGCGGGGGTACCTCGGCTCAGACGACCCGCTGGCGATGAGCTTCGCAGACGACGAAGCGCTCCAGGGGCGTATCCGCGCGGTCCCCGGGGTCGCCGCCCTCGCGCCACGCCTCGACTTCGACGGCATGCTGTCGAACGGGTCTGACGCCACCATGTTCGTCGCCACGGCCATCGACCCACGTCGCGAGTACCAGGTGTGCCCCCGGCGGGCGAGCTACCTCGCGCGGGGTTCGCAGCCCCTGGGCCCAGGTGATGAGCGGAGCGCGGTCATCGGCAAGCAGCTGGTGGATTCGCTGGGGGCGATGAAGGGCTCGACGCTGGTGATGCAGGCCGCGGGGGCGCACGCCGCGACCAACGCCCTCGACGTGCAGGTGCACGGCTTCTTGCCCCACACGCACCCAGTGGAGTCGAAGCGGCTGGCCACGGTGCCATTGGCCTTCGCCCAGGAGCTTCTGCGCATGAAGGGCCAGGTCACCGAGTACGTCGTGGGGGTCGCCGAGCTCGGTGAGGTCGAGGCCGTGGCGGCGCGGGTGCGGGGCGCGGTGGGTGATGGCTTCGAGGTGACGACCTGGCGGCAGATAGACATTGGGACTCGCGATCGCGCGCCGCTGCTCCAGTACATCCTCGACTTCATCGCGGTGGTGCTGTTCTTCCTGGTCTCCACCGGCATCGTCAACACCATGATGATGTCGGTGCACGAGCGAGTGCGGGAGATCGGCACCATGCTGGCGGTGGGCGTGCGCCGGTGGCAGGTGACGGTGCTCTTTCTCCTCGAGGCGACGCTGCTGGGCCTGGGGAGCGCGATCCTCGGCACCGGAGCGGGCGTCGCGGTGGTGCAGGTGGTGGCCCGTCGCGGCATCGAGACCAAGCTCATCGGCGACGATGTGGTGGTCGTCTTCCCCTTCATCGGCGCGAGCTCCCTGGGGCTGATTGTCGCGCTGACCGTGCTCGGCACCGTGCTCGCGGCTGCCTACCCAACCTGGAAGGCCGCCCGTCTGCGGCCCGTCGACGCACTGCGCTCGACGTAACGAATGGAGGTGTCACATGTCGAGCATGCGGAGCTTCGTGGCGTTGCTGTTGGCGGTCTCTGGCAGTGCGCAGGGGGCCTCACCCACCGCCGAAGAGCTGGTGAAGACGTACGATGCCGTGATGTCACCGGGGGCCTTCCGGGCGCAGTTCGACATGGTGGCCCACCGGCAAGACGGGACGACTCGTCAGTACTCGTTCAAAGTCGTGAAGTCGAACGACGACAAGGTGCGCTCGTACTTCCTCGGCCCAGCGTCGGCCAAGGGGCAGGAGATGCTCAAGGTCGGTGACAACCTCTGGGTCTACATGCCCAACCTGAAACGCGCGGTTCGCATCGCCTCGCGGGAGAGCTTCCAGGGGGGCGACTTCAACAACGGAGACATTCTACGGGTGAGCTACGTGACCGATTACACGGCCACGCTGGTGCCCTCGGACGACGAGTCGCTCTGGGCCCTCGACCTCGTCGGCAAGACGGCCGAGACGACCTACGACCGGGTCAAGTTGTGGATGCGGAAGGACAAGAAGCTCCCGGTGCGGGCCGAGTATTACGCCGCGTCGGGGAAGCTGTTGCGGTCGGCGACCTTCGGTGACGTGAAGACGTTTCACGGCCTCGAGCGGCCCTCGCACATCGTCATGCGGAACGAGCTGGCGACCAAGCGCTTCACCGAGCTCACCACCGTCGACATGAGCCTCGACGCCGAGGCACCCCCACAACTGTTCGTCCTCGACGACCTGGGGCGATGACATGCCTCTTCGGCTGACAGTGACGATGGCCCTCACGGTCGGTGGCGCCGCGCTGGGTGCACTGCCTGGCGAGGGGCCTCTCGTCGAGGTGAATGGCTCCGTCGTCGAGCGGCTCAGCTTCACCCGCGTCGACCCCTTTGGGCCCGTGGCCACCCGAGACACGCCGTCGCTCCTCGAGCTCGGCGAGGTCAATGCTCAGCTGCGGGTGAACCTGGGCGACAAGCGATTCTTCGTCGCGGCGGATGCTTCGTTCTTCTATCAGGCGGGCTGGCTCTTCCACGACGTCGACGCGCTGGGCCGCCGGGTGAGGGTCGCCGACCATGACGTGCCGGCGCTCCGGCCCTTTGTGGTGCCGAGTGAGCTGTACGTGTCGTTGACTCCCATGCCTTGGCTCAACGTGCTGGTGGGCAAGAAGCGAATCACCTGGGGTTCGGGGTTCGCCTTCAACCCGACGGACCTCATCAACCCACCGAAGGACCCGACCGATCCGAATTCGCAGCGCGCCGGCAACTGGCTGGTGCGGGTCGAGGCCCCGTTCGAGAAGGCGACGGTCTCGGTGCTCTTCGCTCCCCAGGTGCTCTCAACGCAGCAAGGCCTGCCGTACGCGATGCTGAGGTACCCGAGCTACCCACCGGCTGACGGGGTCGATACCCGCGACACCGCTGCGCATTACCTCTTGGCGGCGCGCCTCTACCTGCTGCTGGCCGACGCTGATGTGAACCTGGTCTACTTCTTCTCCAATCGATACCAGAACGACTTCACCAACACGTCGCAGGTGGCCCTGAGCTTCTCGCGGTACTTCCTCACCGACTATGAGCTGCACGCGGAGGCGCTGCTGACACAGGGGAGCGCGCGGAGCTACCCGAGCCACGAGTGCGCCATGGGTACCACGGCCTGCGACCCGGCGGCGCCCTTCGCAGCGACGAAGGTGGGCTCGAGCGCGTTTCTCCCTCGCCTCCTCGTGGGCACGCGGCGGCAGTTCGCTGACGAGAGCCTGCTGTCGCTCGAGTATTACTACCAGGCTGATGGGTACTCGCCCGCCGAGCTCGATGACCTGGTGCGGTTGCTGGGCCGGGCGAAGACGGCGGCGTCGAGCACAGGTGGGAGCTCGACGAGCGGGGCCCTGCCGCAGCGCTTCTCGTTCGATCCGCTCCGGCGACACTCCCTCATTGCCAGCTACACCAAGCCGAGGATCTTCGACGACTGGACGGCGAGCGTGGTGCTCATCGCCGGGCTCGAGGACCTCTCGGGCGTCGTCGCGCCGTCGGTGAGCTGGAGCGCTCGAGAGTGGCTGACGCTCGGGCTCTACGGCTTTCTTCCGGTGCGGGGCCTGGGGGTTGGAGAGGTGAAGGTCGGGGAGCGCAGCTACAGCGAGTACGCCCTTGTCCCGTATGACTTCCGCGTGATGTTCGAAGTGCGTGCGTTCTACTGAGGTGGCCCATGTCTGAGAACGGTGTATTGGTTTCGATGCACGAGGTGGTGAAGGAGTACACGTTGGGGAAGACAGTGGTCCCGGCGCTGCGTGGCGTCGACCTCGAGGTGGCGCGAGGCGAGTTCACCGTCGTGATGGGCCCTTCAGGGTCGGGGAAATCGACGCTCCTCAATATCATCGGTTGTCTTGATCGACCGACGAGTGGCACCTATCGCTTCGGCGCGCAGGAGGTGGGGGACCGCGACTTCGACAAACTCGCCGGGCTCCGGAGCGAGAAGATCGGCTTCATCTTCCAGTCCTTCAATTTGATCCCCGTGCTGAACGTCGTCGAGAACGTGGAGTTCCCGTGTCTGATGCGGCGCCAGCGTGAGGAGAGCGCAGGGCTGCGGAAGCGGGTTCAGGCGCTGTGCGAGGAGGTCGGCCTGGGGCCCTTCCTCGAGCATCGGCCTGACGAGCTGTCGGGCGGCCAGCGCCAGCGCGTGGCCATCGCGCGGGCGTTGATTGCCCACCCTGAGCTGGTGCTGGCCGATGAGCCCACGGCGAACCTCGACTCGGCGACGAGCGCGCAGATCCTCGACCTGATGCAGCGGCTCAACCGGGAGAAGGGCGTGACGTTCCTCTTCTCGACGCACGACCCTCGGGTGACCCAGCACGCCACGCGCGTGGTGCACCTCGCCGACGGGAGGATCGCCGAGGGTGCGCCGATGGTTTCGTGAGGTCCTCTCCCCAAGCCGAAGCTGACGGAGTCACGCCTGTGAGCCTCACTCCTTCAGCCAGCCCTCGGAGATGAATCCGCCCAGGGGGGTTGGCAGGTCGGTGGGGCCTCCCAGCCATTCGTCGGTCGCTCGATTCTCATAGAGGAGGACGTTCACTCCCTCGAAGACGCCGACCCCGACGTGTTTCTCCAGCCGGAGCCACGGGCAATCCTTGAACAGATTGGGTTGGTCATGTGCGTGGGCGTAGAGGATGCGAAGGTGGCGGTGCTTCCTCCTCAGCGAAGCGGCGAGGGCGCGCTGGGCCGCGGCTGCTCCGACAAGCGGGTTGAAGAGGAAGGCGACCGTCACATCGTCGGGAACAGCCCAGGTGGAGGCATCGGCGACGACGAGCTCCACCGGACTGCGCAGCCGTGAGATCGCCGCCGCGACGTTCTGCTGGGCGAGGCGGGCCAGCGCCGGGAGGGACTCCACCCCAATGACCCGCTTCAGCTCGCGCCGCGCCGCCATGAGCAGTACACGCCCCATGCCACAGCCATAGTCGAGAAACACATCGCCAGTGCTCATGGGCAAGACATCCATGGCGGCTCGCGCGAGGCACCATGGCACCGGCTCGTAGGGGATGCCCTCGGGGTTGTCGGCGCACACTTCACGGTCGAAGGGTCTCTTGGTGTCAACGGCGAAGTAGCGCTCCCACGCAGCGGCTTCGGCCCGCACCAGGCCCCAACGCATCACGCTCAGCGGGCCGAGTTCTCGCAGATGCTTCACTCCGCGGCGCAGCCGTGTGTTCATTGCATGCCCCCCGTTCGTCGGCATTCCATATCATCAACACAGACTTGGCAGTGGGCGACCCGTTGGGGTACCCATGGCCTCGTGGTAGCGCCGTTGGGCGGCGATGGCAATGGGCCAAACTGTCAGGGTTTGCCCCCGGGGAGCGCGGCCCACGCATTTTGCATCGGGCACGAGCTGGAAGGTTGCCCCCGGGAAGGGCTAAGGGCTCAGCACCGAGGCTCCCTCACGGCTCTGCGCAGCCGCGGAAGGTGAGCCCGGCGGCCCGTGCGCTCTGCGTGATGCCGGGGAGCGCGCGCAGCGCCCGCGGGTGCACGTCGTGAAAGAGCACGATTCCGCTCCGCCAGAGGAGCATGAGCGTGAACACGCGATCCCCCACGCTCTCGGCGGGGATCTTCGCGTTCCAGTCTTGGCTGTCCACGTTCCACAGCACCACCGGATCGCCCAGCTCGGCGAGGCGCTTCAGCATCGCTTGGCTGCGCTGCCCATAGGGCGGCCGGAACGGGACCTTCGCCCCGCTCACCGAGGCCATCGCCTGCACGTCGGCGCGGGTGACGTCGATGGACTCCCGCCAGGTGACGAGGGCCGGGTGCGGCTTGTGCTCGCGGCCGTGGGAGCCCACGCATTGCCCCGCATACAGCGCCCGTAAGGCCCCCGACTCCGAGGCGGCCTGCCGTGCCTTCAGCGCGTCATCGAGCACGAAGAAGGTCGCCGAGAGGCCCTGTTCGCGGAGCCAGGCCATGAGTCGATCCGTGTCACCCCCCTTGGGCGTGGGGCCGTCATCGAAGGTGAGCAGGAAAGCGCGGTCGGGGAGACGATCGCCCAGCACCTCCCCATCGGCCAGGGGGAGGATCTCGCTCGTCGGCGAGGGGAAGAGCGCCGCCAGCCGGAGCTGCTCTCGTGCGTAGACCCGGTAGAACGCATCGGCCGCCACTGCCCACGTCGGGTAAGCGGTGGTGAGCCGCTCGGCCGCGGCGCGGACCCGAGGCCCGAGGGTTTCAGCCGTCGGAGGCTCCTCCGCCGCGCACGGTCGCTGGGTCGCGCAACCCCCCAGCGCGAGCCGGAGGTTCTGCAGCACTCGGGCGACGGTGCGGTTGCGCCAGAGGGCCACCGAGTCCTTGTGAGTGGCCTTGGCACCCAAATCGAGCGCGCCGCCTTCGAAGGCCTGGACCCCGTCGAGCAGGGCGCGGGCGAAGAAGACGTTCTCGGCGAAGGAGGCCGCGTCAAAGCCGGCCGGGGAGTCCACCCGCTCCGGCCACAGGCTTCGATCGACGCTGGCCACCTGCTCTGGCCCCGCGCTCCTGGCCGCGGGCACCAGGACGAAGCTGGCGAGGATGCAGGTGACCGTGGCGCGAAGGGAGCGCTTCACTTGCCCAGCTTCGCGTTCATTCGGGCGATGCCCTTCGTGTACGCCTCGTTCTGCTTGCTCGCGAGCGCCTGCTGGAAGGAATCGAGGGCTGACTGCCACTCTCCCTGCTCCTCATACACACGGGCGATGTTGTAGTACGAGGAGGCCTTCACCGTCGCCGCGGTCGCGCCGGAAGCGAGCGCGATGGCCTTGCGGTTGGCCCAGATGGCCTCGGCCCGATTGCCCAGCTTCTGATAGGCGAGGCCGAGGTTCGAGTACGCTTGGGCGTGCTCGGGGTTCGCGTCGATGGCTTGGAGGTAGAGGCGCACCGCCTCGTCGAGCTGCTTGGCATGGTAGCGTCGCTCGCCTTCCTTGTTGAGCGCGTTCGCCGAGTCGCTCCCGTTGGCGAGGAGCACTGGCTTGGAGACGAGCTGCCCTCCCTTGACGATCTGCGCCAGCGGCTCTCCGACTTTGTCCCGAGAGCTGATGTCGTGGAATGTGTTGATGTCGTAGAACTCGCCGTCTTCGCCGATGGCGAATACCACCCACACGTTGCCTGGCTTCGCGGCCGGCGGTCGGAAGGTGCGCACCAGCGAAGAGCCGACGTAGACGAAGACCTGGGCCTGGCTCGTCTGAGAGAGGGCCCCCGAGCCGTGCTGGTCACCGTGGGTGTAGTCGTGCACGGCGTAGACATACCGGACGCCGGGGTGCTTCTTCATGACGGTGATGGTCTCCGGCCCGAAGCCGTCCGTGTCGTCTACGTCGAGGTTGGAGTCCCTTCCGTTTCGGCTCGAGAAGTAGACGTGCTGGTCCTCGTAGACGAGGTGTGAGTCGAGGTCCCGCGGCGTGGCACCCCAGTCCAGTACGATGCGCATCCCGTCGAGGGTGGAGATGACCGGCGAGAGGGCGTAGGTGAGGCCGCCGCACGGACAACGCACCACGAGCGACGAGTAGCCTTCCTTCTTGGCGATGAGGGTCATCGAGGCGTCGTCCGTGCTCCCCGGTTTCGCGGGCAGCGCCACCGTGCCATCGGCGCCGCTGCGGGCGGTGACCGACGCCTCGCCGTTCTTCTGGAGGATCACCTCGGCGCCCGCGACCACCTTGTCCTTGATGGTCGCGTCGAGGATCTGAACCTGGATCCCCTCAGCGTGGGTGAGCGACCCGGTCAGCAGCGCGACGACCGGCACGAGACGAACGATGTGCATGAACCCTCCCGACAGTGGAGCTCCATCCTACTTGCCAGAGCGACTCCGACAAGCGAGTTGCGCGCGGGGCTCCGAGCTCGAAGAACCGTGCACGCCTGCGCTCACCTGATACCTTCCCCCAATGCGTCGACCGATTTCGGGCTTCTTTGGCGGCTGCTTGGCTTGCGCGCTCACGACCTTCACGCCGGCGTCCGCAGCGCCTCCCGCGGCGAAGACCTCGGGCTACAACCAGCCACCGAAGGAGGTGCTCGATGTGCTCCACGCGCCTCCGCCACCGCAGCCGGTGCTCAGCCCGACGCGAGACCGCATTCTGCTCGTTTCGTGGGTGCAGTACCCGTCGATCGAACGGGTGGCCGAGCCCTTCTTGAAGCTCGCCGGCGTACGCGTCGAGCCTCGCACCCGCCGCAAGCACGACACGCCGGGTGGCTACGGCGTCGCGCCGTGCGCGCAAACGGCGACCCTGGTCAACGTGGCCACCAGCCGGGAGACGAAGGTCGCGCTCCCCGCCGGGGGCTGCGCTGACGCCTTCACTTGGACGGCCAATGGCAAGCGCTTCGCGTTTCGCAACACCNNGTCGAGGTGTGGCTGGCCGACGCGGCCAACGGCCAGACGAAGCGGCTGTCAGGCGCGCGGCTCAACCCCATGCTCGGAAGTGCCATGCAATGGATGCCCGACCAGAAGACGCTGTTGGTGAAGCTCGTCCCCGGAGGCGCAGGCGCAGCTCCGGCGGACACCGTCGCATCCATCGCGCCCAGCATTCAAGAGACCACTGGCCAGGGTGGAGAGAGCAGCACCTACGAGGCGCGCGATGTACTGACCAGCAAGCACGACGAAGACCTCTTCGACTTC
>PMBV01000006.1 GCA_003153055.1 Myxococcales bacterium
GTCCCCCCGCTGGCCCTCCTCGTCTCCGGGGGGCGACTCTCTGATGCCTCGGTGCCGCGCATCGAGCGATTCATCGAGGAGAACCTCAAGGGGAAGGCCAACTTTCACAAAATACTCATCCTCGAGGCCGATGGCTCCGGCACTGGCGACGGAGGCCGCGCGAAGATTGAGCTCCGCCCCCTGACTGAGGCCCAGCAGCAGGACGCCCTCTTCTCCTCCTATGACGAACGCAACGTCGACAAGGTGGGCAGCTCCTTCCGCCTGCCTCGGCTGCTGCGGGGGGAGACGAAGGACTTCAACAAGGCAACGGCGGAGAGCGCCTTGCGCTTCGCCGAGGACCAGGTGTTCCAGCCGGAGCGCGACGAGTTCGACTTCTTGATGAATAGGAAGGTGCTGGCCGACATGGGGGTGCGCTTCTGGAAGTTNNCTCGTCCGAGTCGGAGTGCTGACGCCCGAGGAGGGGCGCGTCTTGGCCGGCGACATCTTCAACAAGGAGTTCCGCAAAATCGGAGACGACTGGACCAAGCGGCCCATCACCCTCACCCTGGCTGGCTTGCAGAATGGCTCGGCCCCCAGCCCAAAGCAGCCTGGGGCGGAGTCGCTCCTCCCCAGTGCCAAGCACCTCATCGCCCTGCGAGAGGACCTCAGAGCCGAGGAGGAGCGCCTGGCGGATGGACGCCTGGAGCTGGCACGTCGCTACCTCGACGTGGAGCACGTGAAGGTGCCCAGGGAGGAGTTCGACACCTGGCTCGACGGAGAAGGCAACCATGTGTCTGCCGCCCACAGCTGAGCGACTCCTCCTGCTGCACGAGGCCGGGCAGGCGGCGGACCAGGTGCTCGAGGGCTTCCTCCGGCTGCCAGTCACCAAGGCCCTGGACCTTGGGTCGCCCGAAGGCTTCGACCGGGCCTCGGCCCTACTCGCCGCCCGGCTCCGACGGGCCGTGGGGAAGGCCGACGCCGACGCAGTCAGGGCCGCGGTGGGCGTCCTCGATGTCGACTGGGCGAAGACGACTGCCGCCCAGAGGCGCCGACTCGTCTCCCAGGCCATGGAAGCGGCGGGCCGAGCGACGGCCGTCATCCCGGCCCGCATCCAATCGCCCCTTGGAGACGCGGCCGAGTCGGTGGTGGCGGCCACCCGGAGCCATGCGAGGCGCAGCCAGGGACTGGCCATCGGCGCCGACTTCAACGCCCTGGACAGGCGGGTGGCCGCCCACGTGGTGGCCACCCAGGGCAACTTCGTCAGGGACGAATACGGCCGGCGCCTGGGCAGCCTCAGCGAGAAGGCCCGGGAAATCGTCGCCTCGGGGCTGGAGCAAGGACTTGGGCGGGCCGACATCGCAGGCGAGCTCGAGCGGGCGGCCCGAGCAGCACTCGTCGAGCGCTCCCCATTCTACTGGGAGCTGGTGGCGAGCTCCTTCATCGGCCGGGGGCGCTCCTTCGCTCAGATGAGCAGCTACGCCGAGGCCGGCATCCAGCGGTACCGCATCGAGGCCGTCTTGGACGAGCGCACCACCCACATCTGCCGGTACCTCCATGGGAAGAGTTTCGAAGTGGCCGATGCTCTTCACCGCTTCGAGCGCGTCGAGGGACTGGAGCAGCCGGAGGACATCAAGCTCGAGCTGCCCTGGGTGCGCGAGGGGCGCGACGCTGACACCGGGCGCACGCGGCTCTACGTGGAGGGTGGGTCGGGCAGGATGATGATCGCCGAAGTGACTCGCTCAGGCATGGGCACCCGTGACGACGCTGGAGACTTCCGGCCCATTGCGTCCGACCGAGGGCTTGCGGAGGCCGGAGTTGGCTTCCCTCCCTTTCACGCCCTCTGCCGAAGCAGCACCCTCTCTGCTTAAGGCAAAGTTGATTGGAGTTGCGTCCCGAGAGCCGGGCAGCCGTGACTGTCTTGGCTGCGCTGCGCGCCGCGTAGCCGCTGGGCAAGGCCTTGTGGGGGGCCCGCGAAATTCCCCGGAAAAGGCAGAACAAATTCCCACGGCGGGCGTGTCCCCTCTCGCGGTGCGCCAGGGCTTTGCCACCAGTGGAGGTCGACGTCATGTCCGAAACCGCGAGTCCGCACGAGCAAGAGAGCTCCACCCCAACACAGGGAACCCCCAAGGCTCCATCTGCGCCCTCGCCCTCGCGGAAGGACGGCAGCGTCAACCCCGTCGTGTGGCCGAAGGACATGAGCCCCCCCAGCGGGAAAAGCCCCGCCTGGGGGGCGGGCCGGGGGGCCATTCGACATGGGTAGCCGTCACGAAGCAGCCCTCGCCCGGGCCCGCGACGTCCTCGCGGACTTGGCCGAGCCGGTGGAGAAGACCATCTGGGGCTCCCCGGCGGGGAAGAAGCGCCTCGCCGACAGGCTGGTGGCGATGCTCCCCGCCCACAAGACGTACGTGGAGCCCTTCGCCGGCTCGGCCGCGGTGCTCTTCGCCAAGGAGCCCTCCCAAGTCGAAGTCATCAACGACGCGGACCCAGCCATCTCCGAGGCGTACCGGCTCCTCAAGAAGCTGACGCCGGCGGAACTCTCCTGCCTCAAGAAGAAGCCCTGGGTGGGCGACGAGAAGACCTTCAAGGGGCTCCTCGACGCGAAGCCCTCGAGCGACGTGGAGCGCCTGCACCGCTTCCTCTACCTGACACACTTCTCCTACGGGAAGATGAGGGGCCGCAGCTTCAGCCCCTCCTCCGTCGGCGTGCAGGCCAAGACGGTGAAGCGCATCGAGCAATTCGCCCCCCGCCTCAAGAAGGTGAAGGTGTATGGCGGCGACTACGAGAAAGTCGTCCGGAAGTACGACTCCAAGGACACGGCTTTCTTCTTGGATCCGCCGTACCCCGGGTACGACGTCGACGTCGGCGAGTCGGACTTCGACGAGGAGCGCTTCTTCAAGCTGCTCAAGTCGCTGAAGGGCAGATTCCTCATCACCTACGGCATCCGAGGCCGCTTCCCGGCCATGGTGAAGAATTCGGACTTCTGGGCCAAGCGCATCCGCACGCCCCGCACCATCTCCGCGATGCGAGGTGTGGGCGGCTCCTCGGTGCTGACTCAGTTGCTGGTGGCCAACTACGAGCCCACCACCAAGTCCATCGACGACTGGCTGTGTCCCCTCGACGAAGCCGACTTCGAGAAGCCCACGCAGCTCCTCAAGGGCGTGGACCCGAATGACGAGCGCTACGTCATGGGCATCGTCCTGGAGCCAGAGGTGGTGGACGCCCAGGGCGACATCTACTCCGTCGATGAAATCCGCGAGGCCGCCCACCGCTTCATGGAGGAATTCGGGGGCCTAGGCCTCATGCACCGCATGCGCGTCAACGGCCAGGTGAAAGTGCTCGAGTCGTACCTCGCCCCCACCGACTTCACCGTGGGCGACGTCAACGTGCGCCGAGGCACTTGGATGCTGGCCGTGCGCATCCTCTCCGACGACTTGTGGGAGCGGGTGAAGGGCGGCGACTTGACGGGCTTCAGCATCGGCGGGACGGCGCGCCGTCAGCCCGAGCCGACGTCGGCGGCCACTCCACCTTCGACGGCAGGCGGAACCCCGCCGTCACCCGAGGCGCCTGACGCCCAGCCCCAGCCAGAGGCCGCATGACAGCCACCACCAAGGACGCGGGCGAGGGCGTGCACCGCCTCGTCGACATGGTTGTCGAGGAAGTCTCCCTCGTTGACCGAGCCGCCAACAACCACCGCTTTCTCATTGTGAAGAGGGACGACGGGATGGACGACACCACCGAAGCCACGGCCGTGAAGGCCACCACCGACAGCGCCGACGACACCACCTCGGACGACGAGGACACCGAGACGGAGGACGACTCGCCCTTGGACGCCGCCATCGCCGCCCTGGAGAGCCTCACCGCCATCGTCGAGTTGCTGGGCTCTACCGGCGCGGGCGGGGCCGATGAGCGCCTGGCCTCCCTCGCGCAGCAGCTCCGCTCCACCGCCGAGGACGTCTTGAAGCACGCCGGGCTGGCCCCGACGCCCGACGAGGCCCCGGCCGTGGGCACCACCCCCGAAGGCAGCACCGCCACCACCACCAACTTCGCCGCAGACGTCACCGCGGCCAAGCAGGCCCTCGCTCGCCTGGCAGCCTTCGCCAAGAAGGCTGTACCCCCCGAGAAGCGTACGCCCGTGGCGCCGACCGAGCCGGCCGCGGCGCCCGCGCCGGTGGCCGAGGCCCTGGGGAAGTTGGCCGAGTCCTTCCAGGCACTCAACGAGACGGTGAAGGAGCAGCAGCAGCGCCTGGGCCGAGTCGAGAAGCACTTCGGGCTGCCCAACAGTGCTGCGCCTGCTGAGGCCGTCACCAAGGCCAAGCCCACCAACGAAGACGTCGGCTGGCCGATGGACCTCAACCAACCCAAGGACAGGGAGAGCGTCGACAAGGCCGTCTCCTTCCACGACGTCTGACGCCCCCTCCAGCCCCACCTCCTCTCCTTCCAAGCGAAAGACGACATGAGCTACCTCGACAACCGAACCATCCTCGAGAAGGCGGACCTCGCCCTGGCCGACTTGACGACTGGCGGCGGCCTCCTCCTCCCGGCCCAGGCGCAGAAATTCATGCGCCTCCTCATCAAGCAGTCCGTCCTGATGAAGATGGCCACCGTTACCCCCATGGCCTCCCCCAAGCAGCAGGTGTCGAAAATCCGCTTCGGCAGTCGCATCCTCCGGGCCGGCCAGGAAGGGACGGCGCTGGGCCCGGCGGACCGGGTGAAGCCGGACTTCTCCGAGGTGGAGCTCGACGCGCGCCTCTTCAAGGCCGAGGTGCGGATGTCCGACGAGGCCCTGGAGGACAGCATCGAGCGGGGCGAGTTGCGGCAAACCATCATGGAGATGATGGCCGAGGCCATCGCCCGCGACATGGAGGAAGTGGCCATCAACGGCGACACCGCCTCCACCGACTCCTTCCTCGCCACCATGAATGGTGTGCTGAAGCAGGCCAAGAGTCACGTCGTCGACGCGGGCGGCGCCAAGCTGACGAAGGACTTGCTCCGGGACCTCTTGAAGACGCTCCCCTCCGAGTACCTCCGGGACAAGAAGGCGATGTTCTTCTTCACCTCGGTCGATGCCGACTTGAGCTACCGGAACACCCTGGCCGAGCGGGCCACTGTGGGCGGCGACAGGTTCTTGGAGGACGACGCGCCGGTGCTGTACTCGGGCGTGCCGGTGCAGCCGATTCCTCTCTTCCCGGAAAACCTGGGGCAGACGGCGGACCGGACGGCCGTCCTCTTGTGCAACCCGAAAAACATCAACTTCGGCATCTGGCGGCAGATTCGCTTCGAGTCGTTCCGAGACATCTCCGAGGGCACGCTGAAAGTCGTGGCGACGCTGCGCTTCGACGTGAAGTTCGCCGAGGAAGGTGCCAGTGCCAAAGCAATTAACGTTCTTCTGTAAGGCAACCACACCCCCATGGAAACCTACCTCGTTCGTCTCAAGCCCTTCGAGCCACGCCGGGGCTTCGTCCTGAAGCGCTTCACCTACGCTGGCATCAAGTTCTACGGGGGCCGCGGTTGGTACCGGGTGGAGAAGCCCGTCGCCGAGTACCTCCGCGCAGTCCGGACGGTGGCCGACGAGGCCCACTCGCCGTTGGCCTTCGACGTCTGTACCGAGGCCGAGGCCCGGGCGATGGAGGCCAGCGAGGCTGACTCGGCCAAGGAGAAGCGCAGCGCCTTGGATGACATCAAGGTGGCTCCGGCGCGGGCCTCGGCCTCGGGCACTGCCACCACCGCGGGCGCCGTCACCACCGGGGACTTGCCCAAGCCCTCCACCGCCGTGCCGACGGCGATGCCCAAGGAGGAGGAGCGGGAGTCTCGCCGGGGCAAACGCGAGAGGGAGTGACGTGTACGCCTCGGTCGATGACGCCCGCGCCGAGGGTGTGACGGCGGCTCAGGCCACCGACGCCCGGCTGGCCCTGGTGCTGGCCGAGGCGACAGCCCTCATCGACAGGGTGACTGGGTGGTACTTCGAGCCGCGGGTGGCCACCTTGCGGCTCGACGGGCGTTGGGCGCCGTCCATTGAGTTGCCGGTGCCTCCCATTCGGGTGGACAGCCTCCTCGTCCATGGCGCCCCCCATTCCTTGGACCCCAATGACGTCGTCATTGTCGGGGCTCCAATCCAGCCGGGCTTCGACGGCCCGAGGGTGACGCTCCGCCATGGGCGGGTGTTTCCTCGGGGCCACGGCAACGTGGTGGTGACGGGGCTCTGGGGCTTCACCGAAAACGACGGGACTCCGGAGGGGCGCACGCCGATGGCCATCCGGCGCGCCTGCTTGCTCTTGGTGCTGCGGAACCTGGCGCCCATGGCCGACGAGGCCTCGTTCGAGGCGCGGACCCGGTGGCGCTTGGTGGAGGAGCGGACCCGCGAGCAAAGCTATCGGCTGGACCCATCCAGCCAGGGGGCCGCGCAGCTGACCGGCGAGCCCGAAGTCGACCGTCTCCTCGAGCCCTACGTGAGGCCCTCGCCATTGGGGGCTGCCTGATGCGAGGGCATCTGGTGTTCAGGTTCCTCGCTCAGCTGTACCGCCTCGACTCGGCGGCGATGGCCGCGGCTGGTCCTGACGGCGCGGGCGGCTCTTCCTCCGGGTACGACGAGGACTTCAGGGAGCCGGTGCTGGTGGACACCGATGGCGATGGTGTCGCCGAGCCCTTCCGCCGGGAGTACCCACCGGTGCGCATTCCCTGCCAGGTGGAGCCCGAAGCCTTCGAGGCACTCCGGATGACGGCGGCGGGGAATGCGCCTCGGTCCGCCCTCGAGCTGGTGTTCCA
>PMBV01000451.1 GCA_003153055.1 Myxococcales bacterium
TCTTCGCCGCACACGAAGGCGCCGGCCCCGATGCGAATCTCGAGCTGGAAGCGGAAGGAGGAGTCGAGCACCCGGCTCCCGAGCAGCCCCTCGCGCTCAGCCTGTTTGATGGCCGTCTGGAGCCGGGCGATGGCGAGGCCGTATTCGCCGCGCACGTAGAGGTAGCCCTGGTTGGCGCCCACCGCGTAGCCGGCGATGGCCATGCCTTCGAGCACCCGGTGGGGGTCGCCCTCGAGCACGCTGCGGTCCATGAAAGCGCCGGGGTCGCCCTCGTCGGCGTTGCACACCACATACTTGGTGTCTTGGGTTTGCTTGGCCACCAGCTGCCACTTGAGGCCGGTGGGGTAGCCCGCGCCGCCGCGCCCTCGGAGGCCAGCGTTGGTGACCTCGGCCACCACGTCGTCTGGCTTCATGGAGGTGAGGACCTTGGCGAGGGCCGCGTAGCCTCCGGCGGCGATGTACGACTCCACGCGCTCGGGGTCGACCCGGCCGGCGTTCTCGAGGACTATCTTGAGTTGCCCGGCGAAGAAGGGGTGGTTCAGGTCGAGGCGCTTCTTTTCGAGCGCCGGGCTCTTCACCGCCGCGTCGAGGAGCGCCGGAGCATCGTGCGCCGAGACCTCGTGGTAGAGGGCGTCGTCGGACTGGCGGCGTACCAGGGGGCCCTTGCTGCACAGGCCCATGCACCCCGTGCCGACGATCTCGACCTTGGCCTCGAGCTTCTGGTCCTTGACTGCCTTGGTCAGCGCGGCCTTCACCGCCTCGCCGCCGCACGATTGGCAGCCGGCGGCGGTGCAGCAGTGAATGCGCTCCGGGAAGGTGCGCTGCCGCTCGGTTTCCTGGTCTGCCCGGTCTGAGAGATCGTCGGGTGTCATGGAGTCATCGCTGGAAAGGGGTTTCAGTCGATGCCCAGGGCGTCGAGCTCTTTCTCGAGCCCGTCCTTGGACAGCCGCGGGAGGATCCGCCCGTCGAGCACCACCGCTGGGGCCAGCCCACAGGAGCCGATGCAGCGCGCCGACTGCACCGTCACCTTCGCCGGCTCGCCGCGCGTCACCGCCTTCTGGCAGCGATGCTCCACCGTCTCGAGCAGCGCGTTGGCGCCGGCCACGTAACAGGCCGTGCCAGTGCACACGACGGCCGTATGTTCTGCTTTAGGCTTGAGTGAGAAGAAATTATAGAAGGTCGCCACTCCCAGCACTCGGGAGGGGGGAAGCTTCAGCTTGGCCGCCACGTCCTTGAGCAATTCGGTACTGAGGTAGCCGAACAGTTCCTGGGCCGTGTGCAGCACCTCGATGAGCGCATGTGGAGAGTAGCCCTGGCGAGACATGGCTCGCTCGAGGAGCTTGGCCCGGTTGTCCTTGATCGCAGGTGCGGCTGCTGCCATGTGGAAGACCCCCCTCGTGCTCGTACAGGGTTAACTAACAGACCCCGTTTTTCGAGACCGCCGAAAGCTACGGCCGCCGAGCCGGTGGCTACATTCGTCGTGCCTGATGAAGCACCGCGGCAATTCCCCAGTGAAACCGGATCTGTTGGTCGCCGAACCCTCGGGCTACCCGGCGCAGGATTTCTCGGCAGAGGGTTTTACTCCGCACCACTTGCGTTGACAGGTGACCGGCAAGTTCTTCCTATGCCAGTCAATCGGGGATCGGACCGAATCCTGCAAGAAGGCGCGCCGGCTTATATCTCATGAGCCATCCAGAACGTCTAATACCTGACGTTCTCGGCAGGAGGACCTCGTGGCAAGCACCTCTTCTTTCGATCCTTCCCCCATCGAGGCGCTCCAGGCCCTCGAGCAGCGCGGCCTCGATCGTCGCGCCTTCATGAAGGTGGTGTCGGCGGCGGCCGCTGCCGTGGGGCTGCCGGCCAGCCTGGTGCCGCAGATGGCGCAGGCGGCGGCGGTGAAGAAGCGGCCGTCGGTGGTGTGGCTCCACTTTCAGGAGTGCACTGGGTGCACCGAGTCACTGCTCCGGCCGGCGAACCCCGACATCGCCAACGTCATCCTCGACGTCATCTCGCTCGACTACCACGAGACCTTGTTCGCCGCGGCGGGCTACCAAATCGAGAAGGCCCTCAAGACCGCCGTCGAGGAGAACGCCGGAAAGTTCGTCTGCATCATCGAGGGTGCCATCCCCACCAAGGACAACGGCATCTACTGCAAGATTGGTGGGAAGACGGCGGTTGAAATCGTCAACGAGGTCGCCGGAAAGGCCGGGGCCATCATCGCCCTGGGCAGCTGCGCGTCGTTCGGTGGGATTCCCGCAGCCTCGCCTGACCCCACTGGCGCGAAAGGTGCGCCGGCCGTGCTGGCAGGCAAGACGGTGGTGACGCTCCCCGGTTGTCCCACCAACCCCTACAACCTCTTGGGCGTGGTGCTGCAGTTCATCGCCTTCGGCACCTTGCCGGCCCTCGACAGCAAGGGCCGACCGCTGTTCGCCTACGGGCGCGTCATTCACGAAGACTGCCCGCGCCGGCCGCACTTCGACGCGGGGCGTTTTGCCTTGGCGTTCGGCGATGAGGGCCACCGCAAGGGCTACTGTCTCTACAAGCTGGGCTGCAAGGGCCCCAGCACCCACGCCAACTGCTCGTTGCTGCACTTCGGCGACGTGGCAGGCGCCTGGCCCATCGGCATCGGTCACCCCTGTGTCGGGTGTACTGAGCAGGCCATCGCCTTCCGCGTGCCGCTCCACGACACGGTGGGCATCGACCGGCCCACGCCTCCAGACCAGTACCCGCCCATCGCCACTGACCACGAGTCGCGGGTGTCTCCGCTGGCGACAGGCATCGCCGGGGTGGCAGTGGGCGCCGTCATCGGAGCCGTCGCCATCGGAGCGAGCCGGCTGTCGAAGGAGCCGCTCAAAGACGAGCCCAAGAAGGAGGGCTGAGCCATGGAACGTCGAGAGTTCCTCAAGGGCCTCCTGGGCACCGGAGCCGTGGCCACGGCCACCACCGCGGAGGCGAGCGTCCAGCGCCACCGGGAGCCCGCCGCCGATGCCATCGGCATGCTGTACGACGCCACCCTCTGTATCGGCTGCAAAGCCTGCGTGGTGGCCTGTCGCGAGGTGAACCACCTCGAGCCCGAGGGCACGCTGCACGACCGCCAGACCGAGCTCAACTGCAACACCAAGAACGTCATCAAGCTGTACAAAGACGAAGCAGACCCGTCGGTCTTCTCGTTCATGAAGCAGCAGTGCATGCACTGCATCGACCCGGGCTGCGTGTCGGCTTGCATGATTGGCGCGATGCACAAAGAGAAGGGTGGCCTGGTGGCGTGGGACGGCGACCTCTGCGTCGGCTGTCGGTACTGCCAGGTGGCCTGCCCGTTCCAGGTGCCCAAGTTCGAGTGGTTCCAGGCCTCGCCCAAAATCGTCAAGTGTGAGCTCTGCAAGGAGCGCTTGGCCGATGGCAAGCAGCCCGGCTGCACCGAGGTGTGCCCCCGCAAGGCGGTCATCTTCGGGAAGCTCGACGAGCTGAAGACCGAGGCCCACCGGCGCATCGCCGAGCAGCCGAACCTCTACCAGCCCAAGGTGTACGGCGAAGAAGAGGCCGGCGGCACGCAGGTGCTGTACCTCTCGCATGTGCCGTTCGAGAAGCTGGGCCTGCCCACGCTCGATGGCACGTCGATTCCGTACCGCTCCGAGTCGGTGCAGCACGGTGTCTACCAGGGCATGGTGACGCCGGTGGTGCTGTACGCCGGCCTGGCCGCGGTGGTGGTGAAGAACTGGCGCAAGGGCGAGGGCGAGGGCGAGGGACCCAGCGACGAGAAGAAGGAGCACACGCCATGAGCGCGCACGCGCAGCCGAGCCCCGTCGGGGGCAAGCTCCTCACGCCTGGGTACCTGTTGTTGTTGGCCGTCGCGGCGGTCGGCGCGGGGTTCTCGCTGTGGCGGTTCACCAAGGGCCTGGGGCCCACCACCAGCATGAGCGACGGCTACCCGTGGGGCATCTGGATCGCCTTCGACGTCGTCACCGGCACGGCGCTCGGGGCCGGAGGCTACGCGCTGGCCATTCTCGTCTACGTGTTGAACCAGGGCCGCTACCATCCGCTGATACGAGGCGCGTTGGTCACCACCGCGTTGGGCTACACCATCGCCAGCCTCTCCATCGTGCTCGACGTGGGCCGCTGGTGGCAGCTGTGGAAGCTCCCCTTCTTCGTCAGCCACTGGAACGGGAACTCGGCGCTCCTCGAGGTCGCGCTCTGCGTGATGTCGTACACCGCCGTCGCCTGGCTCGAGATCGCCACGCCGGTGCTGGGAGACTACAAGGGCTCGAAGCGGAACCCGAAGCTGGCGGCGCTGGCCGAGAAGCTCCACCCGGCCCTCAAGAAGGCGCTCCCCTTCGTCATCGCCCTGGGTGTGCTGCTCCCCACCATGCACCAGTCGTCGCTGGGCACCTTGATGATGCTGACGGCGCGGCTCCACCCCCTGTGGCACTCGCAGCTGTTGCCGCTGTTGTTCCTCATCAGCTGCATCGGCATGGGCTACGGCGGCATCATCCTCGAGTCGACGCTGTCGCACCGGGCCTTTCGCCGCTCCGTCGACTCGCCCTTGCTGTCTCGTCTGTCGAAGGTGGTGGCGGGAGTGATGCTGGGGTATGTCGTCCTCCGCTTGGGTGACGTGGTGACCCGGGGCGCCCTCGCCAATGCCTCGCCCGGCTACGTCTTCCTCTTCGGGGTCGAGCTGTTCCTCTTCGCGGTGCCGGCCTTCTTCCTCTGGTCTGACTTGAGGAAGAACGCTGGAGTGCAGTTCGGCGCGGCCTTCGCCCTGGTCATCGCAGGCGCCCTCTACCGCTTCGACACCTACCTGGTGGCGTACGAGCCGGGCAACAACTGGTCGTACTTCCCCTCGGTGCCCGAGCTCATCATGACCTTCGGCCTGGTGGCCACCGAGCTGGCGGTCTACATCTTCCTCATCAAGCGCTTCCCCATTCTCGGCGGCCGCTCGTCGGAGCCGGTGACCTGAGCTGGCTGCTCCTCTCTCTTCTCCTCCTCATTTCAAAGCATCACGACGTCATCGAGGTTCTCATGTCGAAGCGAATCACCATTGACCCCATCACCCGCATCGAGGGCCANNGTGCACGCCATCGCCTCGGTGCGGGCGGTGGAGAACGCGCTCAATCTCGAGATTCCCCTCAACGCCCAGCTCATTCGCAACATTCTCATCACCGCCCACGCGCTCCACGACCACGTGGTGCATTTCTACCACCTGTCGGCGCTCGACTGGGTCGACGTGGTGAACGCGCTCAAGGCCGACCCGGCCAAGGCGTCGGCGCTGGCCGAGTCGCTGTCGAGCTGGCCGGGCAACTCGAAGAAGGAGCTCGAGGCGGTCAAGGAGAAGGTGAAGGGCTTCGTGGCCTCGGGCCAGCTCGGCATCTTCACCAACGGNNCCGCCCGAGGTGAACCTGCTGGCGGTGGCGCACTACCTCCAGGCCCTCGACTTCCAGCGCAAGGCCAACCAGGTGGTGGCCATCTTGGGCTCGAAGACGCCCAACATTCAGAATCTGGCGGTGGGTGGAGTCGCCAACGCCATCAACCTCGACAGCTCGTCGACGTTGAACATGGAGAAGCTCTTCCACATCAAGACGCTGCTCGACTCGGTGAAGACGTTCATCGACCAGGTCTACCTGCCCGACGTGGCCGCCATCGCCAGCTTCTACCCCGAATGGCTGGGCTACGGCGCGGGGGTCACCAACTACATGGCCGTGCCTGATCTGCCGCTCGACGGCAAGGGCACCCAGTTCGACCTCCCCGGTGGCACCATCATGGGGGGCGATCTCGCCACCATGAAGCCCATCACCAAGTTCGGCGACGAGTACTTCCGAGACAACGTGTCCGAGGGCGTGGCCCACTCCTGGTACAAGGGCGAGGCGGCGCTCCACCCCTTCGAGGGTGAGACGGTGCCCGACTTCACCGACTGGAAAGAAGACGGCAAGTACTCCTGGGTGAAGGCGCCCCGCTTCCAGGGCAAGCCCATGCAGGTCGGCCCCACCGCGGCGGTGTTGGTGGGCGTGGCGACCAAGCACGAGCCGACGCTCCGCTGGGCGACCAAGGTGCTCGACATCACCGGTGGGCTGCTCAAGGCGTCGGGTCACAAGGCCGAGCTCAGCCCGAAGATTGTCGAAAGCACGCTGGGCCGGCACGCCGCCCGGGCCATTCGCTGCGCGGTGATGGCCGAGGCGGCGCTCAAGCACTGGGGCCTGTTGGTCGAGAACATCGGCAAGGGCGACGTGAGCATCTTCAACGCCCCCACCTTCCCCAAGGGTGAGCAGCGGGGCTTCGGCTTCCACGAGGCTCCTCGCGGCACGTTGTCGCACTGGGTCGTCATTCGCGACGGGAAGATTCACAACTACCAGGCGGTGGTGCCGTCGACCTGGAACGCCGGGCCCCGCGACAAAGACGGCCAGATGGGCCCCTACGAGGCCTCGCTGGTGGGCAACCCCATCGCCGACCCCGAGCTGCCGTTGGAGGCTCTGCGCACGGTGCACTCCTTCGACCCGTGTCTGGCCTGCGCGGTGCACACGGTAGACCCCGAGGGCAACGAGATAGCCCGGGTGAAGGTCCTGGGAGACTGAGGGCACATGGGCACCATCTGCGTCATGGCGGTAGGTAACGTGTTGACCGGCGACGACGGGCTGGGGCCCTACGTAATGGAGACGCTGGAGGCGACGTATGACTTCGCTCCCAACGTGAGGATGCTCGAGGTGGGGACCCCGGGCATCGACCTCACCATGTTCCTCGAGCCCCTCGACGCCCTCATCGTCATCGACGCGGTGAAGGCGAGCGCCCCTCCAGGCACGGTGAAGACGTACCACCTGCCTCAGCTCCTCGAGGCGCCGCTGCCCATCGTGATGAGCCCTCACGAGCCCACGCTGAGGGAAGCGCTCATGCGTCTCGAGCTGGTGGGTGACGGGCCCAAAGACGTGCTTCTGGTGGGCGCGGTGCCCGAGCACCTCACGCTCGGCGAGAGTCTGTCTCCGGTCGTCCGAGCGGCGGTGCCCACCATCGCCTGTGTCGTTCTCAAGGAGCTCGAACGGCTCGGCGCGCCGGCCACCGAGAAGGAGCACCCTCGACGGCCGACGTTCTGGTGGGAGCGCCCCGAGCACACTGTCGAGGCGAGCTGATGTGCGTCGGCATTCCCGGGCTGGTGACGAAGGTCGACGGCTCCGTCGTCACCCTCGACGTGATGGGCACCATTCGCACTGCCAGGCTCGACCTCTTGGGTGAGCCAGTTGCGCTGGGCCAGTACGTGCTCCATCAGCTCGGCTTCGTCACCGCGATTCTCGAAGAACAAGAAGCCAAGGAAACACTGAAGCTCTTCGAGCAGGTGCTGGCCGCTGCCCAAAGCTGACCGCTGAGCCTGTTCTTTTTCATGGCGACTGCTGGACGAACGCAAAACATTCGAAGTATGGACGACCCGGGTAAGGCGTCGTTGGGTTGGCGCGTCAACGACCGGGAACCGAATGGACGTCGCGTTCATCACTGCTTCATTTTTGCCGTCCCTCTACGAGGATGATCGGCTCGCAGCGACTGGCCTCGTGGCGCGAGGCATTACAGTCACTCCTGTCATCTGGGACACGACGAGCCCCGCGGCGCTCTCGCGTTTCGACGCGGTGGTGATGCGCTCTCCGTGGGACTGGTTCCAGCGGAGAGACCAGTTCCGGGCCTTCCTCTCGAGCCTGGCAGGGGTGTCGGTGCCGGTGTTCAACTCGCCAGAGGTCTTGGTGGGCTTCGCCGACAAGCTGTACCTGCTCGACCTGGCGAAGCGGGGCGTGCCGGTGGTGCCGACGTTTGCGTTGAGCCAGCGCGAGCTCGACCGTATTCCCGAGATGATGGAGGAGCACGGCTGGCACGAGGCGGTGCTGAAGCCAGCGTTCAGCGCCAGGGCGTACGACGCCTACCG
>PMBV01000240.1 GCA_003153055.1 Myxococcales bacterium
CGCAGTGAGCACACGTGAGGGGCACGAGCCCGACCCTGCACCCCTCGGCCGACCGGCAGTGGTGCTGCTGATGCTCGCCCGGAGCCCCGGCCTCGCTCCCAGAACTCGAAGCCGCAGTGGGAGCAATCATCGAGCCTTCGTCGCACTCGAGAAGGACTGTTGGTGGCGGCACAGGTCCGTGGCTGGCGGGGGTGAGGGCCAAATGGAAGAGCAGCTTCCTTTCCTGAGCGCCGCCTGCGCCTCAGGCCACGCGCCGCGCCCAGCTCCGGTGCGCTGGTTCGGAAGGTCCCGTCATGGGCGGCGGAGGGCACGCGCGTGGATGAAATGCACCCGATGGCGTGTGACGAGAGAACTGAGCTGCACAAAATCGACGTTTTTGGTGCTTCCCATGCGTCTCATTCCTCCCGAAGACCCAGCGCGGGCAGGCGAGTGTCGGCCAGCCGCGGCGCCTCGCTCTCGGGGGCGCGCTCGGCCACCAGGTGCCAGGCCGCCGTCTGGGCGTCATCAGGTCGGCCAAGCAACTTGAGCGCATCCCTTCTCCCACGAAGGAAGAGCCCATTCCGGCGGCTGGGGGACCGCAAGATCGAGTCCGCGCTCAACGACCGCCTGCGCCTCATCGACTCCCCTGCCTCGGTGAGCGGCTCGGGCTTCCCTGGAATGGTTCGAACAGCGTCGAGGCTGGCGGGATGCTTGCCCGTCCTCTCACTCATCTGCGAGCCCATCCTGCCCCTCTACCAAGGGCCAGCCAGGTGGGCGAGGGTCCCCGGCAACGTCACCAATGGTACCATTCGCGGGCCTCGCTGCAGATGTAACCATTGGTGCTGTTGCTGGAGACCTGGCCCTCACTCGGCCTTCAATCGGGGACAATCACCTGCCGTGCAGTGGGGCTGGTCTTATCGCCCACCGGCCAAGCCCCAGACGCCGCCGTTCCTCCCCGAGCCAGCTTGTCCATGTCGAACACCTGGTCGCCAACTCGGCCACGCGCCGCGCCCAGCTTCGGAGCGCAGCGTCGGGAGCTCAGACGCGCACGCGACCGCCTACTTCAGGCGCTTGTATCGCCCCCTGAGCCAGTTCTGAAAATCGCTCAGGTAGTACCGCGAGAACCGCCGGTCCGACGGGCCTCCTGGCAAGGTCGTCTCGATGCCGTCCCTCGAGAAGTCGGCGATCATCCGGTACGACGGGCTGATGGTCGACGCTCTCCCCCCGCTGCGGAAAATCTGCCCCTGGGGAATGGTGGCCCGGCTCCCGGGCAGGGAATAGGGCCCGCGATCAAAGCCAAACAGCAGCGGCAGTTTCCCGCCGAACAGCAGGTGCACCAGGGTCACCTTCCGCGTCTCCCCGTACGGCACGACGGCCTTCGCCAACCCCTCGGCGATGGCCCGGCGGAACAGTGCCTCCCGCGAGCTGCCCTGGTACCAGGCCGACTCAGCCCTCATCAGCACCGCGTCGAACTGGCCGTAGTAATCGTTGAACAACACCGTCTCTCGCATCAGGTGGCGCACCACGTCGCGGCCGAAGCCATGCTCGCCGAACACCACCTCGAGGAGCGCGAGGTAGATCGACTCGAAGACCGTGGCGCCCTTCGAGCCCGGCTCATACCTGCAGTCCCACTCCCGCAGCAGCGCAGCGTTGGCGTCAGCCTCTGGGAGCAGCGGGCCTATGAGAGCCATCAACCGAACCGCCTGAAGGGAAAGCAAATCGAAGTGCATCGTCTTCATCCACTCCGAGTCGAGCTTCCCCCGGCGCTCCTCGAGCATCGCGGCGATGCGCTCGGCCCGGTACGAGGCCATGGGCAAGTTGATGGGCTTGGCCTTTCCGAACCCGTTGAGGTCGTCGTTGGCGGTGACGATGTAGCCCTCGGGCGGGTTGTACCGTGACGGCAACTCCTGGGGGTCGACGAAGCCCTGAGGGTTGGCGGCCGAATCCCAGCCAGGCCGAGGCACGAGCCCACTCACGCCCTCGCCTCGCCGCCACATCCGCCCCGACATCTGGTAGCCGATGTTTCCTGCCGCATCGGCGGCGACCCAATTGAACGGGAGCGCCTCCAGCTTGCGAAAGCAGGCCAGGGCCTGGGTCACCTCGGAGGCGAAGGGCACGCCCAACATCCCGGCGAAGTCACCGGCCCCGCTGCCCTTGGCCGCCGACCAACTCTGCACCAGGTAGTGGCCCTCCACCCACGGGTCACCCTCGAGAATTCCATGCTCGTTCTCGAAGAACCGCTCGACCAGCTCCCCGCCCTTCTTGAGGAGAATTCGCTCCTCGCGCACCAGGAAGGGCACCCACTGCTCGCCCCGGCGGTAGCACCCGTCGCGACAGTGCTCGACCCGGAAGTCGATCATGTCCATGAACGAGAACGTCACGCCCCAGGCCACGTCAGGGCTGCGGCCGATGGCCAGCACCGGCGCACCCGGGAGGCTCGCACCCTGAACACTCCGGCCGGCGATCCGCAGCACCGCCTCGTACCAGATGGCGGGAATCCGGTTCACCTCGAGGTGTGGGTCGTTGCAGAGAATCGGCTGCCCCAGGGCCGTCATCGAGCCGGCCACCGCCCAGTTGTTACTCGCCGTCATCCGAGGAACGACCCGCAGCCACTTGGCGACCTCGGGGACCACCGGAGGCGCCAGCTTCACCTTCTCGAGGAGCGCCACGTCGACCCGCTCGGTCAAATAGGGGAACAGCTCCTTGAGCCGCGCCTCGTCCACGCCCTGCTGCACCAGCTGGACGATGAGCTTCTCCATGTTTCCCTGGGCGTCGGCCAACCCGAGGAACCCCATCATCTTGGCCAGCACCATGGAGTCGACCGGCCGCCAGGGCTCGGGACGAACTCCGAGGAGCTTGAGCTCGAAGACCGTGCCACCATCTCTGAGCCCCTGGTTCACTCCGTCGGCGTAGGCCTCGACCAGCGCGCGGTCCGTGGGCTCGAGTCGAGCGACCTCCGCGGCGGCGTCGACCTCGAACTTCATCTTGCGCATGAAGCGATCGACGGCGATCAGCTCCGCGTCGGCCGCCAGCAGCTCGGACGCTCGGCCCTGGAGCAAAATACGGGTGAGCAGCATCTGGAGCTGTCGATCCCGGGCGTGGATCCACCCCAGCCCTCGCACCGCGTCCTCGTAGGAGCCAGCGGAGATCTCCGGAATCCCGTGCTCGTTCCGCTCGACGACAATCTCTCCCGCGCCACCCTCGAAACGCTTCTCCAGCCTGCTGGCCATGCCGACTCCTGGGCCGTGGAAACCGACCACGAAGCTACACTCTAATCGATGTAATCCATGAGGACTGAAGTCACGCGCTACCGGCGGCCGGAGCTCTGCTGGCTGGCGCTGATGGCCCCGCGCGTCATCACCCGAAAGCGCTCCGACAGCACCGAGGGCTCCATGCTCCGCGGCGCCTCGAGCCAGCCCAGGAGCAGGTCGACGAACCCACCGCTCACGTACCTGGCGAGGAGCGGCCGGTTGGCTGCGTCGACGCCGAGCGCGGTGAGCTCGGCATCGGTCATGGTGGTCACGAGGTCTCTGAACCGACGTTGAATCGCCTGACCGCTCTTCCGCCCGACCACCGCTCGCATGAGCGGCGCGTTGTCACGGACGTGCTCGAGGAGCGCCTCGACGAAGGCGAACTGGCCGGGCGCTCCCCCCATGTGGCCCTGGAGCGCCTCGTGCAGCTCGTCAAAGCCGCTGAGCAACAGGTCCTCCTTGTCGGCGAAGTGCAGGTAGAACGTGGAGCGCCCCACGTCGGCGTGGGAACAGACGTCGAGGATGCTCACGTCTTCCCAGCCCCGCTCGAGGGTGAGGGCGACCAGCGAATCTCGCAGGAGCCGGCGCGTCCTCCGAACCCGGCGGTCTGTCGAGCCCTGCTTGGTCGCCTTCATGCTGGAGTGCGCTGACGGTCGAGGGCCGCCCGCACTCGCTGGAGGAGAACCGAGGGCGTGAAGGGCTTGGGCAGAAAGTCGATGTCGGAGCCGATGACGCCATCGGTGGAGAGGCGATCGGCCGGGTAGCCCGACGTGAACAGCACCGGAATGGTCCCGCGCTCCCTTCGGGCGAGCTCCGCCACCATGAGACCATCGCCTCGAGGCAGCACCACATCGGTCACCACGAGATCCAACTTCAGCTCGTGGTCGCCGAGGAGCCGCTTGGCCGTCTCACCTTCGGCGGCCATCACCACGCGATAGCCGGCACTCACGAGGGCATTCTCGGCCACGTGCCGCACCATGGGGTCGTCCTCGACGAGGAGAATGCGCTCGTGCACGACTGGCCGTGGCGCCTCGAGGACCGGCTCGCGCGGCTTCACGGTGGGCTGGCACCGCGGGAAGAACACCTCGAAGACCGAGCCTTGGCCTGGGTTGCTGCGCACCTCGACGCGGCCGTGGTGCTGCTGGACGATGCCGTGCACCGTGGCCAGCCCCAGCCCGGTGCCCTTGCCGCTGGGCTTGGTGGTGAAGAACGGCTCGAAGAGGTGCGGCAGGGCGTCGGGTGAGATGCCCACCCCGGAGTCACGCACCACCAGGTGCACCAGCTCATCGGCGCCCTCGCTCGCGCTGCTCCGGACGTTGGCCGTCTCGATGGTGATGGTTCCTCCCCCGGGCATGGCGTCGCGGGCGTTCACGACCAAGTTGAAGAGCACCTGGTCGACCTGGCCCGCGTCGCACATCACCGGCCACAGCGGCGACTCGAGCGTGAGGACGAGCTCGATGTCTTCGCCCACCAGGCGGCGGATGATCTTCTCGCTCGCTCGCACCTGGGCCGTCAGGTCGAGGCTGGCCGGCGCGACGACCTCCTTCCGGGCGAAGGCGACGAGCTGCCGGGTCAGCCCCCGCGCCCGCTCGGCAGCGGCGACAATTTCCCCCAGGTACTCGGCGCCCGAGTCCGACGTCTTCCCATGGAGCAGCTCGGTGCACGAGAGGATGACGGTCAGGAGGTTGTTGAAGTCATGGGCCACGCCGCCAGCGAGGCGGCCGACCGACTCCAGCTTCTGGGCCTGGAGGAACTGCTCCTCGATGCGAACCTGCTCGGTCACGTCGCGGGTGTTGACCACCACGCCGCCCACCGCGGGGTCGTCGCAGGCGTTCTGTACGATGGCGTCGACCAGACGGTAGGTGCCGTTCTTGTGGCGCTGCCTGAAGCGAATGCGGTCGCCAGCTCCCGGCACGGCCAAGAGCCGCTTGAAGGTCGCGATGAGGCGAGGCTGGTCTTCTGGGTGAGTCGCCTCGGCGACCTTGAGCGCGAGGGCCTCTTCCTCGGTGAACCCGAGCACCGCCGTCACGCCACTACTGACGAAAATACGCCGGCCGTCGCGGGCCAGCACGCTGGTGATGTCGGCCGACTCCTCGAGGACCTTGCGGAAGAAGGCCTCGCGCCGCTCCAGCGCCGCGTCGACCTGACGGGCCTGAGTGACGTCGCGCCCAATCACTGCCAGCGCGTGAGGGTTCTCGTCACGGAGCAGCGAGGTGATGGTGACCTGGAGTTGCAGGTCTCCGCCCAGGGAGCCCTCGAGCATCGCGCGACCGTCGACCGTCGCTTGGGCGTAGGCTCGAGTCCAACGGGTGGCTGCCTCCGGGGTCCGGTACATCGCCACGGGGAGCATCCCCAGCTCGGCCGTCACCTTCGAGCCAGTGGACAGTGCTTCCCGAAGCTGGCGGTTGAAGGCGAGGAGCCGATAGTCCTTGGCATCGACGACCCAGACGAGATCGCTCGAGCAGTCGAGCACCTCACGGAGGAGGGAGCCGTTCTCGGAGATTTCGAGGGTTCGATCGGTGGTCACCAGGTGTATCTCCCGTTTCCCCCGCGGCTCGGGATTGGACTCTGCCCGGCCGAGGCCGTCAACAACGAGTCGACGCAACGGCGATGACGCCAGCCCCCCGAGTCAACCTCGCCCCAACCCGCGAGCAGCCCGACGTCACCGGGCCCCAGCATCGGAGGGCGAGACCTCGAGCCGGTCATCGAGCGCGATGGGCCCGACGGTCTGGCGGAAGACCTCCCAGAGCACCTGGCGATGCTCGGCCTCGGTGACCGCTCCCTCGAGAACCAGCCCCGCCCCCACGTAGCGCGCCGCCACCGGCGAACGAGAACGCCCCTTGAGCCCGTCGATCAAGCGCTTGAGCTGCCCCTGCAGGACCGAGGCCTCGAAGGTCAGCTCGAGGTGTCGCGCCTCGAAGGCATCGGTCTCGAGGAGCGCCAGCAACGCTCCGCGGCACCCCTCGCCGCGCAGGTGGACCTTGAGCTTCACGTCTTCCAGCGGCGTCGACTCGAGCCCAGGGCACGCCTTCTGCGCCGCGGCGAAGGTGGCCGGCTCGAGCACCGGCGCCGTCCCCACCCTCACCCGCCAGACCGCCACCCGCCCCTCGGCGCCCAGGAGCACCAGCGTCCTCCCGGGCTTGAGGCCGGTGACCAGCAACTCCTGCGAGCCATCGAGCCACTCCACGGTGGCGACGCCGGGGTCCTCGACCTGGGCCCAGTCGAGGCGCGGCAGGCGCACGAATTTCTCCTTGCCCACCGGCACGTCATGCACCCAATCGACCGGCCACGCCGCCACGGGCGAGGCGAGCAACACGAGCACCACTCCCAACGGTCGCACGGGCTCGTCTTGCTACGGCGCTTCCGTCACTGCAACAACGCGCTCAAGGCGTTGGTGGCGTTGGTGACGTCGAGGAACATGAAGGCCATGCCATGGCGGCCCTGTTGATCCGGCACCACGTGCACCACGCGCGACTCGAAGGCCAGCCGGCGGTTGGCGAACGCGAAGTCGAACTCCACCGTGACGATGCTGTTGAGCGGGTAGGCCTTCTCGGCCCACAGAAACGCGCCCCCGCGCTTGAGCTCTCGCTCCCACGCATCGCGGAAGGAGTCCATCGAGTCGAACACCACCTGGAGGTGCGTCTGGTCTTTCAGGCCAGGAATCAGCTCGCTCATCAGCTCGGTGCCGGTCAGAAACCGCAGCCCAAAGCCCGGCCGCATGACCGTGCGGAGCTCGGGGGGCACCACCACCTGCCGCGCCACCTGCCCCTCGAAGAACATCAGCGTCTCGTCTGCCGTCGTCACCTCGACGTGCAGCCGGGTGCCAGGCTTCACTGGCGTCGTCGTGCTCACGAACATGCCCGTGGCCGAGATGTCGTTGGTCAGGCCCGTATGCGAATACGGTCGATTCTTTTCGCCGAATCGAACCTTCAGCCGACGCGCGAACCGCCGCGCTTTCCGCTTTTCACTCATTCCGGCCCCCAACCAGCGCACATCCGCGCGAAAATTACGCCACTACACTACCTGAACACACGTTTCAAGACGTCGGTATTCTCAGTGGTTACGGAAACCAATAACAGCGCCGCCTGAGGTAACAATGGAGCCGACATGTCGACTCTGGGCGTATGGGCCGTTTTGATGATGCTGCTGTTGCTCCGGGGTTTGCTCGGGGCGATGGAGGCGTCTCTGCACGGCGTGTCGGACGCCCGCATTCGGGAGCTGGCCAAAGGTGGCTCGTGGCGGGCCGCGCGGGTGAGCCGCCTCAAGGTTGACCCGGAGGTCTCGGCAGCGGCGTTGCGAACGGGCATGGTGCTGGCGGGCTTCATGGCGGCGGCGATGGGGGTGCTGGTGCCGCCGAGAATGCTGAACGAGTCGCTGGCCAAGGTGCTGGAGACCTCGTGGGCCTGGGTGACTCCGCTGACGAGCGCGCTCTTGGTGGCGCTGGTGGCCTCGGCGCTCGACGTGGCGTTCCGCTCGGCCGCCAGCCAGCGCCCCGAGCCGACGGCCCTGGCCCTGTCTCGGCTGGGGTCCATGACGGTGCGAGTTCTTGGGCCCTTCGTGCGGGGGCTGGTGGCGCCGCTCAACTTGCTGGTGAGGCCGTTCGGCGGCCGGGTGTCACTGCAGCCGCCAGCGCCACCTCTCGAGGAGCTCGAGAAGCAGCTCATCAAGCAGGCCCAGAAGGACCAGGTCGACAAGGGAGCCCCCCAGCTCATTCGGAGCATCTTCGAGCTCTCGGACAAGACGTGTCGAGACGTGATGGTCCCGCGCACGGAGGTCGTGGCCATCGACGTCTCCACCCCGCTTCCGGTGATTCTACAGTTGATCGCCGAGGAGAACCACTCACGCATCCCCGTGTTCAAGGACGACATCGACCACATCATCGGCATTCTCCACGTCAGAGACATCGTGCCGATGGTGCAGAACCCCGAGCTCATCGTCTTGCGCGACCTGCTGAGGCCGGTGGCCTACGTGCCGTGGGTCAAGCCCATCGGCGACCTCCTGAGGGACATGCAGCGGCAGCGAATCCACATGGCGGTGGTGGTGGACGAGTACGGCGGGTTCTCGGGCATCGTGACCCTCGAAGACATTCTGCGGGAGATAGTCGGCGACATTCGCGACGAGTTCGCCAAAGACGAGAAGAGCGTCGAGCGGCAGGCCGATGACAGCTTCCTGGTCGACGCCATGCTGCCGGTGGCGGACTTCTCGCGGGCCTTCGACTTCAAATTCCCCGAGGGCGAGTTCGAGACCCTGGGTGGCTTCTTGGGCCACCTGGCCGGGGCCATTCCCGAGGTGAACGACCGCTTCGCCCACGCCGGCTGGACCTTCATCGTGCACGCCAAGGTGGGCCCGCGCCTCGAGCGCATCAAGGTCTTGCGCCCGAGACCTCCGGCGGGCGGCGGCGACACGAGGCTGAGCTCCGAGAAGCTCGAGGCCGCGAAGGCCTGACGGGTCAAAGACCGTCGAGCAGCCCCATCTGGTCCTTGAGGCGCAACACCCGGCGGCACGCGTCGTCGAGCCGGCCCCGGGCCGACGGGTCAGCCTCGACGAGGCGGGTCAAGACTCCGATGTAGTCGAGGCCCCGAGACCAATCGGGCGGGGCCGTCGTGAGGAGCACGTCATTGCCCGCGAGGAAGGCTTGAATGAAGACGTCTTCGGGCGTGCCCTCGATGGCGTCGGCCAGCAGCTTGATGGACACGTCGTCGGTCATGGCGAGCCACCCCTTCTCGTGGGCCATGGCCACCAGCACCGGAGAGAGAATGGCGGGCCGGGCGTCGATGGAGGCGTAGACGACGTTGGACAGCATCACGCCTCCCAGGTTCGGTCGAGCCCTGGCGAAGGCGTCGGCCTCGGCGAGCACGCGCTCCTTGGGCCAGTCGGCGGTGACCAGCGAGTGGTCCGAGTCGGAGTCGATGTCTCCATAGCCGGGGAAGTGCTTGCCGATGGGCACCACGCCGGCCTCGAGCAGACCCCGGGCGTAGGCGCTGGCCTTGGCCACCACCACGTCGACGTCACCCGAGAAGGAGCGCCCGTTGCGCTGCATGTGCCCCGAGCCGGCCACGTCGAGCACCGGGGCCAGGTTGAGGTTGAGCCCCAGCGCGCGCATCGCCTCGCCCACCGTTCGCCCCCAGGCCTGCACCTCGGCGTCGCTCAGCTTCGCCAGCTCCCGCGCCGGTGGGAGGTTCTCGAGGCCCTTGACGCTCTTCATGCGGTTCGACGGCCCGCCCTCCATGTCGACGGCCACGAAGGGAGCGATGGGCGCCCGGGCCAACGCCTGCTCGAGCCGCGCCTTGGCGACCTCAGGGCGCCGCAACAGGTTCCCCACGAAGAGAATGCCACCCACCTCCACCGGCCCGGTGGTGGACAGCTGGGGGTAGGCGAGGAGGAGCTGAGCCGCCCTCTGGCGCACGTCGAGGCTCGCCAGCACCCGCTCGACCCGGGCCTCATCGACCGGCTGGTCCAGGGGCTGCGCCACCGAGCGAGGGCTGGGAGAGCCGAGGGCGGCGAGCAGGAGCAGGAGCCCGCTCATCAGCCGCCATCACCCCCGTCGCGGCGACCGCCGTCAGCTCGGCCTCCGTCGGCCACGCCCGCGTCGCTGGCGGCTCCTCCATCTACCCGCACGCAGAGGCTGTTGATGCAGGTGAAGCCGGTCGTACACGCCCCGCGGTCGCAGGGCTGAGAGTCTTCGTCGAAGTTGACCACGAGTGAGCAGCTGCACGCCAAGAGGGCCAGGGCCGCGGACCTGAATCGACGCACCATGAGGTGTGCTTCTATCACGGCCCCACCACCACCGACGCCTCTCTCTCGAAGTCGATGACCCGGCGGGCGACCTCGCGCACCTCGTCGGCGGTGACCGAGGCCACCTGCGCTTCGTAGTGGCTCGAGGCCTCGGGCCCCAAACCGTAGCAGGTGTCGAGGGCCATCACCCCCGCCCGCGCCCCGTTGCGCTGGAGCCCGATGGCGTGGGTGCCGATGAGGTGCTCCTTGGCGCGATCCAGCTCCACCGCTGAGACCCGCTCGTCCCGCACCCGCGCCAGCTCTCGTCGCACGCCCTCGAGCGCCGCGTCGACCTTCTCAGGGCTCGTGCCCATGTAGACGGCGAAGGAGCCCGGATCCACGCCCTCCCGCAGCATCGCGGCGACGCTGTAGGCCATGGAGCGGCGATCTCTCAGCTCGAGGAAGAGGCGCCCACTCTGCCCGCTGAGAACCGTCTGGAGCACCTCGAGGGGGCGTCGCCAGTCGTCGGTCACCCGGGCTCCGAGGTACCCCACCACCAGGTGCGACTGGGCCTTCTTGAGCGTCACCCTCGCCGTTCGCGGGCCGCTCCATGGGCCCTCCTGGGGCACCTCGGGCCAGGCGAGGCCGGGGGCCTCCTTTCGCCCGAAGCGCCGCTCAGCGAACGCGAGGACCTCGTCGGTGTCGACGTCGCCCACCACCACCAACGTCAACTGCTCGGCCCGCATGAAGCGCGCGTGGTGCGCCTTGAGCGCCTCGACCGTGAGGGCCGCCACGGTCGTTTGCTCCCCCAAGGTGCTGAGCCGGTAGGGGTGGCGCTGGTAGAGCGTCTTGGCGAACAGCTCCATCGCCACCGACGAGGGTCGATCATCTCTCGAGGTGATGTCGAGCAGCAGCTGAGCCTTCTCGCGGGCCACCTCACCCTCGGGGAAGGCGGGCTCATTCACCACGTCGGCGAACAGCTCGACGGCCTGGGCGAAGTGCTTGGTGAGGAACTCGCCCCTGACCGACATCGAGCTCAGCCCTCCGGCCGCGCCCAGCGAGCCAGCCAAGGAGTCGACCAGGTGACTGAGCTCCTCGGCGTCGAGGGTGCTGGTTCCCCGGGTCAGCGTCCTCGAGAGCAGGGCCGTGACGCCGCTCTGCGCTGGGGTCTCGGCCCGGAGCCCGCCGGCGTAGGTGGCTCGCACCGCGAACAGGGGCACGGCCCGCTCCTCTCGCACCACCACCGTCGCCCCCGAGGCGAGTTTCGTCACCGTGAGGCCGCTCTTCTGCGCCCGCGCGGTCCCCAGCACGTCGAGCCGCGCCACCGCCGTCGTCCGCCGGGGAGGCAGGGGCCGCGCCTCCTCGGTCTTCGCCATCGCCAGCGCCGCCCGCACCTGACCCTCATCGAGCGGGGTGCCGGTGGGCAGCAGCCCTGTCACGATGGCTCGATCGAACTGGAAGTACCGCCGGGCCGCCTCGCGCAGCGACTCGGCCGTCACAAGGGCCACCGCCTCGTAGTAGCGTGCCTCCTTCTCGAGGCCGCCGGCCACCGCCTCGTAGTAGCCGAGCTTGCGCGCCAGCCCTTGCACGGTCTCCCGCTGGTAGACCGCCTCGGCCTCGATGAGCGAGATGATGGTGCCGAGCTCCTTCTCGTCGACCGTCGCCTCGGTCATCGTACGCAGCACCCGCACCGTCTCTTCGAGGGCCGCCCGCACCGTCGGGGGTGGGGCCACCAGCGACACGCCGAACAGCCCTGGCTCCTTGGGGGTCCACGCCCAGGCGCTGACGTCCTTGGCCAGGTCGCGCTTGCGCCGCACTTCGAGCGAGAGCCGCGAAGAATCGCCCTGGCCCAGGAGCATGGCCAAGACGTCGAGGGCCGCCGTGTCGGGCGAATCAACCCCGGGGATAGGGAAGGCCAGGTGGAGGTAGGCCTCTTTCACGTCGTCCGCCACCAGGGCGACTCGGCAGCCGTCGAGTGGCGGCTCCACGGGTCGCGTGTGCTCGACCTGGCCCGCTCGACCCCAATCACCGCCGAAGAGGGCTTCAATGTGGGGGAAGAGCGTCGCCTCGTCGAAGTCGCCCACCACCGACAGCACGATGTTCGCGGGCCGGTAGTGCTTCTCGTAGAACGCCAGCACCTTGGAGCGCTGGTGGGCCCGGACGTCTGCTTCGAAGCCGATGACCGGCCGGCCGTAGGGGTGTGCCCGGAAGGCCTCGGCGAACAAGGCCTTCGAGGAGCGGCGCGAGGGCATGTCGAGGCTGCGCTTGATCTCCTCGGCCACCACTTCTATCTCCCGGGTCAGCTCGTCGGGGTCGAAGGTCGAAGCGCGCACGGCGTCGGCCAAGACGTCGAGCCCGGTCAAGGCGTGCCGGCTCGCCATCACCACGTGGTAGACGGTGTTGTCGAAGCTCGTCCAGGCGTTGATTTCACCCCCGTGGGCCTCGACGCTCCGGGCGATCTCCCCCAGGCCGCGGCGGGTGGTCCCCTTGAACAACATGTGCTCGTGGAGGTGTGCGAGGCCCACCTCCTCGGGCGTCTCGTCGGCGCTGCCGACCCTCACCCAGACCTGAAAGGCCACCACCGCTGCGGCGTGCTGGGGCTCAAGTACCACCGTGAGCCCATTGTCGAGTCGTCGGCGAGAAACCATGGGACGGCCAACCTCCCAAGTTGTGGCCTTTTGGGGAAGGGCTCGTGAAGCGTCGGTTTGAAGTTCGCCCCCCAAGAAGGACGGGGCTAGGCTCTTGAACCGACGTGCCCACCAGCGAATCTGACCCCCTCCTCGAGCTCCGCGAGGCACTCGAGGAAGATGAGCCACTGTTCACGCCTCCTGCGCCGGCCGCGGCCAAGCCAGCCATCGGGACCGTGGAGCGACCCTCTGCGCCGCGGAGCACGGATCGCTACGCCCCAGCGAACGGCCAGCCTTCGCCTTCGCGCCCACCGCCGCTGCCTCGCCGCTCGGCCCCCACCGGCGCGTCGGAAAGCCGCCCGCCGACGGGCATCTCTCAGGTGACGACCCCGGGCCGAACGAGCTCGCCGCTCCCGCCGGTGCCCGCCCTGCCCCCAGCGGCCCAGCGACCGGCGACCGGCGACCCGTTCCAGGAGCCACCCGAGCCCCGCCTCCAGCACAGCGCGGATCCAGAGGAGAAAATCAAAGCCTTTCGCACCATCATCAAGGGCAAGGACGAGGCCTTGGCGCGGGGGCGCTCGCTCTACCTCTCGGTCGACGGTGAGGCCCAGCAGCTCCGGGCTGTCGCCACTCAAATCAAGAGCCAGCTCGAAGCGGCGCTGGGCGAGTCGCGAAAGGTCGCCGAGCTGACCCAGCAGGTTCAACTGCTCAAGGACATGGTGGAGAAAGACACCGTGCGGGCCGATGCGGCCGAGCAGAAGATGAACGAGCTCATCGCGCGGGTGGCCGAAGCCGACGCGGAGCGGAGAGACCTCTCCAACGCCTTGGCCGAGGTCGAGCAGCAACACAAGGAGACCCAGACCAACCTCACCGAGGCCGAGCGCGCCCGCGAGCAGGCCCAAGACGAGCTCGACGGCGCCAAAGAGGCCCTGTCTCTCGCCCAAGACCGCATCGCCGAGCTGGCCAGCGAATTGTCCGAGGCCCGGGGCGAGGCCGAGGCGGTGGAGGAGGCGAGCCGGAAATACGAGGAAGAGAACCAGACCATCGCCCTCGAGCTGGACGCGCTGCGCAGCGAGCTGGGCTCTACCGCCGCCGAGCGCGACGAGCTCAAGGGCATCGAAGACACGTCCCGCTTCGAGCTGCAGGCCGAGCGCCAGGCCGCCAGCGCGAAAGAAGAGGCCTTCACCGAGGCGGCGGCCAGGCTCGCGACCCTCGAGAGCGAGCACGAGTGGGCCAAGACGTCGATGGACCAGGCTCGCGACCGGGTGCTCGAGCTCGAGAAGACCCTCGAGGAGCTGAGGAGCGAGCGGGCCTCCCTCGCCCAGGCGGCCCAGGGCGGCGAGCAGGCCCTCGCCGGGGCCAGGGAGCGCTTGGCGACCGCGGAGGCTGAGGCCGCCCAGTTTCGGCGAGAACACGAGCTCGAGCGGGGCAGACTCGAGGCCCAGCTCCGGGAGACCCAGAGCGTCGCCCGCGCCCAGCTGGGGACGCTCCAGAGCCAGCTCGCCCAGGCGCAGGCTCGGGCCAGCGAGGCCGTCGGCGAGCTCAAGGCCCTGGAGGCCGAGCGAAACGCCTTGGCCAGCGCTTCAGGCGACGTCACCCGGCTCAGGGCCGAGCTCGAGCAACGTGACGACACGGTGGCGCACCTGGAGGAGCGGGCGAGCCTCGCCGAGGCGAACCTGGCCGAGGCCCAGGGCAACGCCGAAGCGGCCCACGAGACGCTCCAGGCGTCCAACGAGCGCAACGACCACCTCGAGGTCGAGGTCAGCCAGCTCCGCTCGAAGCTCGAGCAGCTCCAGCACCGCGGCTCGCAGCTCGAGGCCCGAGCCCGGAGCACCGAGGACCGACTCAAGGAAGCGACCTCCACCGCGCACATCGCGTCGGCCGCGGCGGAGGACATGCGGGCGAACGCCGAGTCGCGGGCCACCAGCGCCGAGAGTCGGTTGAAGGAGCTGGCCGACCGCCTGCGGGCAGCCGAGACCAAGGCCGCCCAGCAAGAGGCCCGGGCCACCCAGGCCGAGGCGAGGGCGAAAGAGCACGCCAGCCGGGCCGGCCTCACCACCGCCGCCGAGGCCAAGCAGCGCGCCGCCGAACAGCGCCTGGCAGAGTCGGAGACCCGGCTCAGGGCCCTGCGCGCGGTCGAGGAGGAGCTGGGCATGCTGCAGGCCCAGGAGATTCAGCTCAAGGCCCGCCTCGCCGAGCTCGAGCACCGACCGAGCGACGAAGAGACGACACACGTCACCACCCTGCCCGGGCTGACGGGCGCGGAGCTTGAGCGCATCAAGACCGAGAACGTCGGCCTCAAGCGCAAGCTGGTGGCCGCCGAAGCCGCGGTGGAGGCTGCCGCGTCGCTGCGCTCCAAGGTGGCCAAGCTCGAGGCCCAGCTCAAGGTGAAGAAGTAGCGCCGTGAGGCCCGACGCTCCCGTCGATGCTCGCACCGGGCTGTCGGCCGCCCGCTTCGGGCTGTACGTCCACTTCCCCTTCTGTCTGTCGAAGTGCCCGTACTGCGACTTCGCCTCGGTGGCCGCCCCCAAGATTCCCCAGGAGCGCTACACCGCTGCGCTCGTGGCCGAGCTCGAAGCGCGGGTCGCCTCGTTGCCCCGGGCGGTGGTAGTCGAATCGGTCTTCATAGGAGGAGGCACGCCGTCGCTGTGGGAGCCGGCACTGGTGGCCCGCTTCCTCGAGGTGGCGGCTCGGCGACTGACCTTTGCTTCTGGGTGCGAGCTCACCTTGGAGGCCAACCCCGGCGCCGCCGACGCCCAGCGCTTCGCCGATTTCCGGGCCGCGGGGTTGAACCGCCTCTCCATCGGCGTGCAGAGCTTCGAGGCCCAGACGCTGACGGTGCTGGGGCGCGCCCACGATGGGCCGACCGCCCGGCGCGCCGCCGACACCGCGCACGAGGCCGGCTTCGACAACCTCTCGCTCGACTTCATCTATGGGGTTCCCGGGCAGACGGTGAGCCAGGTGGAGGCCGACGCGCACGCCGCCGTGGCCCTCGGGCCGACGCACCTGTCGGCCTACGCGCTGACCCTCGACCGGGCCTCGCTGGCCGAAGACGTCCCCATGGCCAAGGCGTTGGGGCGGGGCGAGCTCGAGCTCCCGCCAGACGAGACGGTGCTCGAGATGCAGCGCGCGGTGGCGAGGGTGTACGCCAGCGCCGGGCTGACGCGCTACGAGGTGTCGAACTACGCGCGGCCAGGCCTGCACTCGAGGCACAACGCGCTGTACTGGACTGGCGGCGAGTACTTGGCCGTCGGCGTGGGGGCGACGGGCACGCTGGTGAAGGGCGGGCGGCGGCGGCGCTACACCAACCTCCGCGGCGCCGAGGCGTACCTCAAGGCAGTGGAGCACCGGACGCTCCCCGAGGCCGGCCATGAAGACCTGGGCGACCTCGAGCTCTTCGAGGAGCGCGTGGCGATGGGCCTCAGGCTGACGACGGGCGTGGCCCTCGAGGCGGTGTGCCGCGACTTCGGGCAGCCCTTCGAGCCCCGAAGACGGGTGGTGGAGCAGCTGGTTGCCACGGGCTTCGCCAGGTGGCAGGGCGACCGCCTGGCGCTCACCGATGCGGGCTTCGATGTCCACTCGGCGATCTGCGCACGGTTGATGTAGACAGAGGCATGTCTCAGTACCTGTGGTGGTTGATTCTGTCGGCGGTGACGGGGAGCCCAGTGGGCGCGGCGATAATTCTCGTCGTGGTGTGGTTGGTGGCCGACCGTTTCACCCTGGGGGTGCTGCCGGACCCCTTCCGGTGGATGAAGCGCCTCAACCGAGAGCTCACCCTCAAGCGCACGCTCCTCAACAACCCCCACGATGGCCGGGCGCGGCTCGAGCTCGCCGAGTTGCTGGTGGAGCGCCGGGCCCACCGGAGCGCCCTCGAGGTGCTCAAGCCGAACCTCGAGAAGGGCGACGACGATGTGCAGAGCCTCTTCACCATGGGCTCCGCGTGCGTCTTCGCCGGCTACCCCGACCAAGGAGAGAAGCTCCTCGAGCACGTGCGCGAGCTGGACCCTGACTTTCGGGTCGGCGAGGTCGACCTCGTCTTGGGCAAGGCTCGACTCGGCCGGGGCGACTTCGGCGGGGCGAAGGAGGCCCTCGAACGACTCGTCAACGCCCGCAAGGGTACGGTGGAGGGCCGGGTGCTGCTGGCGAAGGCCCTCGATGGCCTCAAGGACGACTCCGGGGCGGCGCTGATGCGCGACGACGCCTGGAAGGAATACGTGGCGGCCCCGAGGTTCCAGCGCCGCAAGGAGCGCTGGTGGGCGTGGCGGGCCCGGCCGTCGAGGCCCCTCCTCTACCTCGCGGTGGCGCTGGTGGTGGTGGGGTTCTTCGTCAACGCGGTGAGCCACGCCCCGGGCAGGGAAGGCCAGGCCACCTCCCGGGTGTTGAAGGACGCCGACGAATGAACCCATGACCCCGTGGAGCGCACCATGATGGCGACCCGACCGAAGCGCGAACGCTCCACGGCGCTGGCGAGCAGCGGGGGCTCGGCCAGCACCTTGGCGAAGGTGGGCGCCATGCTCCTCCTGTGGAGCGCGGCGGCCGCGGGGTGCCGGTGCGGCTCGTCGCTGGATCCAATCGCCGGTGGCTTCAGCGCCACACCCACGTCCGTGGAGTTCGGCCGAGTGCTGGAGGGCCAGGTGGCTACCCAGCCCGTGACGCTCCAGGCGCTGGGTCGAGCGGCGGTCACGGTGACGGCCTCGACCGAGGCGCCCTTCTCGGTGCCCGCGACCGTCGAGGTGCCAGGTGGTGGCGCGGCCGAGTTGGTGGTGACGTTCTCCGCTGGAGCCGCGTCGGCTTCGGGCGTGCTGACGCTCACCGCCGCCGATGCGTCGGTCGAGGTGACGCTCCACGGCGTGGGCGTCCACCCACCGGTGTGCACGCCTTCGAGCACCTGCCAGACCTCGGCCTATTCACTGGAGCAGGACCGCTGCGTCGAGACGGCCCGGCCAGACGAGTCGCTGTGCGATCCACGGAACCTGTGCCTCGAGCAGGGGCGGTGCGCGGGGGGCCAGTGCAACGCCATCGCCCGGTCATGCAACGACGACAACGTCTGCACTGACGATGGGTGCTCGGAGACGAGTGGCTGCGTGCACACGGCCCATCATTGTCCAGCGCCGACCCAGCCATGCCGCGTGGCGACCTGTGACCCCAGCTCCGGCTGCGGAGAGTCGGTCGCGCCCGACAACTCACTCTGTGGCCCAGCCAATTGCAGCTCGTTCAGCATCTGCCGCGCGGGCCTGTGCCTGACCTTGCCGACTCCCGACGGAACGACCTGCGGGGTCGCCGTCGCCTGCCTCCCGGTGGGGGCCTGCAGGAACCAGCGGTGCGAGCAAACCCCTGTGGAGTACACGCCCCGATGGGAGGCACCGCTGAACGTGGTGCCGACCGACACGCCCCCGGCCCTCCTGTCCTCGGGGACCTCGCTCTTCTTCTCGGCCTGCGGCCTGCCAGTCGACGCTGGGGTCAAGACAGACGGTGGCGCGGGAGACGGCGGCCTGTCCGATGGAGGGGCCTGCGGTCTGGTGTCCTTCACCAACAGCGGGTTCGACCGGTTCTTCACGCCCTACCCCGACGGGCTCGAGCGACGGCTCGTGCACGTCTCCGAGCGGGGCGCGCTGGTGGCTGGCACCGCGGGCCTCGAGTACCACTCGCTTCTGACCGGCGCCGTGCAGGAGTCCGTCGCTCGGTTTCCGCCGCCGCGGGGCGTCGCGCTGACCCCAGATGGGGCCGTGGTTCTGCTCGACGGAGACGGCGGGCTCGAGGCGTGGACCCAAGACGAAGGAGCGCGGTTTCTCTTGAGCGTCGGCGGCGCCAGCGCACTCTCGGCGGACGAGGGCGGGCGGCTCTTCCTCTGGGACGCGGAGGCCGGTGTACTGACGAGAGTGGAGGAGCTGGCCGACGGGGGCCTCGTGGTGCGAGCTGTCTCGGTCGACGCGGGCGGGACGTCGCTGACGGTGCTGGGCGACCAGGCCGTGGTGGGCTCGGAAGCCATGGCCCAGTGGCAGGACGGAGGCCTCGAGGTGGTCGGGCTCACCCAGGGAGCCTGGCCTCGCTGGGGGGTGCCCAGGGGTGCGCTCCAGTCGGACACGGAGGCGTTTGCCTTCAGTCGGCGATGCCCGACGCCGCTGGTCAGTTGCGCCGAGGCGGAGTCGAGCCTGTGGCTCACGGCCAACGAGCTGACCCTGGGCCTCCCAGACTGGGAGGTGCAGGTGCTCGGGGCTGACGCAGGCACCAAGCTGTGGGAGGCCGCGCTGTTGGCGGTGCCGCCGTACGCGGGGGTCGCCACGGTGAACGAGGTGTGGCTCGAGGGCGAGCGGAGAGCCGAGCTCCAAGTGTTTTACGCCGGCTCACGGTTGCTCGCGTGCCCGCTGCCTCGCCAGTCGACCTCGTTGCGTGGGGCGCTGTTCACCGATGGAGCGCTCTTCGTCCTCGTCGATCGACCCGACGGCGGCTCGGGCATCGAGTCGTACTCGCTCAGCGGCCTCACGGTGAAAACGCCCGCCTGGAGCGCCGCCGAGGGCTCCGAGGGAGGCAGGCGCCCCCGGTAGGCCCGTCATTGAAGGGAAAAAGCTGGAGCAGCCCTGTAAGCCGGGTTCTGTCACCGGGTTGCCCCGGGCAGTGGACATTCATCTAGGAACGCCGTTGCCGGCGCCCTCGAGCGAGCGACCCGGGAGCGTTGGACGGGCCGTCCATGCCCTCCTCTTTCGAGTCGAGCGCTCCCCTATTGGCTCTTGCACCAGGTGGGGTTTGCCATGCCGCCCCTGTCACCAGGAGCGCGGNNGTTTTCTGTGGCACTTTCCTGCGGCTTGCGCCGACTGGCCGTTAACCAGCACCCCGCCCTCTGGTGCCCGGACTTTCCTCCCGCCACCCCGTCCTGCGGTGACCGGCGTCCACCCGGACTGCTCCAGCAGTCAACGCCGTAGCACACGCCAGGTTTCACAGCCATGCTGACGCGCCGCGCCGCACTCACCGCCGTCTCGTCCGGGTGCGAGGCCAACACTCGCATGCTATGAGTCACGGTCATCTTCTGACCTCCTTCCCATCACGGGGAACACCGATGAAGCCTCTCCTCGCGTCGCTCGCCCTGCTCCTGGCTCTTCCCACCTTCGCCGCCGACACCGTCAAGCTCGCGCTCACCGGCCCGTATTCGGGCGGCTCGGCCCCGATGGGCACCTCGGCCCGCGACGGCTCGAAGCTGGCCATCGAGGAGATCAACGCCGCCGGGGGCCTCGACGTGGGAGGCAAGAAGCTCAAGATTGAAATCATCGAGCGTGACGACGAGGCGAAGAACGATCGCGGGGCCCTCATCGCGCAGGAACTCGCCTCGATGGCCGACCTCTCGGGTGTCATCGGCTCGGTGAACACCGGCGTGGTGATGGCGGGAGACAAGCACCTTCAAGAGAAGGGCATCACCAAAATCATCTGTCCGGCGGCCGGGTCGAAGTCCATGACCCAGTGGGCGACACCCGAGGGCCCCAAGCAGCTCTCCATCTTCCGCTTCGCCGCCCACGACGGCATCCAAGCGGCGATGGTCGTCGAGGAGGCCATCAACCGAAAGCTCCTCAAGGTGGCCATCATTCACGACGACACGAACTACGGCGTCTCGGGCCGTGATGACCTGCTCTCGCAGATCGACAAGCAGGGCAAGAAGCTCGAGGTGGTCGCCCAGGAGAAGTTCAAGATCGGCGACAAGGACATGACTTCGCAGCTGCTCAAGGCCAAGGCCCTCGGCGCGCAGGCCATTCTCATCTGGGGCATCGGGCCCGAGCTCGCCGCGGTCTCCAACGGCATGGCGAAGATCGGCCTCAAGGTGCCGCTCATCGGCGGGTGGACGCTCTCGATGTCGAACTACATCGACAACGCCGGGGCCAATGCCAACGGCACGCTGATGCCGCAGACCTTCATCGAAGAGCCCATCACCGCGCGAGCCAAGGCCTTCATCGACGCGTACCACAAGGCCTACGGGGTCGCGCGCATCCCCTCTCCGGTGTCCGCCGCCCAAGGCTACGACGCGGTGCTCCTCTTCGCGGCCGCGGTGCGCCAGGCCAAGAGCACCGACAGCCTGAAGATTCGCGACGCCCTCGAGGACCTCAAGGAGCCCGTCAAGGGCGTCATCGCCACCTGGGTGAAGCCCTACTCGAAGTGGGACCCGGCGAACGTCGAGACGCACGAGGCCTTCCGACGCGACAAGGTCGTGATGGGCATGGTCCAGGGTGGGCGGGTGGTCTTCGGGAACGAGGCCGACAAGGCCCGGCTCCAGAAGAGCATGCAGTAGAAGGCTCCTTGCGCCGTGCCAGCGTCATTCATCGTTCAGATGGCGGTGAGCGGGGCCCTGATGGGGCTCGTGTACGCCCTCGTCGCGTACGGCTTTCAGCTCACCTACGCCACGTCGAAGAGCCTCAACTTCGGGCAGGGCGAGGTGGTGATGGTCTCGGCCTTCGTCACGCTCTCCATTCAGCAGACGGGCCTGCCGTACCCACTGGTGGTGCTGCTCGGGTTGGCCTTCGGTGCGCTGCTGGGCCTGGCGGTGGAGCGGGTGGGGGTGCGCCTGGCGCTCGAGCAGAAGGGCGAAGGGTGGATCCTCCTCACCATCATCTTGGGGCTGTTCCTCTTCTCCTTCGCCGAGAACGTCTGGGGCCGTGACGACCGGCCCTTCCCCACGCCCATCTCCTCGGACCCGCTCCACTTCTTCGGGATAGACATCACCCCGCTGGAGATCTCCGTGGCCGTGGGCGTCGTGGCGGTGATGGCAGCGGTGGAGGCGTTCAAGCGACTCACGCTCCTGGGCAAGGCCTTCGAGGCGGTGTCGGCCGACCGCGACGCGGGCGAGCTGATGGGCATCTCGGCCACTGGCACGGTGATGTTGTCGTACGGCCTCTCTGGCGCGGTAGCGGCGCTGGCTGGCATCTTGGTCTCGCCCATCACCACCGTGGGTCCGACCATGGCTTCGGCGCTGGTGCTGAAGGCGTTCTCGGTCGCGGTGGTGGCCGGCCTCGAGTCGGGCTTCGGGGTGGTGGTGGTGGGCCTGTTCCTCGGAGCGCTGGAGAGCCTGGCCTCCTTCTACGTGGGCAGCGGCTGGCGCGAGGCGCCGGGGCTGGTCCTCCTCATCTTGGCCCTCGCCGTTCGACCCACGGGCGTCTTCGGCAAGGCCGTCATCCGCAAGGTTTAGCGAGGGGCCGGAACACGCATGGTGAAGCGACTGTTGCTGGTCCGTGGCGCCGAGCTCCTCCTCTTCGTCCTCCTGGGCGCCATCCCGTTGGCCGTCACCAGCCCCTACGCGCTGGGGCTTGCTCACGCTGCTCGCCATCTACGGCATTCTCCTCATCGGCCTCGACGTCACCGTGGGCTACCTCGGGCAAATCAACCTGGGCCAGGCCGCCTTCCTCGGCCTGGGCGCCTACGTGGCGGGCATCGTGGTGACGAGATGGGGCGCGAGACATCCCCGTGGCGCTCTTCCTCGCCGGGGGGGTGACGACGCTGTCATGGGGGCGCTGCTCGCGCTGCCCGGCGCTGAGGCTCGAGGGGCCCGCAGTTCGCGCTCGCCACGTTGAGCTTCACCGCCCTCACCGCCACGGCGCTCAACGAGGCTCGAGTGGCTCACCCAGGGCGCCCAGGGGCTTGAGCCTCACCCGGCCGCCGCTGTTCGGCCATGTTCTCTCCCCGCGCGACTTCTATTGGCTGTGCATGGCTGGGTTGGCCGTCGTCTGGGTAGCGATGCGCAACCTCTTGTCTTCGCAGTGGGGGAGGGCGTTCGAGGCGCTCCGCGACAGCCCCATCGCCACCGACGCCATGGGCGTGGGCACCTACCGGCACAAAGTGGCTGGCTTCGCGATGGGCTCCGGGTTGGGTGGGCTGGCCGGCGGACTCTACGCCCTCAACTTCGAGTACCTGCAGCCGCACGGCTTCCAGTACGAGCTGACCGTCATACTCCTGCTTGGCGTGGTGCTGGGCGGGCGCAAGAGCCTGTGGGGCGCCTTCGTCGGAGCGACCCTGGTGGCGTTGTTGCCCAATCTCTTGTCCAACCGCGGTCTGTTCCAGGTGCTCGCCGGGCTGGGGCTCGTGGTGGCGCTGGCGGCGGGCCTTCGAGGGCTGACCCGCCGCACCATGAAGCCGTTCCAGGCGCTGGCGCCCGTGGTGGCCACCGGTGTGCTCGCCGCGGGAGGCTTCCTGGCGCAGAACACCGAGGACTGGCGCAAGGCCATCTTCGCGCTGATGCTGTTCTCGGTGGTGGTGGGGCTCCCCGAGGGGCTGATGGGCTTCGCCGGGCGCGCGCTCACCAGGCTGTTCCGCGTGGCCCCTCCTCCGCTGCCCGAGCCTTCCCCGCTCGACGAGGTGTTGCCACCGAGGGTCGCCGACGGGTCGCCGCTCCTCGTGCTCACGGGCCTCAAGCGCCACTTCGGCGGGGTGAAGGCGGTCGATGGCGTCGACCTCACGGTCCGCGCCGGCCAGGTGCACGGCCTCATTGGGCCCAACGGCTCGGGCAAGAGCACGGTGGTGAACGTGGTCTCCGGGCTCTACACGCCCACCGCGGGCACGCTGTCGCTGCGCGGCGCGCCGCTGCCACGGGGCAGCCTCTTCCAGGCCGCCCGTGCGGGAGTCGCCCGAACCTTCCAGAACCTCCAGCTCTTCGGCGGCATGACGGCGCTGGAGAACGTGATGGTGGCGCTCAAGGGGGCGTACCGCGTGCCACTGCCGCTGATTCTCGTGGGGCTGGGCCGGTCGGAGGAGCGGCGAGCCAAGGCCGATGCCCTGGCGCTGCTGGACTTCGTGGGGCTCCGGGAGCAGGCGCTCACGCCCGCGAAGGACCTGACCTATGGCGCCCAGCGCTTCTTGGAGATCGCCCGAGCGCTGGCACGGAAGCCCGAAGTCCTCATCCTCGATGAGCCGGCCGCCGGCCTGGCGCACCCCGACGTGGTGAAGCAGGTGGAGCTGATCGCCCGGGTGCACCAGCGGGGCGTCACCATCGTGCTCATCGAGCACCACATGGACGTCGTGACTCGGCTCTGCGACGTCGTCACCGCGCTCGACGGAGGCCGGCTCATCGCGGAGGGCACCCCGGACTCGGTGAAGCGCCACCCGAAGGTCATCGAGGCGTACCTGGGCGCGGTCGAGACCACACCCGAAGTCCCCGCGGCCTGACAGAGGAGACACCATGCTCGAGGTGAAAGAGCTCCACGCAGGGTACGGCCTCTCCGAGGTGCTGGTGGGCGCCTCGCTCGAGGTGAAGGCTGGGACCGTGGTCGCCCTCATCGGAGCCAACGGGGCAGGAAAGACAACCACCATGCGGGCCATCTCGGGGATGATTTCTCCGACGAAGGGCGAAGTACGGCTCGACGGAGCGCCAGTGCAGGGCCTCGCAGCCTCGAAAATCGCCCGCCTCGGACTCGCCCATTCGCCCGAGGGCCGCAAGGTCTTCGGCCCGCTCACCGTGGAGGACAACCTCTTGCTCGGAGCCTTCCGCCACCTGCCCCACTTCTTCGGCTTCAAGGCCAAGGCGGCCAGCGACCTGGCCCACGTCTACGAGCTCTTCCCCCGCCTCGAGGAGCGAAAGGGGCAGTACGCCGGAACACTGTCGGGTGGAGAGCAACAGATGCTGGCCATCGGGCGAGCGCTGATGGCGCGGCCGAAGGTGATGCTGCTCGATGAGCCGTCGATGGGCCTGGCACCAGTCATCGTGCAGGAGGTCTTCCGCACGATTCGGCGGCTCAAGGCCGAGGGCATGACGATGCTCCTGGTCGAGCAGTTCGCCCAGGCCGCCCTCGACGTCGCCGACTATGCCTACGTGATGGAGCGTGGGCGCATCGGCGTGCAGGGGACTCCGGCGGAGCTCAAGAAGGACGACCGGGTGGTGGCCGCCTACCTGGGCTGACCACGACCCTCGCAGCTTCCATTCGTGCCAGGGTCGAGCTTGGGCCCTGACTCTCACCTGCCGCGTGCCTGAGCTTCAACCGGTCGGTACCAGGTGCTGCGCGAGGCCGGTTTCCGAGGACCGCCGGGCCGACTCGAGCACCTCGAGCACCGTGACGGCCTCGAGCGGAGCCACCGGCGGCGGGCTGCCACCGAGGAGCGCGGCGACCAGCTGTTGGTAGAACGCCAGGTAGCAGCCGGGCTCGGTGCGAACGGGCCGAGCGTCGTCCTCCAGACCGAGCCGACCCCAGGCGGCGTCAGGCTCCGCGCCCCAACCGGGAGCACCCGGCACGCCACCGGCTGCAAGGGCGGCCTCCTGGCCGTCCAACCCGTACTTGGTGAACGCGGCCCGATCGCCGACCACGCGGAACCGGGGACCGCGCTGGGCAGCCACCTTGCTCATCCAGAGGTGAGAGCGCACGCCCGAGGCATGGGTCAGCGCGACGAAGCTGTCGTCGTCGGTCGCGGCTCCGGGCCGACGCTGGTCGAGCTCGGCGTACACGGTTCGGGCCGGCCCGAAGAGCTGGAGCGCCTGGTCGACCAGATGCGCACCGAGATCGAAGAGCAGCCCGCCGGCCTCCGTTGGGTCTGCCCGTTCCCGCCAGCCACCTTTGAGCGCGGGGGACCACCGTTCGAACCGCGACTCGAAGCGCCGGACCGTACCCAGGGCCCCTTCGTGCACGAGCCGGCGCACGGTGAGGAAGTCGCCGTCCCAGCGCCGGTTCTGGAACACGGTGAGGAGCAGCCCACGCCGGGCCGCTTCCTCGGCAACCGCCCGAGCTTCGTCGGAGGTTGTCGCGAAGGGCTTGTCCACTACCACTGGCAGCCCCGCCTCGAGCGCGGCCCTGGCGAGCGGCGCGTGAGTCCGGTTTGGCGTCGCGACGACGAGCACGTCGAGCTCGCCCGAGCGTGCCAGGAGGGCCTCGAGGTTGGCGACCACCCGGGCAGCTGGGTGAGCAGCCCGCACCCGCTCTTGCTTCGCGGGATCCGAGGTGACCACGGCGGAGAGGGTGAGGCCCGGGGTCGCGGCGATGAGTGGTGCGTGAAACACACGCCCGGCCAGGCCGTACCCGAGGAGCCCGACCCGGAGTGCGCGCTGCGCGGGAGGTGCCATGCCTGCAACGTAGCGCCTGAGCGGGCGCCGCACAGCCCCAGGCACCTGGTCCAAGCTCCGCTCTCAGAATCTTGAGCTCGCTCGCGGAGCCGTTGCCGAAACACGGTCGACCAGGAGCCACCGGGTGACTGCCCAGTCGTTCAGGGGTCGCCCTCATCGCATCTGCGGCGCGAGTTGGGGTCTGTGAACCTCGGCAACGACCTCGAGACGGGCCACTCCCAGCCCTGTCATCACGGAGTACTGATTNNCCACCGAGGAGGAGGGTCCGGCCAACGGGCGCCGAGCGGCGAGCACGCATTGAAGGTCGAGGGTCGGGCTACTGCCCAACCACCGAGGCTGTCTGGCCAGCCCCTCGACCCGAGACCTCGGTGAGCACACGTGAGAACACCCGCCCAAGCACCCGACCGGCCGAGCGCTGGTGATGCCCGCCCAGGGCCTCCGACCCTCCCCGACCCTGCCTCGAGCCAGGGGTCCGTGGCTCGCAGAGGTGAGGGCCAAATGGAAGAGCAGCTTCCATCGCGGAAAGGGACGGCGCTCTACCCAGTCAAGCGACGGTGAGTGTCCGATCCTCTGTCGGATGTCGAAGAAGTCGACCTCGGCGAGGGGCAAGAATGAGACCGACAACTTGGGACGAACGCATGGGTCAGCGCATCCACGTCTCCCAGCCCACCGCGGGCATCAGCGTGCGCGTTTCGTCATGTCAGAACGTCACCGAACGCGCACGCTGCGGCCCTCCTTGCCGTGTTCGCGTGGGAGCCCCCGGGAACATGCACCACGCAACCGACCGGCCGAGGGGCTCGTGATGCTCGCCCGGAGCCCCAGCCCCCCGGCCTCGACCCATGCCTCGGGCTCTTCCCGTGCCAAGGTCCAGCCACGTGTTCTCCTGCTCATCGCCGCCAGGGTCGATGCGGTGGTCTGAGCCCGGTCCGCCAGAAGTGCTCGCAGGCCCCGCCTTCATCGAGTTAGGCTTTCTTGTGTATTTCATTACCAGGAGAAATACTTGAGACACTGCCTCCTCGCATGTGCGCTTCTACTGGCAACCTCCGCGTTCGCTGACTCGTATACGCAGACCAAGTACCCCGTCGTGCTGGTCCACGGGTTCCTCGGGTCGACCACGCTCTTCGGAGTCGACTACTTCTACGGCATCCTCGGAGAGCTCCGGAGCGGTGGCGCGGAGGTCTACGTCGCACAGGTGACAGCCTCGAACTCCACCGCGGTCCGGGGGGAAGACCTCATCGCCCAGCTCGACACCTTGAAGGCGCTCACCGGCGCCACGAAGTTCAACCTCATCGGCCACAGCCACGGAGGCATGACGGTGCGCTACGTCGCCTCGGTGAGGCCGGACCTCGTGGCATCGGTGACCACCGTCGGAGCGCCCCACACCGGGAGCCCGGTCGCCGACGCCATCGCCACCGCCGCGCCACCCGGAAGCCCACAGCGCGCGTTCCTGGCGAGCTTCGTCGACGCGCTCGGGGCCTTCATTCAGCTCCTCGCCGGCAGCGCGAACCGCCAGGATTCGGTGGCCGCGCTCGGCTCGTTGTCGACGGGCGGAGCGGCTGCGTTCAACGCCCTTCACCCGGAGGGCCAGCCCACCGTTGCCTGTGGCCAGGGCCCGGGCGTGGTCAACGGCGTCCGCTACTACTCGATGGGGGGCACGTCGCCGGCGACCAACTTCTTCGACGTGAGCGATGGGCTGATGGTGGCCGGCTCCCTCTTCTTCGGCTCGGAGCAGAACGACGGGTTGGTCGGCCGCTGCGCCTCGCACTGGGGGCTCGTGCTGCGCGACGACTACGGGTGGAACCACCTCGACGAAATCAACCAGTTCCTCGGGCTCAGGGGCCTGTTCTCGGCCTCGCCGCCGTCGGTGTACCGGGCTCACGCGAACCGGCTCAAGAACCTCGGCCTGTGAGTCTTTCTCGACGAGCCCTGGGCGTGGTGGCCGTGACCGCGCTCTTGGGTGGCGTCTGGGCAGGCCAGGCCCTCCTGACGGCCGAGCCACCCGCGCCGCTCCCAGCTCGAGAGCCATCGCCTTCGACTGAACGACCCGAGCCGTGGCGGAGACGTGCGGGACCGGTGGCCTCGGCCGCGCCCAACGCCACGGTGACCCCACGCTCACTCCAAGGAGCGGACGCTGACGGCGAAGTTGGCTGGAACTCCGACGGGACCGTGCGCCTCGACCGAGGCTTGCGGCGACGCTTCGACTTCCTCCTCGCCGCGCTGGGTGAGGTGACCCTCGGCCAGGTGCGCGCCCGCCTCGAGGGAGACGTGGCGAGCGTCGCTCCACCTGAGCGCGCAGCCCGGGTGATGGAGGTCTTCAATCGCTATGTGAGCTACCTCGAGCGCGTGAGCCATCTTGGGGGCACGACCGACGTCGAACGACTGGTCGAGCTCCACGCACTCAGGGTGCAGGCGCTCGGTCCCGAGATGGCTCGCGCGTTCTTCGAGGACGAAGAGGAGACCGACGCGCGGACCCTCGACCGCCGCGCGGTGCTCGAGCGGAGTGACCTCGGAGAGAGCGCTCGAGCGGCGGCGCTGGCAGCCGTCGAGGAACGGCGACCTCGGCCGGAGCGGGAGGCGCTCGAGAGAGGGGCCCTGGTCCAAGAGACCCTCACCCAGACGGCGGCCCTCGAGGCGAGCGGCGCGACCCCGGAGCAGAAGCAGGAGGCCCGGGCCGCGCGCTTTGGCACCACGACGGCCGGACGCTTGGCTGACCTCGACGCGGAGCGGGCACGGTGGAGCGCACGGGTCGATGCATTCCGACGGGCGCGCGACACTGTCATGGCCGACGAGGCCCTCGACGACGACTCGAGGCGCCGCTCGTTGGGCGCCATCCTCGAGCACGACTTCAGCGCGCCTGAGCAACGGCGGATTCGCGCCCTCGAACTGGGCCCCAAGGCCGGGAGCCAGCCGGACGACTGAGGAGCCTTCAACCAGCTCTACCGCGAGGCCGCTGACAGCTCCCGTACCACCAACTGACTCAGCTCGGCGCGACCGAGCCCGTGGCCGACGGCCATCGCGAGCATCGGAACGTCCGTCACCTTCACTCCGTGGAGGCGCGCCGCGTAGGCGTCGACGGCCACTGGGTCCACGCCGGCCACCACCTTGCCGGCTCTCAGGAGATCTCCGGGCCCAGCCGGTCCGTTGGTCGCCAGGACCACGGTCGCGTCGGTGACGCAGAGGTCAGGCTTGCGGAGCGTATTCGCGTCGGCGATGCACTGAGCGAGAAAGTCGGGGTCCTCCTCGCCCTTGGTCGAGCCCTCGTGAAAGAACTTGCAGGTGTCCCGGGAGAGCGCGCCCATGAAGTTCTTCAGGTTGCCGGTGAGACGCGCGCCCCGGTGGTGCTTGGCGATCGGCAAGTTGATGAAGACCTCGCTCTCGAGGAGGTCTTTGCTCACGGAGGCGGTCTTGAGCGACACGCCCTTGGCGATCTTTCGCTCGACGCGCTCGAGCTGGGACTCCCGGAGCGCTCGGATGACGTCGCTCTCCTTCTCGGCCATGGAGGTTCGTTTCCAGTAGCCAGGAGCGAGCGGCGAGAGGAGCGTCACCTGCTTGGCACCCGCGTCGAGACAGAGCTTGGCGATGGCCAGCGCGAGCTCGGGCCGGGTGTAGGAGCCCTCGAGGCGCCAGTACTTTGGCCCGTTGATCAACAAGCCCACCTTCGCGCCCCGCGGGACGAAGCGCCCGATGCCCCCTAGGGCTTCGACCGAGCGAAGGGCGCTGGCGAAGGCGTCGGGGCCCTCGATGGCCAAGACATCGGGGAAGTCACCGGCCGTCTTTGCGGCGCTCGTACCGGGGCCCAACAACGCGGCCGCTCCCAACGCGACGCCACCACCAACGACGGTACGACGGTCGAGTAGCTTCACATTCACCTCATGGGGCGTTGAGTTTGCGCCTCATATCATCAATGCCCTTGGCGATGAACGTCTTGCGCATGCGCTCGACCAGCTTGGGGTTGATGCCGAGGAACTCCATCCCCGACACGAGCCCTTCGACGTAACTCTCGGCGATGACCATGGTCGCGGTCCCGAAGACACGGCGAAAGGCTGCGTAGACGCGAAGGGCATGATCTCGATCGAAGCTCTTGAGACATTGCTCGAGGAATATCTCCTCGATCCTGAGCCCGATGGACATCATGTAGACGTTCTTCACTCCCGCCAGGATGTGGATCCACCCCACCATCCAAATGCGATCCCAGAATTTGGGGCCGGGCTTGCCCGAGATGATTTGCTCGTACCATTCCTTGAGCACGCGCTCGCGGGTCTCCCGGTTCCCCTCACCGAGCAGTTGGGCGGCGTCGGGGTCTGCGTAGAGGACGTCGTAGAAAGCCTTGGACACCACCGGCCCCCACGGCTTGAGCGTTGCCTCCACCGAGCTCAGCGTCGTCCAGTCCTCCAGACGAAGCCCATTGATGCGACTTGCGACGGCGACGATTGATTCCACGTTGGCCATGGGTGCGCGTTCTCCATTCTCGGTGAATGTAGGTTTCAGCCGGATTCACCAAGGTAATCAGGGGAGCGCCCAAGCGCAGCCTCGGCTGGAGTAACGAGCGATCGACGCACGCCGCGACCGGGTTCACCTCCGAGCGCAATCCGCGAACACCACGCCATCTAATTCAAGAAGTCGTCGTCTCGACCGCGGCGCCCACCGTCCATCGGGCGCAAGTGGGACGAGCGACGCTTGAGATCGCGGTCCAGTTGCCGCGAACGAAACCGAACCCACGCCTGCGTCGGCCACCCATACAGCGCGTAGGCAAACGTCATCGCCAGCGCAAACGCCTCGGGGATGATGGTCACCAGCCCGCCGAAGATGCCGTTCAGCGCGACGAGCAGGACGCCCAGCAGCGCGAAGTTTCGACCCGTCACGGGGAAGCCGAAGATGTTCGTCCCCCCACGCCAGATCGAGCACCCGTAGCCAACCCACACGATGGAGCTCATCACCTGAGCACCGAAGAACGGCACCGAGCCGACCTGCGGCGCCAGCGCCGCCAACCCGAGCGTCAGCAGCGCCGCGGCGGTGAGGGTGATGATGACGAATTGGAGAAAGCGCTTTCGCCCCCAGCTGTACTCGAGGCTCCCCCCCGTGAGCCAAATGATAAGGGCGCTGAAGAGCACCGACATGGTGTCTGGTCGTGCGGCCCAGATCCACGTGGCGAGCTGCCAGACCTGGCCTCGCAACACCAGCCCCGGCATGAAGTACAGAACCAGTCCGCTATCAGCCGCCAGTTTCCACACCACTGACGCCACCACCACGCTCACGGCCAGCGCAGTCGATGCGTTGCGGTACGGGGGCAGAGCGAAGCGGACCTGCGCCATGGGTTACGGCTGCGGCTGCGGCTTCGGCTTGTAGAAAATCGTGATGCTCAGGCAGTGGAACTCCTTGTCGGAGCTCTGCGTGACCTTCTTGTCCACGATCTCAATGCCCGAGTTGTCCTTCAGCCAGCGGGTGATGTTCTCTCCCATCGCCTCGCGATCTCTCGCCAGGGTCGTCGAGAACACCTTCACCGCCGTAAAGCTCAATGCTGCAGGAGTTACCATGACTTCTGTCTCCAAGGTACGCCGGTAGGGCGGGACCTCCTACGCGCAGTCCCTTTCCCACCGGTTGGTGGGGGACTTGGCTTGTGCCCCGTTTGGGTGAAACACGCAAGCAAACTGACCATCTCTGCGGCTGGTACGGCCTACGCTCTCCATCGCGATTGATTCTAGCGGACTGCTCGGGCTGCTCGGTAGTGCTCGCACATCGAGGGCTCTTTGCACGTAGGTCCAATGCCGTCGGGGTGGGGCACAAAGGGCGCTTTGTCGTTCTCCTCGGTGCCGCACAGCGCACACTTGCGCTTGCGGTTCTTCCGCTCGGTACGGCGTTGTTCGGCCAGCTGCTTGGCCTTCTCCCTCAGGACCTTGGGGTCGGGGACTCCCTTCAAGTCGACCTTCGTCTCGTCGTTCACAGTGCCTCCACCAAGATCGCAATTCCCTGTCCGCCGCCGATGCATGCGCTCCCAACCCCATACCTCGCGCCGCGGCGTTTGAGCTCGTACAACAGATGAATGGTGATGCGGGCGCCCGACGCCGCCAGCGGGTGGCCGACAGCGATGGCCCCACCGTCGACGTTGGTGCGGTCCCTCGGCAGGCCCAGCTCCTTCTCGACCGCGAGGTACTGGGGAGCGAACGCCTCGTTCACTTCGAAGAGGTCGATGTCCTTCAGGCTGCACTCGGCGCGCTCGAGCAGCGAGCGAATAGCCGGGGCTGGGCCGATGCCCATGACGCGCGGGTCGCAGCCGGTCGACGCCCAGTTCACCAGGCGCCCGATGGGGGCCACGCCCTTCTTCTCGGCCCAGCTGCGAGCGGCCAGCACCGCGCTCCCGGCCCCGTCGTTGATGCCCGAAGCTGCTCCGGGGTGAACGACGCCGTCCTTCTTGAAGACCTTGGGCAGCTTCTTGAACCCCTCGACGGTCGAGTCGGGCCGCGGGTGCTCGTCCTTGGAGAAGAAGGTGCTGCCCTTCTTGCCCTTGAGCTCGACGGGAGTGATCTCGCTCGAGAACCGCCCGGCCTCCTGCGCCGCGGCGAAGCGCTGCTGCGAGAGCACGCTGAAGGCGTCGACCTCGGCCTGGCTCAGCTGATACTGCTCGGCCAGACTCTCGGCCGTGAGCCCCATGGGAATGCCGGCGTAGGTGTCGAACAGCGCGGTGACCAACGTGTCCTCGAGCTGAGACTTGCCCAGCCCCAGGCCAGTGCGGGCGCCGCGAATGGCGTGAGGAGCCTGCGACATCGACTCGGTTCCGCCGGCCAGCACCACTCGGGCTTGCTCGGTGAGAATCATCTCGGCCGCGGTGACGAAGGCCTGAAAGCCCGAGCCACACAGCCGGTTGACGCCCAGCGCGCCGACCGCCTGAGGCACGCCCGCCCTGAGGCCCACGTGCCGAGGAAGGTAGATGGCGTCGCTGCTCGTCTGCATGACGTTGCCGTAGACGACGTGCTCGATGTCCTCCGGTGAAACCTTCGCCTGCGTGAGCGCTGCCTTCGCCGTCTCCACCGCCAAGTCCGTCGCCGTCAACTCCCTCAGCGAGCCCCCGAAAGTTCCAAAGGCCGTCCGCTTGCCTGAGAGGAACCAGAGCTCGTCCTGCTTCGCCACGCTCTTCATGCAGCCCTCGAAGAATGAGGCGACACCATGCCCTAGCTTCGTGCGAGACCACAACAACAGAGCAGTAGCCCTTTGAAGTCACACGCGATTCGTCACTCCCCGCACGCTCCATACGAACCGGCAATGACGAGGAGCAAGCCGCCGAGGGCCCATAGCAGGCCCATGGCGTGTTCGCCGCGGAGGTCCGCATTTCCGGGGCCCCGGTACCATTCACGGGCCAGTTCCACGCGACCTTCGAGGCTGGCCGTGCCGCGGACCACTCCCAGCTCGGCCACCCGTCGCTGGTGCGCCTTGAAGAGGCGCTGCGGGCTCACCCCCTCGAGCGCTCCGGCGAGGTAACGGCCCGGCTGCTCGCGCGCTGCCCGTCGATAATCGCAGGTGAGGACGAAGCCCGACTCAGTGGCCGTCAGCACGAGGAGACGGGCCTGGTCACGATGCAGCGACAGCGAGGCAAAGGCCAACGCCTCGGGGTGCACGGCATCGTAGTGGAGCGTCGCGGGGCCCCAGACGGGGCGCTCGCTGTGCGTGCCCAACCATCGAAACCCGAGGTCGCTCAGGGCGCTCCAGGGCTGCTCGAGAAGCGATGGAACAGCGGGCGTCGCTGAAGGCTCCTCCTCATCGATCCTCACCGAGGAAGGACGGAGGCAGAGCACTGCCCGCCAGAGCTGCGAACGCAACAGCACCAGCCCGATGAGGACGAACAGCGATGCCCTCAGCATGGTGGCAGGGTCTGACATTTCAGCGCCCCAGTTGATCACACCCGAGCACGCGTTGGCTCGCCGCATCTTCGGCCCGAGGGGTCCACGGCCTGGGCCGCCCGTCTCGCTGCGCGTACACGTCGGGCCCAATGCTCCCTCGGGGCGAGCACGGCACGCGAGTTGCTCAGCGAACCTGCACGCGGGGAAATGGGTCCCCGAAGCTGGGCGGCGGAGGCGAGGACATGAGCAAGCTGAACGACAAGCTGAAGGCAGTGGCAGTGGCGGTGGCGGCCATCGAGAAGCAGTTCGGGCGGGGGGCGGTGATGCAGATGGGTGACTCGACGGAGATCCAGCCGGTGGCGGTGATCCCCACCGGCTCGGTGGGGCTGGACCG
>PMBV01000321.1 GCA_003153055.1 Myxococcales bacterium
AGGACGCGCAGGCGAAGTCTGGCGCACGCGCACCCGGTCCCGCGACTCCGTCCCCGCGACTCCGTCCCCGCGACTCCGTCCCCGCGACTCCGTCCCCGCGACTCCGTCCCCGCGACTCCGTACCCGCGATTCCGTACCCGCGACTCCGTCCCCGCGAGCGCGTGCCAAGACCGGCAGCGAGATGGGGATGCGCGCCAGCCCGTCGGCGTCAGCGCCCTGCGTCGCGCGGGTAGCAGGATGAACCGCCGTCGGGCGAGACCCCGCAACCGCTGAACAGGAAGCACCAGTCGTCGCCGCAGCCCGCATCAGCCGGCGGGTGATTCTGGGCGTTGCTCTTCACAGTCAACGTCCAGTTGTAGAGCTTAGGCAGCTTGGGGGTGAAGAGCACCTGCACGAAGAAGTGCTCGTTGCCGCGAACCGTCGCGGGCGGCTCCATGCCTCCATCGGGGAAGTCCATCGACACCACGAACTCCACCAGCTTCCCGTCGGAGCCCTTGCACTTGGTGGCCGAAGTGGCGAGGTCACACACCTCAAACGCGGGGTCGTGGGTGAAGTTGACGGACTCGATGTTCAGGTCCTCCAGTCCTCCGCTCCGCACGTACAGCGACTCACGGGCCTGTTCGCCCTGGCCGATGAAGGTGGCGCTGTTGAACTCCTGCCGGAAGCCGAAGCTGAGTCGGTCTGGGCACAGCTGGGCCTTGTCCATCAGAGAGCCAGGGTCGCAGGCCGTGGAGGAGCCGGGGCCGGGGCCCGGGCAGCCGACCAACAACGCGGAGGCGAAACAGCCGATGAGTGACGAGCGCTTCATGGATTTCCCCGTGGTGAATGGCGCGAGCGCAAACCTACTCGACGTCGCCCTTGCCGTCGCTGCTTTGTCCTCGAGAACCAACGACGCGCTCATTGCGCGGACGACTGCTGAAGCCGCAACGGCAGCACGTCGATCTTCATCAAATACTTGGCACGGGCATCGGACTCGACCTGAATGAGATGGTCACCCACGCCCATGAGGTTCGCCTGGCGGCTGACGTACCCGAGCTTCTCCGCCTCTCCGATGAACGTATTGCCGGTCACCTCGACCCGCTGGGGCGTGGTGCAGCTGCCCTCGTAGAAGGTGATGGCCGTCGTCACCCCAGCGCCGGCGACCTCGGTCAAAAAGAAGCTGACCGTCACCGTCGAGGGCTCGAACAACTCGATGCCGACCCGGTTGGTGCCGGGGAAGCGGCCCTCGATGTAGCTGCGGTCTCCCAAGAAGCACCCCACCCGGGTGGCGCACACATTCCAGGTTCGGTCGCAGGGGTCCGAGACCCGGCTGCCGACGAACTGACTCTGAATGTCCTCGCAGCCAAACAGCGCCAAGCAGGCAGCGGCGAACGCGAGACCTCTGGGGTTCGTCATGCGAAGTCCTCGCGGGTTAGTGGCTGGAGAAGTCGCAGGTGGTCGTCCCCGCGTCGACGCCCGCGTTGCCCGGACACCCGGCGAACGGCAAGAAGAAGCTGGGGTAGGCGCCGATGCTCTGCCTCAGCGTGTAGTGAATCGGCTCGTTGGACACGCGGTTCGCCGCGCGAACATTGAGGAAGAAGTGCGTCGAGGTGACCTCGGGGGTCGAGAAGCACCAACACCCTTCTGGCGCCATGCTGATGGTGGTCGCTCCGGCGGAGCTCGTTTGAGTGAAGAGCTTGCGGGCGTTGCTGGCCTGGTTGGGGTTCAGGTACCAGGGCGTCGCGTTGCCAGACACGTACCCGAGGAGCTTGGTCGCGGCGGTGCCAGGACAGAGCCGGCTGCCGGTGGCCGCTCCCGGAGCGTTGCAGAAGGTCAGCTCGAAGAAGACCTCGCCGGGGCTCACGCCCCCATCACCGTGGTCCGTCTGCCACTCCAGGCTCCAGCCCTGCGCCGCGCTGGCGCCACCGAAGGTGAGCTCCCACAGGTCTTCGTCGCTCTCGTAGGCGTCGTAGTCGAGGAGCGGGGAGCCTCGAATTCCCGCGCCGGTCGTGAAGCTGAACGGGTCCAGCATGGCTCCGTAGCCGTAGGTCAGGTCTCCGGCCGCGGTCGTCGTCGAGCCCCCGAGCGCCATCGTCCTCGTCGGCGTCGCCTCGTCGGGGTCATCGGCCCAGGTGAGGTCGATGGTCCAGTCGCGATCATCGGCGTACTTGGCCACCCCTCGGCCTTCGTCCCTGTAGAGCACGTAGTAGGTCCCCCCGGCGGCCGGCACCGGCACGGCCCCCACCACGTTCTTCATGTTGGTGAAGGGCGGCTGCTGCTCCCCCTGGCGCTGGGAGTAGAGGCACAGCGGCGGCCCCGTCAGCGGGTTACAGAACGGCCCCACGAAGGCGGCCTGGTCTGGGGCGTTGCTCGCGCTGGTGTAAGACTTGGGGCAGACGGCCTGTTTGCTTGAACAGTCAGCCGGAGTCGTGCCCCCCGGCAGAGCCGCGAGCACGCGGAGGTACCGGTTGGGCCCCTCGACTTGCTGCCCGCTCGACAGCGGCAAGAACCGGCCGCCTGACGGCGCGACCGTCAGCTTGTAGCGCAGGGTCGAGGGCGTGCTCCTTGGGGCGAGCACCACCTTGAACCACTCCTCGTCGGGCACCGTCGACAGCTTGCCCTTGAGCTGGGTTGAGGTGAGCGCGCTCAGGTTCACGGTCTTGGCGGTGTCGAAGGTGTCGTTGGGCTCGTTGGTGTCTTTCTCGGGCAGCACTCGCACGTCGACGGCGTACTGAATGCGGAGGTCGCCGCCCACCGAGCCCGACTCCTTGTAGCCTTTGACCTCCAGCCGCCACTGGCCGGCGTTGCTGGCGGTCACCACGCGGGAGGTCGCCAGGTCGATGGTCATGAACTCGTTCTCCATGTGCCCTTCGGACACCTGCGTCCCCTGGGGGTTGAAGAGCACGTAGCCCAGCTTGTACGGCGGAGGCGGGTTGGTCGGGTGCACGCCGCCGTCAGTCACCTCGGTGAGGTGAACGTAGAGGATACTCCGGCCCGAACCCGACACGTTGACCACGTACTCATCGACGTCGTCGGGGGTGGCGAGGTAGCCCGTCGACGTGCCCTCGACCCCGTCACCCGCGCTCGCGGTGGTGATGGTGGTGGCCGTCGCTGCCGTGTCGTTGGGCTCGTGGCTGTCGGGGTTGTCGCGAACCTGCACGAGGACGGAGTATGGGTTGCGGTTGTCGACGCGGATCTTGTTGTCGCCGCCGAGGTCGCCTACCAAGAGGTAGACCTTCGCGTTGGGCGTCGAGAACGGCATGATGAGGTCGACCGGCTTGGGCGCCGCGGAGCCGTGGTTGTCCGAGGCGGTGCCGATGCTGGTGAGTTGGCCGTTGGCCCCCTCGGTGAGAATGTTGACCGAGAAGTTCACCTGGGTCTGTGGTGCCGAGTACCCCGCGTTCACGTGCAACAGGCTCCTGGCCGTGAGGGTGCTGGGCATCGGGGCCAGGTACCAGTCTTGGTCTGCCCCGCCGTCGGGCAGGCGGCTGATGAAGACGTCGGTCTTCCGGGTCGTGCCGGTTGCGTCGTTCACCACCAACAAGCAATTCACGCTGTCCGAGTCGGCCTCCGCCCGCGAGTTGCAGAAATCGGGAGGCAGCGCCCCCGCGTCGGTGCAGTCTTCGCCGTCGGGGCAGGCCGGGTTCGTCCCACACCCCAGGCTCGACAGGGTCAGCAGACAGACCCACGGAGCACCCACGGAAAGGAATCGTCGTCTCATCGAGCTCATGTTCGTCGCGTTCCTGCGCAAGTGGGTGAGCTAAGGCGTCTTGCACCCTGCCACGAAATCGTCCGGCCCGACCGTGATTCGCCCGTCGTGCGGCGACCGAATGCCCTCGACGGGGAAGCGGGAGCTGGTGTGGCGGAAGGTGCGCAGCGAGGTGTGGCCAGTGGGGTCGTCACCCGGTCGCATGGAGATCGAGAGGAACAGATCGTTGTACCCCGCCAGGCGCCGGTAGAGCGGCTCGCCGCCATCGGGGTTCCCCGCGTCGCGAGTGTCGGCCAGGGTGTTTGCGAGCGAGATGTTCGACAGCTCGAAGGTGAAGCACTGGCGGCCCTGCGCGTCGAGGCCGCCGTCCTTGTCGACCGTGAGGCGGTAGCCGACCGCGGAGAGGTGATCGGAGTCGAACACCAGCGGGTCGGTGTGCATCGCCAGCTCCTCACGGTTCACCAGGTGATCGTTGTCGGGGTCCTGGTCGAGGTCGGGAGATGCCGGCTGGGTGCCCAGCTTGAACTCCACCGAGTCGGGCACGCCGTCGTCATCGGAGTCGGCGCGGGTGGCATTGGTGCCGATGATCGACTCGTCGCAGTCGGTCAGCCCATCGCAGTCGGAGTCGACGCCGCGCAGCTCCGGCGGGCACCCGGGGTCGAGGCCGCCGCCGTCGGGCTGGGCCACCTGGTTGGGCGTGAAGTTCACCCCGCGGTCCCGGTAATAGACCTCGACGCCATCGGAGAACCCGTCGCCGTCGGTGTCGGCCATCCAAGGAGAGGTCCCAGCGACCAACTCCTCGGCGTCGGTGAGCCCGTCGGAGTCGGTGTCAGCCTGATCGAGTGGGCTGTCGGCCGGTGCCGAGAAGTTCGAGCCAATCATCTTGTCGAACACGAACGTCCGGCGAACCTGACCAAAGCTGAAGTTGAGGAAGTTGATGGGCTCATTGTTTCGGAAGTCGCGGAAGTCTCCGCCCCCGAGAGTCGCCATGGCCTGGAGCCGCTCGGCGTTCTGGTTGACGATGAGCAGCGGGCAGGAGCCCAGCGGGAGCGTGGGAATGACAGCGCAGTCATCGGGCCCCCGAGGCGGAATGGTGACGCCACCGTCGAACGTGCAGGCGGTCGAGGCGATGGGCTGGGTGGGGAGGAACACGTTCACGGTGTTGAGCCTCACGTCGTCGGCGAGGTCTTTGAGCTGCCGAATGCGCTTCACCGCGTCGCCGCACAACAGCTCGAGGTCCTGGTTGATGGTGGGCTGCCCGTCAGACAGGAAGATGACCGAGTAGCGAGCGCGGGTCTCTTCGTCGTTGAGCCCCGCGTCGATGTGCGCCAGCCGGTTCTCGCCGATGTCTCGGTTGATGACGGCGTAGATGTCCGACAGGGGCTTGACGAAGTCGGTGGAGTCACGGTCGGCGGCGCTGCCCGGCACCGCGTAGGTGAGAATGCGCTGACGGAGCGTCGTCTTGTCGGCGACGCTGTAGTCGACGATGCGCTCGAAATGGTTGAGGCCGTCCTTGGTGAGCCAGGCCGTGGTGCTGCCGGCGAAGAGCATGACGGCGAACTGAATCTCTTTTTCCTGCGGCAGGTGGTCGAGCAGGTCAACCACCGCCTTGGCCCGGGTGCCCTCGGGGTCGGTCACCCTCATCGATTGTGACGCATCCATCGCCAAGAGAATCTTGATCGGCCGGAGCACCTCGCCTGGAGCCGGGGTGCAAAACATGCCCTGCATCAGCACCGTGCGATCACGCGGGACAACCAGGTCTCTGCGTTCGTCGAGCAGGTACGCCGGGGTGCACGCGGCCGCGATCGCGAGGGCCACCACCACGGGTTTGAACAGGGTCCCACTGCTCATTACTGGCCCCTCGAGGGAGAGACTCCCACGCAGTGCGCTTCATACCCGGCCCGATCGACGATGGCGGAGGGTACCACGAAGCGGGCGTTCGTCAGGGGGTCGCTGCTCGGCCCGGCCGGCACGCGGATCGTCGGAGGGTCGTACTGGGCCCACACACAGGCCGCTTTCCACACCCCGTAGTCAGTGGCCACTCCGCTCTCGGGCGATTCGGCGAACCACACCTTGAACAGGTTGAAGCCCTGGCGGAGACCGTTCTGGTTCGGCGGTGTCACCAGCTGCACGTTGCTCACGTCGAAGTCGTAGCAGATGCTGTCGTTGGGCTGAGCCTCGGCCACCACCCTCGTCTGGAATCCGTATTTGGTGATGAAGTCATTGTCGCGCTTCACCGGGTTCGAGCCGATGCGGAACTCCTCGAAGTCGGGCACCCCGTCGCCGTCGGTGTCGAGCCCGGCGGTCTGAGCCGTGAGCGGGTCGAGGCCGTAGCGTACCTCCATGCCGTCGGGCACCCCGTCGCCATCGCTATCGACCAGCTCGGAGCGGGTGTGGAGGTACGCCTCGGCGTACTGGGAGAGGCCGTCGCCATCGGAGTCACGAACCCGACACCCAGGGGTGAGCGGCGAGGCCGGGTCGCAGCCACGGCCGTCTTTCTGGTCGGCGCGGAAGCCATCGCCGTGGTGGGCCACCTCGAAGTTGTCATCGAAGCCGTCTTCGTCGGAGTCGACGAGGAACGGGTTGGTGGCGTGGGTGAAGCCATTGTCGAGCTCGTCGGGCAGCCCGTCACCGTCGCTGTCGACCACCCGGCCCGCCTTCTGGGTCGAGTCCGTCTGATTGGGGGTGCTCTTGAGATCCAACGGCCCGGGCTCACTCGACAGCGGCTGCACCAGGAGCGTCTTCATCACGTTGCGAGAGTACATCGAGGTGTAGTTGAGCCGACCGAGGTCGAGCACCCCGATGCCGCCGAAGTCGTTGTACTCCTGGAAGATGCCGTTCCCCAGGTCGGCCATTCTCTTGAGCAACCACCGAGCGATGCTCTTGGCCGCCGCTGGGCCGTCGGCCACCGGCACTGGCCCGGGCCACCGCACGTACTGGCCGTAGAGGTCCTGGCAGATGGGGCCACAGGCCCGCACGGCCTCTTCGTTGAAGAGCAGCACCGTGTTCAGGCGAATGTCGCCGATGTTGTAGAACTTCTTCAAATCCATCAGCTGGTTCACGTAGCTGAACAGCTGGTAGTTCTGGTTGCGGTCAGTGCCCTTGACGAAGCCGGTGATGGCGTCGGGGTCGGTGGGCTCGATCTGGTTGCAGAAGTCACCGGCGCCGTAGGAGTCGGCCCAGGTGAGCTCGGGGTGGAGATCGTCGGCGTACTGGTCGAGGTGGTCATCGCCAGTGCAGCGCGGAAAGGGCGTGCCGTCGGTGAGGAACACCACCACGTAGCGGGTGCGAGGCAACAGCTCCGGCGTGGCCTGGCTGGTGGCGAAGATGTCGCTCGCCACGATGCTGTAGGCCGCGGCCAGCGCGCCCTGGTAGTCGGTGCCCTTCCCCAGCTCGGCCTGCAGAGTGTTGACGCGGGTGGTGAGCTCGTCGTCGGGGCGAGCGAAGTGCTGGCCTCCGGCCGTGGCGACCGGCCACACGCCCTTCACGTTGGTCTCGAACGGCACCAGCGCCACTTGCACGTTGGGCTGAGCGCGGAACTGCGTGAGCAACCGGTTGAGCGCCAACACCCGGCCAGGCTTGGTCACTCCGGGGGGGACCGTGGCGTACATCTCACAGAAGCCGCTCGACTCCTGCGAGCCCGGCGGGTCTGACACGCACATCGAGCCAGACTGGTCGACGACGAGCACCACCTTCACCGGGAAGCCCGAGGGGTCTGGGGGCGCGGTGCACACGCGACCGGTGATGGTCAACCGATCATCGACGTTCAGCGCATCTTTCGCCTTCCTCTCGAGGTAGGCGTCGCTGCAGGCCACCACGGTCGTCATCGCCAGCAGGCCGGCGACAGGGGGAATGAAGACAGGGGCTCGCATGCCGACCTCCGAATTTCGAACAGTCTCTTACGACAACGCCCCCCGCCGATGACGACGAGGGGCCGCGCACTCTCGCCTCGAGAACAGGCCCGAGGTGGCCGAAGCGGCTCACCCCGGGACCTATTCATTTTCTAGCGGCGGCGGCGAAGGAGCGCCAGCAGGCCCAGACCCAGGCCGGCCAACGAGCCGTCGACCGGAATGGCCGAGCAAGAAGAGGCGCCGCCGCCCACGTTCATGGTCAGGTTCGAGACCGAGGTCCGGCTCTCGGGGTAGGCCCGGTCAGCGACGGCGAGGTGCGCCGAGAGCTGCAGGGTGTAGGCGCCGTCCACGTCGGCGGTGAACGTCGGGGCCGTGCCTGGGTAGGCATACGCCCAGTGCCGCGACATGGTGACCACGCCCTCGGGGTTCTTCACCGCGGCGCGAGAGCCGGCCGGAGCGCCCGACACGGTCCAGCTGTACTCGATGGGGGCACCATTGCGGTTGGCGAAGAGCGCCAGGCGGAAGCTCTCACCAGCCTTGAGCGTCTGGCCCACGTGACCACCACCGCTGACGGCGAAGGGGCCGGCGGGGTCGAGGCAGTTCGCCTTGTCGCTCTGGTCGACCACCACGCAGTACTTGGAGTCGCACACGTCGCCCAGGCCGTCGCCGTCGTCGTCGAGCTGGTTGGCGTTGGCGACGAGGGGGCAGTTGTCATCGCCGTTGAGCACGCCGTCGTTGTCGCTGTCCTTGTCACAGGCGTCGCCGATGCCGTCGCCGTCGGTGTCGGTCTGCGTGGGGTTCGCCACGTCAGGGCAGTTGTCGGTCGCGTCGCCCACGTTGTCGCCGTCGCTGTCGGAGTTGCAGACCACGCCGGTCGGCTTCACCTGGTCAGGGTTCGCCACCAGCGGGCAGTTGTCCTGGGCGTCGGGTACGCCGTCGTTGTCGTCATCGGGGTCGCACACGTCGCCCATCGAATCGCCGTCGTTGTTCTTCTGATTGGCATTGGGAATGTTGGGGCAGTTGTCGACCGCGTTGGCCACACCGTCGCCGTCGATGTCGCCGTCGCAGGCGTCGCCGTCTTTGTCGCCGTCGGTGTTGAGCTGATTGAAGTTCGCCGCGGCAGGGCAGTTGTCGCACGCGTCGCCCACGCCGTCGCCATCGCCGTCGGCCTGGTTGGCGTTCGACACGAAGGGGCAGTTGTCGGTGTCGTCGGCCTTGCCGTCACCGTCGGCGTCGTCGGTGTACGCCAGGGTCTTGCCGTCGTCGGTNNCCGCAGCCGCCGCCCTCTTCCTTCGGGGCACCGCAGGAGCTTCCGAGACACTCGGGGTTACTGGAACTTTGGGCCAACGCAGGCAGCGCTACGAGCGCGAGCGCGGCGGCGAGCAGATAGGGAGTACGACGGGTCATGACAGCTCCTTTCAAGGCGGGTCTGGTGGAGGGAGAAAGCAAAGCTGGATCCACCCCACTTCTCTTTATTCCCGCCTGCTCATTCAGCCACTTACGCAGCCAGACACAGGGTGATCCAAGGAAAGTGTGGGGGCCAACCCCCACAACGCCTGGGGATTCAGCTCCACAGGGCCACTAGTACCCAGTCACGAAGTCATCGTCGGTGAAGATGATGGGACCGCGGGGGATTCGGGTGGCAGGGGGCGTGAAGCGAATGGTGGGAATGAACAGGGAGCCGATGCCGGTGCCACGAGGGTCGTTCTGGCGGCCCACCTGGAGGTANNCGCCCGTCGATGGTGGGCGGTGCGTCGTGAATGGAGTAGCCGTACCCTCGCTCCTTCTGGAAGGCGATGTCCGCCGAGATGGGGTCCGAGTGGGCCTCGACCTCACCTACGTTCGAGAGCCCATCGCGGTCATCGTCCTGGAGATCCTCCGCGATGAGGGGGTTGGTGCCGCTCAAGAACTCCACCAAGTCCGGTACCCCGTCGCCGTCGGTGTCCGAGATGCACGGGTCAGTCCCCAAGACGCGCTCCTCGCAGTCGTTGAGCCGATCACCATCTTCATCGTTCTCGGTGTTGCACCCGCTGATGAGGTCGACGTTGGCACCCGACGCGTCGTACTGCGGCCTCATGCCCATGCGCACCTCGATGCCGTCGGAGATGCGATCGCCGTCGCTGTCGACGTTGGTGGGGTCCGTACCGATGGCTGCCTCCTGCTCGTCAGACAGGCCGTCACCGTCGCTGTCGACCAGCACCGCTCCGTTGCGCGACCGGGTATTTCGGTTCATCGCGATGAGCCGCTTGAGCCGCAGGTCGGTCTGCAGCGAGGCGTAATTGAGGCTCGCCAGCCGAAGGCCGATGTTGGCCGGGTCGACCTCGAGCGGCTCGGTGCCGCCAGCCATCGCGATGGAGCGAGCGAGGTAGCTCGTCAGGGCATCGGGCGACGAGTGCACGAAGACCGGCTGCACCGTCACCTCTCCAGCGTTGTACTGCTTGGCCAAGGCCTTCAGGTCCTGAGTGACGTGAGCGAGCTCGCACGAATCGCACTGGCCCTGCGCGGTGGAGCACTCGGCGCACCTCGCCCCCGACGCGGTGCAGGCGTCACAGGCCCCCGAGGCATCGGTGAGGAACTTGTTGCACTCCGACGTGATGCCGGCGTTGAACACCGGGTTGGCGCAGCTGGTGTCCGCCTCGGTGATGAGCAACACCACGTAGTACCGAGTGCGCGCCACCAGGCCCTTGCAACCGGTCTGCATGTCGCCGCTCAAGAGGCTGCTGGCGAGCCTGAGGGGCGAACGAACCGACACCGGCCCCGAGTCCTGCATCGCGGAGTACCGCGCCACCGCCTGGGCGATGCGCTCGTCGCGAACGAAGCTGCCCTGAAGCCCGGTGGCGATGGAGTGGTACCCCACCACGGCGAAGGAGATGTAGTTGGTGGCGAACGACGAGGTGACGTCGTTGACCGCGCTGGCGATGTTGCCCAACACGGCGCGGTCGACGTCGGCGCCGCCCGGGAGCGCGAACACCACCTTCACAGGGAACGCCTCTCCCGCCGCCAGGGGCACGCAGACGGTGCCCTTGATCTCGGCGCGATCAGGCCCGCTAGGCCCTCCGGCGCCGGCGGAGTACAACCCGGTGTCAGTGCAGGCCACGGCGACGGCTGAGACCAACAGGAACGAGAGTGCTCGACACATGGGCGTGGCCACCATACTGCACGCCTCGGTCCTCCTCGTCATGGGGAACGCTGGTCGTCGTTCTGGTGTCACCTCACCGGAGCGCAGAAAGGTCCCAGCATGTCGGCTCACAGGCACAGAGGTCGCACATGGGTGGAGTGTCCTCCCCATTTCGTGGTGTGCGCTCCCCAGAATCGAGGTACGACGTGATTCGTTTTGGGCGTGAACGCCGCTTGACGTTGCGGCACGGCGTTGGCTTTCATCACTATTCTCCCATGCGCATCTTAACGCTCGCAGTCTGCGCGGTTGTGGTCGTCGGTGGGGTCGGTGTGTGCCACGCAGCACCCAAGAAGAAGGGGCCGGCCCCCGCGGCGACCCTCAAGAAGGGCCCCGCCGTTCCGGTCGCTCCAGAAGCCCCGCCGGCTGACGCATCGGGTGCGCCGGTTCGCGGACCCACGCGCATCGATTTCGACGACCGCTTGATTCAGGGCCAGACCAACAAGTCAGGAGCCGTTTACCTTTACGATCGCAAGGAGCTGAAGATTCGCTCCATGGTGAAGAAGCGCGAGAACTTTCGCGATGAAATCGTCGGCTCGCTGTACGACATCTAGCCGCGTCAACAAGGAGCCGTCGTGAGCGGACAACCAGCCGTCCTCCAGGTCGTCATCCTCCGGGACGGGTTGCTCGTCGGAACGGAGGTCTTCGTTCCGGGCCAGTACACCCTTGGCTCGGGCCTGGGGGTCGATCTGCGCCTCGACGACCCCACGGTGCAGCCGAGCCACGCGTTCCTCTACTTCCAAGAAGGGCGAGCCGCGATTCAAGACGCCGGCTCGGGGGCCGTCTTCGTCAACGGCCACCGCGTCAACGCCTGCGAGGTGCGGGCCGTCGACGAGATCATCGTCGGGCCTTTCACCCTCAAAATCCGCGTGATGGCCCAGAAGCCCCAGGCCCGGCCCACTCCGCCACCAGAGGTAGCGGCGATCTTCGGCGCGAGCTCACCGCCCACGCCGGCCCCTCCACCTCGAGCCTCCCTCGCCCCTGCGTCCAGGCAGCAACCGCCAGCCACCGTGGTCTCCAACCGGCGCATGACCGCGGCTCCCGCGGTGCCCGAGCCGGTGCATGCCCGCGCGCCCCACCTCCGGCCGGTGCCGAGCGAAGACGCTCAAGAGACCCAGAACCTCGACGTCGCCGAGCAGCTCTTCGACACGGCCCGCAGCCCCAACCGTGTGCCGGACCCCGAGTTCTCAGGCGATGCGTCGCTCTCCGCCAGAGACGCGGTACGCATGCTCGCCCATTCCCAGCAGCCACCGCGCAGCGCTCCGTCCCCGGTGCCCTCGGCCCCGCCGGTCCCAACCAGGGCCCAAGCCAAGCCAGTGGCATCATCACAGCGACGGGCGATGCCGTCAGTGCCCGCGCCGACCGGAGGCAAGGGGCGGCCCTTTCTCTTCGTCGAGCTGTACTGGGGTGAGACCCGCAAGGTGGCCCGCGCGTACCCGGTGCTCGAGAAGAAGCGGCTCATCGCGAGGGAAGACGACCTGGCGCCATTCCCCCTGTGGGGCTTCGGGCTCGACGGCGACTTCGTCTTCGCCGAGCAGAAAGACGACCTGTTCCGGGTCTACGTTCCCACTGGCGCGGCGGTCGAGCGACGAGCCCAAGACGGGAACTTCTACCCCGTGAAGACCGACAGCCTCGAGGTCGGCGACGGGCAGCGGCGGTGCGTGACGTTGGCCTCGGGGCACGCCATGCGGCTGTCCAGCGATGAAGACGTCACCGTCGTCGCGTACGTGCAGCCCCCGCTCCCCAGACCGTTCGTCAACCCGCTCCGGGGGCTGCCCTGGCTCATGCTGGTGTGTCTGACGATGCTGATGAGCGGCTTCTTCTCGTTTGCCATTCTCTACAGCGAGCCCAGCGAGAACCCCGACTTCCAATCGAAGGGGCTGACTCCGGTGGCGGTGAAGCTCATCGCCCCGCCCAAGCCCGAAGAGAAGAAGAAGCTCGAAGAGAAGGTCGAAAAGCTGGTCAAGAAGGCCGAGAAGAAGAAGGACGAGGCGAAGGTCGTCGAGAAGCCCAAGGTGAGCGCCGAGGCCAAGAAGGTGCTCAAGACGGTCGAGAAGCTGGTGGCCGCTGGGCCGGCGATGAAAGACCTGTTGGCCGCGGTCGACAAGTTGGGCTCGGGCCCCGGCTCGAAGAACGCCAAGAACGACTTCAAGCTGTCTGGCCTCATCGGCAAGCAACCCATCGCGAGCGCTGGGCTGGGCACCTTCGGGTTGGGCGGCGGTGGGGGTGGCGGCAGCGGCATCAAGGGTCTCGAGATGCTCCGAGGCAAGGGCGGTGGCGGCATCGGCGCGTTGGGCGCGGGCAACGTCGGCAAAGGCTCGGTGGCCGGCACGGTGACGCACGCCGTCTCGCGCAACATCGGCGCGCAGGGGTCCATCGACAAGGAGGCCGTGGCGAAGGTCATCAACGCCCACCTCCACGAGGTGTCGAGCTGCTATGAGCGAGCCCTGCTGAAGACGCCGGGCCTCGCGGGGAAGATCGTCCTCGAGTGGCAGATCACCACCGCTGGCTCGGTGGGCTCGGCGAAGACCAAGTCGTCCACCATGCAGAGCCCAGCCGTCGAGAGCTGCATCTTGAACGTCCTCAAGACGTGGCGGTTCCCCCCTGCCAAGGGAGCCGGCGTCCTCATCACCTACCCGTTCATGTTCAATTCGGTCGGTTATTGAACGTTGGCTGGTCGGCCGTCGAGAAGACCGAGGGGCATTCGTCTTGAATTCGCCGTCGAGCGGTACTTGCATCACGCCATTTCCAGGACTCGCGCGAACGCGCGGGAGGGGTCACGTGCACAGAGTACTCGTCGTCGCGATCGGTCTATTGGTGCCGGGCCTGGCGTTCGCCCAAGTCGAAGAGCTGGAGAACCCGGGCTCGGTGGCTGCGATTCAGGACCGTGCCTACCGCATGCAGCATGAGCTGGGGCTCTCGGTGGGTGTGTTGCCCCTCGACGCTTTCAGCAAGGGCCTCTACGCCCAGGTCGGCTACACGGTGCACTTCTCGGACACCTTCGCCTGGACCGTCGGGCGCGGAGCCTATTCGTACGCCATCAACACCGGGCTCAAGGAGCAGCTGCTCCGTGACTTCGGCGTCAGGCCCGACAACGCCGACTTCGACGTGGTGCAGTTCTTCGTCGGCTCGGACCTCATGTGGACGCCGCTGTACGGCAAGGTCTCGGTGCTGAACCGCTCGGTGCTCCACGGCGAGACGTTCCTGTTGCTCGGCGCCACCCTGTTCAAGTTCACCCAGGCGTTCCGCCCCGGCGTCAACCTGGGAGCCGGCGTGCGCCTGTTCGCCTCTCAGTGGGTCAGCTTCCGGCTCGACGTCACCGACAACATCGTGCTGCCCATCGGAGGTTCGGCCAAGAGCATCATCAACGTGATGACCATTACGCTCACCCTGGCCCTCAACTTCGGCGCCACCGAGTGAACGACATGCGAAGGTTCATCGCCATCGCCCTGGTCGCCGCGCTGCCCGCTTGGGCCCAGAGCCCCAAAGAGGGCGAGCCTGCCCTCAAGGCAACACCCTCGCCGGCCGACGCGGGCGTACCGCAGGCACCCGCCGCCTCCTCCGGCCCCGCCGCCCCGAGACCCAAGAAGATCGACCCCAAGCTGTTCGACGAGGCCCTGCAAGACTACTTCACCGGCCACGTTCAGGAGTCGGCCCCCAAGCTCTTCGAGTACACCGAGAACGTGCCCTCGACCGACGAGAACTATGCCTGGGCTCAGTTCTTCCTCGCCAAGTCGCTCCTCGAGCTCAAGCTGTGGCACGCCGGGGCCGTCTACCTGGCCCGCATCGCCCGCGAGCGCACCAACCCCGCGGTGCTGCCCAAGACATTGGAGGAGCTGCAGAAGCTGACCGATCGCCCCCACGACGAGGTGATGATCGACGAGCAGGTCTTCGGCGCCCTCGACCTGGGTTTCCTCCCCGAAGAAGTGGCCGGGTACGCCCACTATCAACAGGGCCTGGTGGACCTTCGGGTGGGCAACGAGCGTTGGGCCACCACCCACTTCTCCAAGCTCCCCGAAGCCAGCCCTGAGGCGTCGCGAGCCAAGTACGCCATGCTGGTGACGCGCCTCAAGAACGCCAAGCGCGACATTCCCCCCGAGATGGTGGCGCAGTTCCTCGAGCTGTCGAAGGACCCCAAGCTGACGCTGGAGGCTCGCAATGACGCGGTCCTCGCGGTGGCCCGCCTGAGGTACGAGCAACAAGACTTCAAGGGAGCGCTCGGGGCCTACGAGCTGGTGCAGCTCCCCTCGCTCGACCCCGGCCGGGCGAGCCTGTACCTCGAAGAGGCGTGGACCCGCTACCAACTGGGCCAGGTGCACGCGGCCATGGGCCTGCTCACCACCCTCGACGCCCCGTCGTTCCGTGAGGAGTTCCTGCCCGACAAGTACCTCCTCAGAGCCTTCATCTACCGCGACCTCTGCCACTACCTGCCGGCCAAGCGCGCCGCCAAGCAGCTCACCCGAAAATACGCCGACTCCCTCGAGGCGATTCGCGAGCGTGAGAACCTCACCGTGGACCCTCGGCTGCTCCGCGCTGCCTCGGCGAAGGGCTCGACCAAACGGGCCCGCCTGTTCCTCTCCTCCATCGAGCTCGAAGGTGAGCAGCTCGGCCGCTACGCCGGCAGCTTCGGTGAGCACATGTTCGGCTCGATGACCCGGCTGTACGATCTCGCTCGCGCCGAGGCCACCAGGGTGTATCAAGCGAGGCTGCACGAATCGGTGCGCGACGAGGCCGACACGCTGCTCCGGGCCGCCGAGCAGGTTCGACTGATGGAGTACGAAGTTGGTCTGAAGCTGTACGAGCGGGTCAAGAAGGGGGCGAAGCTGGTGCCGCTCATCGAGGCCGAAGCGCTCAAGGAGAAGCAAGTGGCGTTCCCCTTCGTCGAAGAATACTGGAACGACGAGCTGCGCACGTACCGCTTCACGCTCAAGTCGCGCTGCATCGAGGAGACCGCCCAGTGAGCGCCCTCCTCACGCTGTGCGTCGCGGTCAGCCTGGCCCAGGCGCCCAACACCAAGCTCGAGAACCCGCTGGTGACGCGGGCCAAGGAAAAGCAAGACCTCATCGAGAAGCTGCGCCGCGACATCTTCAAGGTCGACCGGAGCATCGGCGAGACCGACAAGCTCATCACCAAGTCGCGCAACGCGCCCTACCTGCCCGACCTCCAGTTCAGACAAGCCGAGCTGTACGTCGAGAAGAGCCGGTACATCTACTTCCTCCAGTCGGAGACCCGGCCCGAGGGCCAGAAGGGCGCCCTGGTCTCACCCGAGACCAAGCTGCTCAAGCAGAAGGCCATTCAAATCTACACTCGCATCCTCCGCGAGTTCCCCGACTTCAAAGACGCCGACAAGGTCACCTTCTACTTGGCCCACGAGCAGCGTGAGCTCGGCGAGTTCGACAGCCTGCTGAAGACCCTGGGAGACCTCATCAAGAAGTACCCCAGCTCGCCGTTGCGCCTCGACTCCGAGCAGATCCTCGGTGACTACTGGTTCGACAAGGCCGACCTCAAGCAGGCCGAGGACCACTACCGCGCCATTCTCGACGCGCCCGTGTCTCCGGTGCACGACCTGGCCCGCTACAAGATGGGGTGGATTCGCATCAACCAGGCCAACCACGCCGAGGCGGTGACGTTCTTCGAGGCCGCCGCGGCGTCCTCACCGCTCCCAGGCGTCGACGTGACCAAGGCCCTCTCGGTGAAGCGCGAGGCCTTGCTCGACCTGGTCTACAGCTACACCGAGGCCCGCCCGGCCAAGGGCGCCATCGGGTATTTCGAGAAGCTGTCCGACTCACGGGCCACCTTCTCGCTGGCCCTCGACAAGCTGGGCAACCGCTACTTCATCAAGCAGCAATACGAGTTCGCCATTCCCGCGGTGCGCAAGCTCCTCGAGATTCAGCCCGACCCGGAGCTCGAGGTGGAGCGGGTCGAGAAGCTGTACGACTCCATCAAGATGGCCAAGGGCAAGGTGGCCCCCAAGGCCGAAGACGTGGCCTACCTGGTGCGCGCCGCCGTCATCGTGAAGACCGACCCGGCCCGCGACGAGGTGAGCCGCAAGAAGGTGCTGGCCGAGCTCGAGGAGATGGGCCGCGACCTGGCGACCAGCATCCACGTGCAGGCCCAGAAGAAGGAAGACAAGGCGCTCTACCTCGAGGCCGCCATGGCCTACGAGAAGTACCTCGACCTGTTCCGGCCCAAGCAATACGCCACCATCATGATGCAGAACCGGGCCGACGCGCTGTTCGCCGCCCGCAACTTCCCGTTGGCCGCGCGGCAGTTCGAGGAGCTCGCCCAGTACCTCGACTCGGCCAAGAAGGGCGAGCCAGCCCCCAAAGAAGCGCCCAAGCCCAAGGACGCCAAGGCCACCGCCACCTCGCAGTTGGCCCAGGCCACCAAGACCATCGGCGGCGAGATGAAGTCGCACGGTGACGCCCTCTACGGCGCGCTCGTGGCCCACTACTCGGCGCTCAAGCCCGGCGAGGTCGAGCGGCTCAATGCCTTCGAGGTGGCCGATGCGCGCCAGGCCCTCAAGCTGCTCGGGGCTCAGTTCATCGGCCGCTACCCGCGCAGCGAGCACGCCCTCGAGGTGAAGTTCAACATCGCCCGCGCCTACTACGAAGACGGCGAGTACAAGAAGTCGGCCGAGCTGTTCAAGGAGTTCGCCCTCTCGAACCCCGACAACAAGGACGCTCCGGTGGCCGGCAACCTGGCCTTCGACTCGCTCCGTCAGCTCAACGACTTCAAGGGCATCGAGGAGCTCGGCAAGGCGTTCCTCTCGGCGAACCTCCCCGCCGCCTTCAAGGCCGACGTGCAGAAGATCATCACCCAGACCAAGAGCGAGGCCTTGGGTGAGCTCGCCCTCAAGTCTTCGGAGGAGACCGGTGACGTCATCACCGGCCTGCTCAAGGTGGCCGACGAGAACAAGGGCCAAGAAATCGGCGAGAAGGCCCTCTACGGCGCGTTCTCGGCCGCCCGCGAGAAGCGCGACATGCGCAAAGAGCGGGAGATCGGCGAGCGCTTCATCAAGGAGTACGGCAAGAGCCAGTTCCTCTCGGACGTCATGCTAACCCTGGGCCGTCACGCGGCCGAGGCCGGGCGGTTCCAAGACGCGGCGACGTACTTCGAGCAGATGGGTCGGGCCTTCGCGGGAGACGCCACCGGCCTCGACAGCCTGTTCGCCTCAGCGAGGCTCCGTACGGCCATGGGTGACTACCCCGGCGCCATCAAGGTACTCGAGCCGATGGTGGAGCAGGCCGGGCCTCGCAAGGCTGAGGTACTGGTGTTGATCGCCCAGGCGCACCAGAAGATGCGCTCCCCGGCCAAGGCCCGCGCGGTCGCCGAGCAAGCGCTCAAGGTCGATCGCGCCAACGCCGCCGCCGCCGCCATCGTGGCCGAGGTCGCGGCCTCGATGCCCAACGAGAAGATCGAGCCCCTGGTGGCGATGATGACCGCCGTCACCAACTCGCCCAACGGCACCGGCGACGACGCGGCCAAAGGCCTCTGGTACATCGGAGACATTCTGTACCGCCAGTACAAGGCGCTCCCCACCGAGAACGTGGAAGAGAAGGTCGCCGCGCTCCAGCAGATGCAGGGCGTCTTCCAGCAGGCCGCGCAGATGGGCTCGGCCGAGTGGGCCGTGGCCTCCCTCTGGCGCATCGGCAACGGCTTTGCCCACATCGCCGACGCGGTTGAAGCCACTGCGGTGCCCGCCGGCCTCAAGCCCGCTGAGATCGAGCAGTTTCGCGCCGCCGTCAAGCAGCAGACCGAGCCGCTCAAGGCGCAGGCCGAGAACGCCTACAACACGTGTATCAGCCGCGCCGATGCCCTCGAGGTCTTCAGCCCAGCCGTCATCGGCTGTCGGCGCAAGACCGACGAGGCGCCCAACCCGCTCAAGGGCCCGCCGCAGGAGCGCGCCGTCGCGGTGGAGGAGCTGGCCAAGAAGGCCGAGACGACCGAGGCCGCCGCCGACTTCGAGGCCCTGGGGCTCGCGTACCTGGGCGCCGGCCAGGTGCACAACGCGGTGTTGAACTACAACCGCGCGGTGGAAATCGACGAGGCCCGCGCCTCGGCCCACTCGGCCCTGGGCTACGCCTTGCTGCAGTCGGGCGACGCCGCGGGCGCTCACGCCGAGTACGCCAAGGCGCTCGATGCCGACCCCACCTACGATAAGGCCCGGGCCAACCTGGCCGCGCTGCGGTGCCGGTACTTCGACGTCGAGGGCGCGCGCCGCGAGGTGAGCGTCTTGAAGGACGCCGGCGCCCTGTCGGGCCCAGACGTCGACCCTGATTGGAAGGGCTGCAAGTGAGGGTGCCCCGAGCCCACCGGCTCCTCGGCCTCCTCGTGCTGGGGTGTGGCACCCCGTCGGTCGAGGGGAGCCTCGGCCAGATGTACGACCTGCGCTACGACGAGGCCCGGGTCCGTCTCGCGCCCGAAGACCTGGCCGTCTCCTTCGTCAAGCGGCGCGCGGCGGCTTTCGACGCCGACGGCGGGGCGCTCCCCAACGAAGACTACCCCTTCGTGGTGCGGGTCGCCCTTGCCCAGTGGCTCGTCGCCGATGGCGGCGTACAGAACGGCGTGGGGGCGCTGGGCTTCTTGGTGCGCACCATCACCGACGGCGAGCCCTTCATCTGGACCGACGGGGGCATTCCCTTCGGCGTGGAGATCGATCTGACCCAAGGCAACGGAGCCGGAGCCCAGCGCGGCACCTACAGCCGCGACACCGGGGGCACGACGGTGAATTTTCCCAAGGCCCGCCGGGCGGAGATCTCCTTCGACCGCATGCCCCAGTCAGGAGCCCCGGTGCGAGGGAGCTTCCACGTGACATTCGAGAACGGCGTCGAGAGCGCCAGCGGGCGAACGGTGTTCGCCTCGTTCGACGTCAAGGAGGTGCAATGAATCGGCTCCTGTTTTCGTTGATGGTGGTGGCGCTGGCCGGCTGCGGTGTCAAGCGCGTGCCTGGCGACGTGCTGTCCAAGCTCCCTTACGAGGCGAAGATCGAGCTCCTCGAGTCCGAGAACGATCTCGCCCTGGCCGTCGATCGCCTCGACGAGGCCCGCAGCGAGGTCGGCCGGGTGCGCGACCAGATTCGACGGGCGAAGGATCGCCGCTCGGCGGCCTCCGACGAGGTGGGGGCGGCGAGAGACCAACTCTCCAAAGACGTCGCCGAGCTGGCGGTCATCGAGGCCGAGCGCCGGGTCGACTGGCTCAGGGCCCACCAGCGGGTCAACGTGAAGGAAGAAGACCTGGCTGACCACAACCTCACCTGCGCCAAGGGCCGCTACGAGCTGGCTCGGCTGACCGCGGCGAGGAAAGCCAAGCTCGAGGGTTCCGAGCGGCTCGACCCGGCCGAGTTCGACCAGCAGGTGAAAGACTGCGAGGCGCGCTACCAGGCGATGAAGGAAGAGCTGAAAGAGACGAACGCCGAAGCCGCCACGCTCCGCGCGGAGTGGGACCAAGCCCGCGCCGCCCTCGCCAAGAAGACGTTCGACGCCCGCGCCAGCCCCTTCGTGGAGTAGCACTCATGCTGCTGCCTTTCATCATCGCGGTGTCCCTGACCCAGGCCCCTGACCTGGACGCGTTGCGCCGCACCATCGCCGTGGAGTCGGCGAACGTGGAGCGCTCCCCTGACGACACCGACGCGCTGTACCGCCTCGGGCTCGCCTACCTCAGCCTCAACGAGGCCAAGAAGGCCATCGTGCCGCTGGAGACGCTGGTGAAGAAGGACCCCGAGTCCATCGACGCCAAGCTGCTCCTCGCGCGGGCCTACCGCTTCGCCAGCGAGATGGAGAAGGCCCGGGCGCTGCTCGACACCGCCATCACCTCGATGCCCGATGTGGCCGCGCTCTTCTCCGAGCGGGCCCAGCTCGCCAGGCAGCTCGACGACACCGCCACCGCCATCAAGAATTACCGGCGGGCCATCGAGCTGGTGCCGAGTGACGCGCAGCTCGCCTTCAACCTGGGCGAGGCGTTGCAAAAGTCCTCGCGGCTCGATGAGGCCATCGCCTCCTACAAGCGAGCCCTCGAGCTCGACCCCGAGCTCACTGCCGCCAGGGTGAACCTGGGCAAGGCGCTCGCCGAGAAGGGGCTGTACCAAGAAGCCAAGGAGGTCCTGGGCTCGGTCACCAAGCAGTCGCTGGCCGACGCCGAGGCCCATTACAACCTGGGCGTCATTCTCATGCGCGAGAGCAACGTGTCTCAGGCGGTTGTGGAGTTCGAGCGGGCCGTCGCCATCACGCCGAAGCACGCCCAGTCGCTCAACAACCTCGGCGTCGCATGGGACGAGCGCGCCAACGACAAGAAGGCCCTGGAGTATTTCAAGAAGGCCGTGGCCGCCGACCCGAGTTTCGCCGAGGCTTACTTCAACCAAGGCATGACGCTGATGAAGCTGAACCAGACCGCGGCGGCCACCCGGGCCTTCGAGCAGGCGCTCAAGCTCGAGCCTGGCTCGTCGGGGCCCTATGTGCAGCTGGGCACGCTGTACCTCAAGCAGGGAAAGCGCGACTACGCCGTGGAGGCCTTCAAGAAGGCCGTGGCGGCCCTCGACGAAGAAGAGAGGAAGGCCAGGGGCTTCCTCCAGCTTCGCCGCTACAACGACATGAAGAAGACGACCGACGCCTACCGGGGGCTGGCGCTGGCGTACCTCTCGCTGGGCAAGGTGGACGACGCGGTGGCGGCCCTGAAGACGGCGGTCGACAAGCTGCCCAGAGACGCGTCGGCCCGGAAGGCGCTGGGCGAGGCCTACCTGGCCCAGAACAAGTACGACGAGGCCATCGAACAACTGAAGGAGCGCCTCTCGCTCGACAGCAGCAACGACGCGAAGCTCGACCTGGCGAAGGCGTACGTGAAGAAGCGCGTCTCCAAGCAGGCTGAGGCTTTGTTCCGCGAGGTGCTGAAAGCCGACCCCGGCAACCGTGACGCCGCGATGGGGTTGGCGGATCTCTTCTTGTCGATGGGCGCCTACGCCCAAGCCGACAAGCTCCTCGACGAGGCCATCGCGAAGGACCCCAATGATCTCCAGGCGCTCAGCCGCAAGGGCATCTTGAAGTCGCGCATGGGCCGCCCCGACGAGGCGCTGGAGCCGCTCGAGCGCGTCTCGCAACAGAACCCGCTCTTGTTCGACGCGCGGGCCGAGTACGCCTTCCTCTTGTTCCGCGGAGACCCGGCCAACGCCGACCGCTGCCTGGGCACGATGGCCGACATCCTCACCTCCGAGCCGCGCAACGTGCTGGCGCTCCATTACCGGGGCGTCTGCCTCTTCGCCAAGGGCAACAGGCCGCGCGCGGAGGAGAGCTTCAAGGCGGCCTTGTCGGTCGATCCGCTGTTCGCCGCGGCGTCGTTCTCGTTGGGTGAGCTGTACGAGAACGAGGGGAAGCCCGACGAGGCCAAGAAGGCCTACGAGGTGGCGGCCAACTTGAACCACGGCGAGGCCCGAGAAGCCCTCAAGCGACTCTCGCAGGGAAAGTAGGCAATCGCTCCTCGTGACGACCCGCGCGGCTTCAGGAGCATCACGGGCGCAGTCCACCGCTGAGGCCGTCACCGCGGCGGTGGGTGGCGCGCGCGGACGCCTGGGAGCGCCGGCGGTGCTGGGGTTTCTCTTCTGCTCGCCGCGGCACGAGCTGGCTGAGGCGATGGCCCGGGGCGTCCAGGTGGCCGGCTGCGAGCTCATCGGCTGCCACACGGCTGGAGAATTCACCGAGGCCGGGGCGATGCGGGGAGGCGTCACGGCGCTCCTGCTCGCCTCCGACACCCTGCTCGCGCACGTCACCTCGGCGAGCGGGGTGCACACTGAGCCCGCGGCGGTGGCCAAGGCCTTGAGCGTGGGCTTCGGCGAGCTGGTGAAGCGCGCGGCCAGCAAGGGGTTGGGCGTGTCGACGACGGTGCTCTTGACCGACCCACTGGGAGGCACGGCCGAGCACCTCGTCAAAGACGTGCTGGCCAACACCCGGCTCTACCAACAGCTGGTGGGCGGCGCGGCGGGAGACGACGGGCAGTTCCGGGCGGCCTCGGTGGGCGGGCCCACGATGGCGGGGCCCAGCATCGCGGCGGCGGCGCACGTGTTCGACGCCAAGGCGTGGGGCGTGGGAGTGGATCACGGCCTGGTCGCCGCGACGCCTCCAGTCACCGTCACGCGGGCCTATGGAACCGTGGTGCATGAGCTCGATGGTCGACCAGCCTTCGAGGTGTACCGAGACTACGCGACGAGCCTGGGCATCACGCTGTCGCCGGCCACCGCCGCGCCCTTCCTCGCCAGCCACCCACTGGGGGTTATCTTCCTCGACGAGCTGAGGAGTCTTCGCGCGCCGATGGCGGTGGGGCCGAAGGGGGCGCTCCACCTGCTCGCCGAGCTGGGCCCGGGAGCGAGGGTGTCCATTCTCCGCGCCGAGCCGGGGGCTCTCGCAGCGGCGAGCGGGCGGGCGGCGACCCAGGCCAAGGAGAGCCTGGGAGGTGCCAAGGCCGCCGGGGTGCTGGTGTTCGACTGCGTGTGCCGAGGGCTGATGCTGGCTCGGGAGTTCCAGCAGGAGCTCGACGCGATCCGTGGGGTCTTCCCCGAGACGCCCATCGCCGGCTTTCTCGGCTACGGGCAGGTCGCTCGGTACCGAGGGAAGCTCGACGGGTGGCACAACGCGGTGGTGGTCGTCGTGGCGATCCCCGCCTGAGAGATGTCAGCCCTTACGTCTTCTAGGGAACCGGGCTGTCGTCGTCCTCGTCTGCCTTGTACCCCTCACCGCGTTGTTGCTTCGGTGACATGGCCTTGAACTGTGACGCGACCTCGTGCTGCGGGCCCTGCGTCGAACAACTGAACGAGCGATCGCTCAATTGACTGACCTAGGCTGCTGAGGGGCGTGGTTCTCCCATGAGTTAGCTCTGGAGCACGGAGCGGCGTGTGGCGGAATCGCCTTGCGGTCGAAGTGAGTCGATGGGAGTTTGGCCTCGATGGCCGCTCCACCCGCACGCCCCGATGCGAGCTGAGCCAGGTCGAGAAAGGAAGGGAAGACAATGCCAGGGAGTTTGATGAGCATCATCTCAGCCTGTCTCGTGGTTCTCCCGGGAGCGCGCGCCGCTGGAGGCAGCTCGGCGCCGGCGCTGGTGAATCCCGGCTTCGAGGACGACGGTGCCGGCGTCGCCGGTCCGCGCGGGTGGACGGGCGTCGGCGATGAAGGCGCGAGCTACTCCGAAGGCGGAGGTCATTCTGGGCAGTTTCGGCTGAGCCACTGGAGTCGAGACCCATTCGCCGTGGAGAGGACTCAGACCATCACCGGGCTCGAGCGCGGCTGGTACACGCTCCGTGCGTGGGTGCGCAGGAGTACCGGCAACAACCACAGCTACGTGGAGCTCGGCTGCGACGAGGCCCCGGAGCGGGTCGACGCACCCGTCGCGTGGGCGAGCCAGTGGGTCCAGGTCGTGGTGTCGGCGCAGGTGCACCGCGGCTCGTGCACGGTCGTTCTTCACACCGACGCGGACGCCGGCGAGTGGACGAACTTCGACGACCTCGAGCTCGTTCCCGGCGCGGCGGAGCTCTCAATTCTCGGCGCGGACGTCTCGAGCCTCGCGAAGTCGGTGGATTTCGGCGGTGTCTATCTCGACGACCTTCGGCCGGAGCACGTCGCCTGTCGGGGGCACGAAGGCCATCACAACCACCAGCTCGACGCCGCGCTCCGTATCCTGAAGGAGCACGGCGCCAACTCCGTTCGCCTGCGCGCCTGGGTCGATTCGCCCGACGGCTACCACGACGCCGAGGAGCTCGTCGAAATGTCCCGGAGAGCGGCGGCTGCGGGGCTCCGCGTCCTCGTCGACCTTCACTACTCGGACACCTGGGCGGACCCGGATCATCAGACCAAGCCAGCTGCGTGGGCGAACCTCGATGTTGCGCAGCTCACGAGCGCCATCTACGCCTACACGTACCGGGTCTGCCACGCCATGAAGAGGCACGGCGTGGCCCCTGCGATGGTGCAGCTCGGCAATGAGCTGAACGCGGGAATGCTGTGGCCGGACGGCCATACCTGGAACCCGCCTCACTGGGAGAACCTCGCGGCCTTCTTGAAGGCGGGCTACCAGGCGGTGAAGGACTGTTCGCCGGAGACGAAGGTGATGCTCCACCTCGCCAACGGCGGCGACAACGGCCTGTATCGGTGGTGGTTCGACAACATCACCGCGCTCGGCGTGGAGTTCGACGTCATCGGCGCGTCGTACTACGGCTACTGGCACGGCTCGCTCGGCGACCTCCAGGCGAACTTGAACGACGTCTCCGCTCGGTACCAGAAGGACGTCATCGTGGTGGAGACCGCGTATCCGTTCACGCTCGCCGATAAGGATGGTTGGGAGAACGCCATCCGTGCTCCGAGTCAGCTCGTCTCGGGATATCCGGCGACACCCGAGGGGCAGGCTGCGAACTTTCGGGACGTCCTCTCCATCGTGCGCGCGGTCCCAAATGGACGCGGGCTCGGCGCCTTCTACTGGGATGCCACGTGGACCGCGGTGCCGGGCAATGGGTGGGATCCCGCCGACCCTACGTCGGGCGACGCGTGGGAGAACCAGGCCCTGTTCGACTTCGATGGGCGCACGCTTCCGGCGATGCGCGAGTATCGGCGCTAGACGAGAGCGCACCGGTTCCCCCGACGGCGTCAGCTCGGGCAGCCGCGGAGAAGGAGAGGAAGAACGAGCCTGCAGGTGACCGGCTCCGAAGCGTAGGCTGTGAAGTCGGGAAGGCCGGCTGCCTTCCTTGATCCAGGTTCGGTGTATTCGAAATGCTGCAGCTACCAGGGCTGGCAGCAGCCGCTGCTTTCCGGTTGTGCAATGCAATTGTCTTTCATGAGTTTATATATCGCGTCGCCGATCAGCTTAGCGCCACTTGAATTCACATGAATGAGCGCGTCCGAGTACCAATCAGGGTGATCTTTCATCAATGGTGCGACGTCGACGAGGTAGGTTCGAAAGTCGGCCGTAGTCATGGCCGCCGCCGATTTCTTCCCCTCCTCCACCCCGTACTTCAGGATATCCGCGCCTCCGATGGGGACGTTATCTGGGTATTGAAATATGATCACGTCCGTGGCGCCCGCTGCTTTTGCTTTCTGACCCATGGCTTCGAAATTCGTAATGCACCCTTTGATGATATCCGTACAGGCCGAATTCTTGTCAGATCCAGCCGCAAGGCAAACGACCGAAAAGATGATGTCGTTGCCACATCCGTCGGTAATGAGGGTCTTCAGCTTGGGGTACTTGGTCAACGCCGAGTCGAGCTGGCTGGGAATCTGACCGCTGTTGATCGTCGTGAAAGGCACGGATAGATCTTGATAGGACTGGCCTGACGCAAGCGCGCGATCCGCGAGCGCCGCGGCGACGATTGCCTTGCCGATATAGGAGGGAGCAGCAACATAGGAATCTCCCGTCATTGCCACTTGATTGGGGTCCTTGAGGCACGGTGGCTTCACGCTGGCGGTACCTCCACCTGTTGCTTGGCGACCGCCGCCGGTTGCGGTGCCTCCACCTGTCGCCTGGCGACCCCCGCCGGTTGCGATGCCTCCGCCTGTTGCCTGGCGACCCCCGCCGGTTGCGGTGCCTCCACCTGCCGCCTGCCCGCCGCCGCTCCCCGCGTCTTCGCCGGAGCCAGGACCTGCGTCGCGGTCGTCCTCCGAGGCAGGGGTTGATCCACCGCAACTGCTCGACGCTAGCCAGAAGGCGCTGAAGATGACGGCTACGCGTACCAGCTTGTGTCTCATGGCGTGGCTCCTTCGTGTTGTGGGGTACGAGCGGTACGAGGCCACCTCGCATTCATGTCGGAAACCCCGGATCGGAGAAACGAACCGCAAGACCAACGATCGCCTACCGCATGGTATTTTTTAATCTACCAATCGGTAGTTTTGGGGGCAAGGGCCGAAAGTGTGTCGCTCCATGGTGGGCGCGTGCTCAGATCTGACTACCGGACCCGTGGGACTACTCGACCCGCGGAGCGAGCGGCTTCGTGGATCGTGACGACCGTGGGTGGCTTCGGGGCCGGTGGTGGTGGGCCTCCTGGTGGCGCGATGGCTCACTCGAGGCGGGTAGCTCGAGGAGGCTCGAGCACGAGGACGTGGATCAATCGAAGGAGGACGACATGCGAGTGCTCGTTGGCGAGCAGCGGCTGGTGCGGATCTTCATCGCCCCAGTGAGATCTGACGCGAGGTCCCTCCCACCAAATCGACCAGCACCAGCGCCCAGTCGGTGTGCGACCGCATGTCGAGGGCAAGGGCACGCCGCCCGTCGACGCTCACGTCTTGAAGCCAACCGTTGATCGACGGCTCGCGGAAGACGAGGCGAGCCGGAGCCTCCGACTCGAACTCATCAGCGTAAATGGAGAGCCCCCGCGCCTCCTTCCAGCGCGCCTCGAAGTAGTACCGCCCCGGTTGCTCCCGGGCGATGAAAGGGCCGAACTGATACATGCTGCCCACGGCGCCCGCGCGCTGAGCGAGGTGGGCGCCACCCGCAGTGTCGATGCGGCAGAAGCCCGCGCGACATCGGAACGCCACCTGTTTCCCGTCAGGGGAAATCACCCGACGAGCGCCGGTTCCGTCCGGCACGCCCTCCGCGAAATGGGTGAGCTGCACGGGAGCCGCACCGGTGGCTTGGAGAGAGCCGCGAAACAGCTGCGGAGCCCCCTTTCTCGTGGAGAGGAACACGTAGTCCGACGTGCCCCCGACCAAGCTGGCGCCGTAGCTCTCGACTTGCCGCGCGGGGACCTTGCGTGCGCCCTCGGGAGGATCGGCGGGTGCCTCCCCACACCGGCTCAAGGCCTCCACCCCTGCGTTTCGGGCCACAGGCATTCTGCCACGCGGTTCGCCCGCGCACCCAAGGGCGCCAATCACCAACAGGACCCACCTCACGTTCACCTCAGTTCCCTCCGCTCTTCCTTCGCTGCGCCCTCGAGCGACTCTCGGGGCGACGCATGGAGATCCTACCTCACCGCCTCGTTTCGACGATGGCGAACGAGAGGTCGCTCGGTGCCGCGGGAAGCTCGACGGGTGGCGCAACGCTGTGGTGGTCGTCGTGGCGATCCCCGCCTGAGGAGAAGTCGGCCTCCTTACGCCTTGTAGGGGACCGGGCTGTCGTCGTCCTCGTCAGCCCTGTACCTCTCGCCGCGGGTCGACCATTCTTGGATCCGCAGACGCACTTGGCTCTTCAAGAGGACGCCGTTGACGCACAGGCTCGGGTTGCCCTTCGCCGCATCGGACCCACTGGCGCCAATGACAAAACTGTCCACCTGCCCGACAGCCGAGGGGAAGAACACGCAACAGTAGTAGTCCTCGAGGGTCTTGGGCTTCTTCGGCGCGACCTGCCGCACGAGGAAGTTGCGGACGTTCTCCAGTTGTTGGTCCGGCGACATCGCCTTGAGCTCGTTCCGGTACGCAGTGGCGCGGGCATCAACCGTCAGGTGGCCCAGACTCTTGAGTCGAGCAATGACGTCGGTCGGATCGACTTTCGGGTCGTTGGCGATCTCCTGGATCTTCTCGTCGGTTTTGACGATGAACTGAATGAGGCCAATGGCGCCTATGCCATTCTCGATGCTGGGCGAAAGCTGGCCCCCAGTCTCACAGGCCATGATGACCATGAGGTAATCGGCCACGACCAGCGAATCGGTGCACCCCTCGGTGGTGAGGCTGCCGGCCACGCTGAGGAGCTTCTTCTTGAACGCCGCCGACACGCACTTGCCGAAGCGGAGCAGGCCCTTCACCGAGCGCGGCCGGGAGGAGCCCTCGACGACCATCGGCGGTGGCAATGTCATGGCCTTGAGCACGCTGCCCTCTGGCGAGGCGGACTCAGCCGCCACGAGCACCCTGCCCTTCTTGAGCGCGTCGTCGAGATTGCTTGGGTCGTTCAGCCATGCTCCGAAGAGCCCACTGGGAGCGACCAGCCCGCCGGTGCCGCTCGGCAAATCATACGATGGGTTGATATAGCCCAGGGGAATCCGGCGCTGGTCGGCCAGTTCCTCGTAGAAGGCGAAGAGCAGGCGCTGCTTGGTGGTGGTCTTGGTGTCGAGGTGCGTTGGAATGTAGTGCGTATTGCACCAGAGCCTCCGGCGGCCGTCATCTCGACCTCGCTGCCCGGTGAGCGCGATGGGCCCCTCCAGGCTGGGCGTGCACTTCAATCGCTGGGACGCATCGTGGGCACTGGGAGACTCGACAGTGACCGTGGCTTCGACCTCCTTGCCGAGGATTCGCTGGTCGCCCAGGGCGAGCGATGCCCTCCGCACATGAGGAGAAGGGGCGGTCACGGTCAGCGGGATCTCCACCGGGTCCTTTCCTGACTCCTCGACTCGCAGCGCGTAGGTTGCCTTCGCCTTGCCCCAGTAAGCCAGGTCTCCGGCAAGGTGGTAACCAATCACCAGGTTCTCGCCCTCGACGCTGAAGCGAATGGAGCTGACGTGCGGGACACAGACCGGATCGCCAGGGAGTCCTTCGCTCAAGACCGCCACCGCATTTCCCGCGGTCACACCGTCGAGCAGGTCCTCGGGCGCGGCGAGCCGAAACTTCAACGGGTCGACAGAGATGATCTCAGTGATTGGCTGGGCCTCGGGCGTATTCGTCACCTGGCGATCGAACGAGAACGTGGCGAAGTAGGTGGGATAGGCCGCCTTGGTGAGCCACTCGGAACCGGGCAACCGGTCGAGGCCGAAGACCAGCTCGAAACGGCCGTGGTCCTCAAGGAGCACGGCCTGAGTCGCGACTTCGTGCACGGCGAGGCGTGGTCGTGGGCTCGTCGCACCCGGCGCCTGCCCCGGGCGATCGGCCTTCTTGTCTTTTTTGTCCGCTGGCGCTTCGAGCACGATGGGGCGGGCACCCCAAATGGTCACCGCGAGATTCCACCGGAGCGAGCCGAGGTCCTTCGAGAGCCCTCGTATCTCGCCCTGAACCACCACGTCTCGAGCGACGTCTGGAGGGAGCGTCGAGAACGTACGTACCGTCTCGACACCCCTCTTGGCGACCCACATGGGCCGAACGATCGCGGTGAAGCTCTCCAGTGCTGGTCGTACGACTGGGACGCCGCGCCCCAGCTCCTGGAGCCCCCAGAGCGTCGTGAAGCTCGCCCCACCGTCGAAGGAGGCCTCGAGCGTGAGGTCGAAATCATACGCTCCCTGCTCCTCGGCCTTGTAGCACGTCAGGTAGCGGTAGGCATCTTGCCGCGCCGTGCCGACCACCCACGTACGGGCCTTGAGCTCGCCCCGCCACACCAGCACCTCGACGGTGTTTTCCTTCTGCTTTTCCTGTCGCGACTCCTTGCGGGTGACGCGATGTTCCTTGGGCCCAGTGGTGACTTCCACGAAGTACCTCTCGACCCGCTCGACGATGCTCGCCCTCAGGACGAGGCCGGAAAGCTCCGCCAAGCGCCGATCGATGTCTGGGGTGATGACCACGCAATCGCCGATTTCGGCCAGGGCTGGTGGGGCGGCAAGCCCAGCGAGGCCGAGATCCGCGGCGAGGTCGAAGGCGTACGTGAGCACGTCTTTGACGATGGTCGCGTGAGGGAACAGGGGCGCCAGCGAGAAGCGCACCGTGCCCTTGCCGAAAAGCGACGCCGTCACCACGTCGATGCTGGCGGTCATCGCATACTTCCCGTCAGAGCCCTTCTCGAGCGAGAACGCCCCGGCGTCATAGTGGTGGGAGCACGTCACCCCCATGAGCTTCCGCTCGACGTCGCAGAGCACGTTGCAGCTGAGGCTCCGAGGGAGGTTCTCGCCGGTCCCCGAGAAGGCGAGCTCGAGTTGGAGTCGCGGCCACTTCTTTCCCCCCGCGCCCTCGGTCTCGACCTTCTTCAGCACCGGCGATTTCGATGAGGCAAGGCTGAGCGAGGTCTTGGGCACCGCCGTCACGCCGATGGCCAGCTCCGCCCCAGCGACGAGCTCGATGGTCGTCTCGTTGAAGGGGCTGACCGCCCCGGTGCCTGACTGTCCAGAGTTCCCGCTCATTCGTCCACTCTCCATCCCTCACGGGCCATACGGGCTCGGCCCGAGGTACTTCCCGGTGTAGCAGTAGATTTCATTCACCCGAGGGAAGTTCCTCACCACGTCGGAAGCAGCGAGGGAGTGGCGACGCCCGGTGAAGAAGTCCTCCACGTCGACGACCTTCGTCCCTGCGATTGGAGATCCCCAGGAGAACTGTCGCGCGGTCGGCTCTTTGCAGCCGGGCGACTCGCACAGCCACAGCTTGCCCTTGAGATCGTAGCGGGCGATGTAGAATGTCTGGGCGAGCTGCGCGGACCCGAAGAGCACCGATGCGACGCCGTTGAGGTCCCAGTCGATGACGTGCTCCGGGACCTCACACATCGAGTCGACTCGCCTCGGAGAATTTTCAACCTCCTCCACCGGCATCCAGCGCCTGGGAAGCTGCACGATGCGGCTGAAGGAGTCTGGCTCGAGGATGGCGCTCCTCCGCACCTCGGAGACTCGCCCTACCGCTGGGCGCTCGGCCATCGGCGCGAGAGCCTGCTCGAGGACACCGGGCTCGGCGTACCACCTCCGCGTCGCGACGCTCACCTTCAGGGTCCCCCCGTCGCCCGAGAAGGTGCCCGAGT
>PMBV01000251.1 GCA_003153055.1 Myxococcales bacterium
TTCCTCCTGTGCCTGTGGCGGAACGCTGGTTGGGTTGACCAGGTGACCGGCGTCGGGAGCGCCCAGGCGGCGCCTTCGGTCTGCAAGCAACCCGCGTATCTCTCGATGACTCGTGAGGGGCACACGGTGTTTCTCCGCGGTCGGGTGGCGGGCGAGGCCGAGAAGAATCAGGTCAACGACGCCGTTCGACAGGGGCTGGGCGACGGGGTGACGGTGGTCGATGCGATGGCAGTGGGTGGGGTCGGTGACGAAGGGTTGGCAGGGCGCGCCACTGCCCTGTGGCCTCTGTTCCGCGCGTATGGCCGGCACATGTGGCTTGCCCGGGAGGGGTCGTTCTTTCTCGGGCGGGCGGAGGACGACGTCGTCAGGTCGGCCGTGGCTGCCCGGTTCGCCGCGGTGAATCAGCCGCGAGACAGCGCCGTGTCGGTGGAGCTCGACGTGGCCGTCGCGGTGGAGAAAGCGCAGAAGGAGATAGACCAGTTGATGGCGGGAACCACCATCGAGTTCGAGGTGGCGAGTATCATCATTCGCCGAGACAGCCTGGTGGTGCTCAATGCCATCGCGGCGCGGCTCCTCCGGTTTCCTCAGGTGCGGGTGCGCATCTCGGGCCACACCGACTCGGAGGGCGATCGGTTCTCGAACAAGGCGCTGAGCCTCGCCCGGGCCAACGCGGTGCGCTCGTACATCGCCTCGAGGAACATTGCCCCTTCTCGCATGGTGGCCGAGGGCGTCGGGGCTGATCGGCCGGTCGCGACCAACGGGACGCTCGCGGGTCGGCGGCAGAATCGGCGCATCGAGTTCACCGTCTTCCGGGAAACGTCACCATGATTTCAGGCCTCGTCGCGCAGATCCTCCTGTTCCTCCTCGCGGCGGCCATGGTCGGGTTTCTGGCGGGCTGGTTCTTGGGCCGCCAACGGGAAGCCGAGCTGTTGGCCGAGCTGTCCAAGCAACGGGGCCTGGAGGAGCGCTTGGCTGGCCGAATCAGCCAGGCTCTCGATGGGCTCGTGCGACCGTTGGGCTCGGGCGAGCCCAAGGCTGGAGAACCTCGGGGCGAGACGACCGCGGTGACGGAGGTGCGAGACGAGGTGGTTGGGCTCAAGTCGCTGCTCGAGGGCCTCAGAGGCGGGCAGGCTGACGTCGCGGCCAGGCTCAGCTCACTGGCCAATGGGCTGGTGACGATTCAGTCGATGCGCACCGAGGTCGACCTCAGGCCCCTGGAGCATCGCCTCGAGACCCTCGGCGCCGAGGTGCAGCGGAGCCTCACCCCCGACTTCGCCTGGGTGAAGGAGGACGTCGGTGGCGTCAAACGAGACGTGACCGAGCTGCGGTCGGCAGTCGACGCACTGAAGGTTGGCCAGCTCTCGGGCCTCCAGAACCAGGTTCAGGCGCTGCGCGGAGTCGTCGAGCCCATCGCTTCTGGCGAGCTGATGGTGCTGAGCGCCCGGCTCGAGGAGGTCTCGAGGGACGTGGTGCTCGTCAAGACAGGGGTCGACGTGGCCGGCCAGCGGTTGGCTGAGCTGGCGACGAGGGACCTGGCTGGAGTGACCGAGCATCTGGGCGCGCTCGAGGCCGCGATGGCGGCGGATTCGAGCCGGGTGCAGCATCGCATCGAGGAGCTCGGCGCGAGGGTCGAGGTGGCGCCCGTCATTTCCGAGATCGGTGGGATGAGCCAGGGCATTGGTGTGCTGCGCGGCGAGGTGGCCGCGTTCCGGGAGGCGATCGGCGCGCTCAAGGAAGGGCAGGGGGTGCTCGGGGCCCGGTTGATGGACGAGCTCGAAGGGGCCAAGCCGGCGGTGGCGGCGCTCGCCGGAAGCGTGGAGTTGCTCCGCGGGGCAGTGGAGAGACCCAGGATGGACCTGGTGCCGCTGGAGGCGAAAGTCGAGGAACTCGCCGGAAGCGTGGAGTCGCTCCGGGGGACCGTGGAGAGGCCCAGGATGGACCTCGTGCCGTTGGAGGGGAAGGTCGGGGAACTCGCAGGAAGCGTGGAGTCGCTCCGGGGGGCAGTGGAGAGGCCCAGGCTGGATTTGGCGCCGCTGGAGGCGAGGGTCGAGGAACTCACCGAAAACGTTAAGTCGCTCCGAGGGACGGTAGCGGGGCCCAGGGTGGACCTGGCACCGCTGGAGGCGAAAGTCGAGGAACTCGCCGGAAGCGTTGATTCGCTCCGAGCTGTGGCGAGCCCGAGCGTGGCAGCCGTGGAGTCGCTCCTCGCAGTCGTGAACCGATCCGCAGCCGAGCTGGCCATGGTCTCCTCGCGCATGGAGGGACCGGTGTCTTCCGTGGCCGCCCGCCTCGAGGAGCTGCGCGAAACGGTCGAGGGCCTGCGCAGCGCCGCACAGAGAACTCTTCCATCGGTGGATCTCTCGCCACTCGAGGGGATGGTGCGAGGCCTCGTGAGGAGCGTGGCGGCACTTGGTCAAGGCCCCGAGAGGGGAACCGCCGATCTGTCTCCGCTCCGGGCGCAAGTTGACGGCCTCGAGGCACGAGTCGAGCTCATTCGCTCGGAGCGGAGCCGTCCGCTGAACTCGCCCGAGGCGCCCCGACCGGATCCGCCGTCGCCCGCGGCTCGTGCTTCTCGCGACAAGTCGGCGTCGCCGGGTCAGACCGCCAAGAAGGCGAGGCCGCGCCGGTAGGTACCTGGGGCGACCGTCTCGAATCGTCCGGTGAGCTCGACGTCGGGGGCGTCGTAAGCGACCGAGCGGCCGTCGCGGCTGGTGCGCGCGAACCACTCGTCTCCGCGGGAGGACGATGCCGCTTCCCGGGCGAAAGCGGGGCAAGTGGCGCATGCCGAAGAGGTTCTCGGGCACGATTGCGAAGCGGACCTCCCCCTGCACGCGACCAGCGCACGACCTTCACGGTCGCCTTGTCCGGAGCGGCAGCTTGCGCCGCATATCGAGAACATCCAGTGTTTCGAGCATGCGGAGCAATGACAGCCTGACGTGGCCTGATGACCCAACGGAGCACCCGGAGCGCCGGTAGCTTGCTCCACCTGCGCCTACGCCTCGTCCACCGGTCTTGCCGGAGCGTGGAGCCAGTCGAGTGACCCAGTCGGAATTGGTGGCGCTCTATCTCTACGTGAAGGGCCCACCGATATGAACCGTCACTGCTCGTCCTGTCTCTGGCACCGTCTTCCTCGCGCTCGGTCTCCTTCGAACGCCTGTAGGACCGCGGCTGCTCAAGCGTCGAGTTCGGGAGGGGGGGGCGAGGGGAAGCGCCTCCGTTGAGCGGTGCCCCAAGACCCAGGAGGAGGAGCGCGAGGCTGCGGCCGGAGTCGAGGTTGGGCGAGCACTCGGGCGACACGGTGCAGGAGCTGCTCGGGAGCCCCGGCATTCACCTTGAGCGAGACTCACGCTTCGTCTACCTTGATGATCAACCCTGGAGAAAGCCTTGATGTTGGTCCGCCGAGCCACCGTGTTGTTGTTTGCTTTTGTCGCCTGCGCCCCAAATGTGATGTTCGTTCCGACGAACGCCTCGCCGCGCCCCCTGTACCCGCGCCCGCCAGAAACCGTCCAGGTCTTCTCCTCCAGTGTGCCAACCAAGCCGTTCGTGGAGGTCGGCATCATCACCGCCGAGACCGCCATGCGCGGACAACACGGTGTGGCCTTGAGTAGCGCAGCAGAACTCATCGAAGCCCTGCGCGAGAAGGGCGCCGAGCTCGGCTGCGATGCGCTGATCGTGCGGCCCGGTAGCGGTGACAGCCATCAAGCCACCTGCCTCGCCTACACAGGGCAGTAGGCTCGGCGTAAGCGAGGAGGAGCCAGGTTGGGGGCGGCTCAGCAGTAGAGCTCGTGCTCGGGGGGCCTCGGACTGGAGTCCTCCACGCGCGGGTCGCTCGAAGGTGAAGGAGCGCAGTTGCCGACCCTTCGCCGCACCTTGAGCGGATTGCGCCGCATATCGAGAACATCCAGTGTTTCGAGTGTGCGAAGCAATGCCAGCCTGACGCCCTCGGGCGACCGTCTCGAGTCGTCACTCCGAGAAGGAGACCCGAGCCAACACACGCCGGTACAGATCCCCACCGCCGCTGGGCGCGACCGCGAGGAGCCTCCGGGCTAACGCCCCCACCGAGGCATGCTGAGCGCGCGCCGCCGCCACGAACCCGGCGAGGTCCCCCACTCGCAGGTCACCGAACGTGAAGTAGCGGAGTCGCCGACCCTCCGCCGACGCGGCGAGCCACTGGATGACCGCCTTGAGCTGCGGATCTCCCCCGAACGCGCCACAGCCCCAGTTGCCCGACGCGATGGGGAGCAGGCGCTGGTCTCGCAAGAAGCCGCTCCGCGCCTTGCCCAGCTCTCGGTGAATGGCCTCCAGCGAGTACTGGGCGCTGGGGTCCTTGCCCCGGTAGTCGACGGCGTCGATCGCAGCGAGCTCGATGTCCGGGGTGCCATCGGCGAGCCGCGGGGTGGGGTCCTCGAAGGGGCCGTCGAAAGCAAGCGAGCGTCCGTAGCCGCGGGTGAGCGCGAACCGCTCGGCTCCCCTTAGGACGATCGCCTCTTCCGGGCGCATGCGGGGCGAGAGGAGCATGCCGAACAGGTTCTCGGGCGCGACTGCGAAGCGGATCTCCTCCTGCACACAGCCCCCGCTGAGCACACCTCCACCGAGGTATTGATTGGCGAAGTCCACCTGTCGATGTCCCGCGGCGTCTTCGATGGCGCCCGCTGGCTCGACGTCGAGGTCCGCCAAAGGCATGGTGTTGGCAGCCCAGTGCTCCAGCGTGGGCGCGGGCGCGACGACTCGTTCGATCTCCAGGGTCCCTTGGGGGGCCGCCTGGGCGACCCGGTCGAAGTATTCCACCACGCACCGCACCTTGGCCTGCTCCCATGGGTGCTGCGAAGCGAGGAGCCGAGCACCGCAGAGCTCGGGGTGCTCCGGGCTGGGCTCGGCGATTGTTCCAAGGAACAGGTGCGCGAGCCAACCGGCCACGAGGCGCCGAGGCAACGAGGTCCGAACTGCCCCGAGGGGAACATGAGAGTCCAGCGGCGCATCGGGGAGCTGCCTGGCCAGGCGCACGATCGCCGGGAGGATTCTCTTGGTCAGTCGCCCCTCGAGCTCCGAATCTCCGGCGCAGAGTTGCTCGAGCGCGGTGACCCGCCGTGGTCGACCGACCAGGTCGCCGAGGAGCCGGCTGAAGTCGACCAGCGAAATCGGCGTGCCGAGCGGCACACCGCCGAGTCGGTCAATACACCGGGGCACCAGCGTCACGCTCATAGAGCCAGCCTCCTCGAATTTCGCGAAGATTGCCGGCGGATCTCAGGAAACTGCGGGGCATGGCAGACTCAATTCGTTGATATTCCTCGAGGGCCGGCCGGTCAGTTCTTTGCTTTGAACCCTCGGGTTATCAACTTGGAGGAGTCCATGGGGAAGCTTCGCGCGCACACGTTGTATCTCGGGCTGGCGGTGCTGGCCATGCAGGCCGGCACTGGGTGCTTGAATAACGACCCGAACAACCCTTTGAAAACCGGCCAGGAAGACTTCGTCACCCTCGAACCGGGGTCGAGCTCTGCAGGCCGCGCCGAAGACACCGCCGCCAACGCGGGGCCCACCGCGGGCGCCCCGTCGTCCGACGCGACGGCGGGCACGGGCACGGCAGCTCCCAGCGGGCGCACCGGCACCGTCGAAGAGGCGGACATCTATCGGGTCGATGCCAACCGCCTCTTCTACCTCAACACCTACCGCGGCTTCGTCATCTACGACCTGAACGACCCCGCTCACCCCGCGCAGCTGGGCCGGCTGCCCATACACGGGTACCCCATCGAGATGTATGTGGTGGGGAACACCGTCTACGCCCTGCTGCGTGACGCGCTCTACCTGACCAGGGGCGCCACGGGCCTCCAGGTCACCCGGCGCAATGTCTCGCAGCTCGTCTCCATCGACGTCAGCGATCTGAGCCACCCCCAGGTCATCAAGAGCATCGACATCATCGGTCAGCTCAAGGAGGGCGTGTCACGGAAGATCGACGACACCGTGTACGTCGTGTCGTATATGCCTCAGTCCTACTATTGGCCTGGTGCTGCCGTGGGTGAGACCCACACCGAGCAGGCCTGGGTCTATTCCTTCAACGTCGCCGACCCCAAGAACCTCACGCTGGTCGACCAGCTGAAGATCTTCGAGGGCGGAGGCAACAGCACCTCGACCAGCACTTCGAGCTCGGGGCAGTACTTCACTGGCGTCGCGCTGTCGGCCACCGCCAACACGCTCCACGTGGTCGAGAACTGGTCGGTGTGGGGCTCCACGTTCGACGGCAGCCCCTACAGGTGTGGCAACTACCAGAGCTTGCAGAAGGCGGTCGTCTCGATCATCGACATCTCCGACCCGACGGGGAAGATCCGCCAGCACACCAAGTTCACCACCTACGGCGCGCTGACCGACCAATTCAAGCAGACGTACGTGTACGACGATGCGACCAAGAAGGGGTACTACCTGGGTATCTTCGCTCGCCAGGAATGGTCGTCGTCAGGCTGCGCAGGGAGCTCCTTCATTCAGAACAATCTCGAGGCGTGGGACATCACCGACGGCGCCAAACCCACCAAAGTCGACTCGCTGCCGTTCGGGAAGCCGGGCGAGGCGGTGGGTGGCTCAACCTTCGATCTGAGTCGGAAAGTCGTCTTCGCCATCACCTCCCGCCGCGTCGACCCGCTGTATGCGTTGAGCTTCGCCGACCCGAGCCACCTGAAGGTGTTGTCTGCCATCGACGGCCTCTCCGGCGACATGAGCGTGTTCCGCCTGGTGGATTCGGGCCACTACCTCCTGGGTATCGGTCGGGACAACTCCGAGTCGTGTGTCGGGTTCGCCTCGACTGCCACGGGCTGGTCGAGCGACATCGCCGTCAGCCTCATCGACGTGAAGGACCTCGCCAAGATTCGCCTGGTGCAGCGCAAGTGCGTCACCGTACAGAACGCGGCCTGGGTCTGGTCGCAGATTAGCTGGGACCTCGATCAGGCGCACAAGATGATTGGCATGTTCTCCGACGCCCGGACCAACGTCGTGACCGTGCCGGTCAACTACTACAAGAAGACCGACACCGATGATGGCTGGTATTGGTACCAGCCGGAGTCCGCGGTGGGGATGATGTCGTATGATCTCGCCGCCGACGACCCGGCCAAAGCTCCGGCCGATCAGACGGTGCTCAAGAACTGGGGCACGGTGGTGCACCCGGGAGGCCAGGTGAACCGCTCCATCGTGTTCGCTCACCAGTCGGCCGCGGGCGTCCGTCGAATGATGGTGAACCTGTCGGACACCCACGTCTCCGTCGTCGACATCGACGACCTGGCGAACCCGGTCACTCAGAGCGTTATCGAGGTGGCTCCGTACCATGCTCGGCTGTACCGCTTTGGCGAGTACCTGGTCGACGAGGTGCAGCTCGGCGTCGCGTCGTGGTGGCAGCCTGGCGCCTCGGAGTTCCGGGTGAAGCGCGCCGCGGCCGGGCTCGACGACGCCGCGCCGGTGGCGACCTTCACCGTCGGCCGGGTGGACCGAGTCGTCCAGTGGAAGAACCTCCTCCTCCTCTTCCGGCCAGTGGGCGACCCGAGCTCGCAGAGCTGGCGCTCGAACGTCACCTCGACCGAGGTCGTGGCCTTCGACTTGAGCGACCCAACGCATCCACAGCGCCGGGGCAGCGCCCAGCTCGACGTGAGCCTCGCGCAGTACTGGGGCTTCTGGTGCGGCGTGGACATGTGGGGCTACTGGCCGGGCTCCTGGTACGGAGGCGACGGGCTGGCCATCTCGTCGGAGGGCGTGGCCGTGCTCGCCACCAAGTACGCGGGCAATGGCTGGGTCCAGCGCCTCCTGTTCCTCGACGCCTCCAACGCCGACGCGCTCAAGGTGACGACCAAGGAGCTCGCGCAGTACACCTACTCGGGCGGCACCTACATGCCACCGGCGGTCGAGTACCGGGGCATTCTCGGGGGTGGTGAAGGTACGAGCGGCTTCTTCATGAACACCCGGAAGCTCGTCGGCACGGTCAACCAGGGGACGACGGCGTTCACGCAATACAAATACTACACCGAGCACTACGACGCCTCGCTGGTGAGTGATTGGGTCGTCAACACCCCGGGCTCCACCATGCGTGTCTTCACTGAGGGTGAGACCACTCGGTTGTTGACCTTCGACTATCGCTATTCGTGGAAGACCAACAACGGCTATTCCAGCTGGTACCCCGAGGAGCGGCTGCATCTCCTTACCCGTCAGGGCAACGTCGCGCGGCTCTCCGATACGCGCACCCTCGAGGACAAGCTGCTCTCCGACGTGGTGGGCGACGCCGGGCGACTGTTCGTCAACCTGAGCCGGAGCTGGTGGTGGACCGGGGTGGCAGTCGCTGACGGTTCCTCCAGCAGCAGCACCTCGACGGCGTCCAATACACTGCTTGTCTTCGACGTGAGTCAGGGGCTGTTTGCCCAACGCTCCTCGAGCGAGTTCGGCACTGCTTTCTCGACCCAGCTCATGGGGCTGTATGGAGACCGGCTCTTCGTCAATCTCCCTGGCGACGGAGTGCTGGTCGTCGACGTGTCGAACCTCGAGGCGCCCGTCGGAGTGAACTTCCTCCGTACGCTGGGCTGGGCCACGCACCTGGCCTTCACCGGCACCTGGGCCTTCGTCGCCTCGGGGAACTTCGGCGTGTACGAGCTCGACCTCTCGGCACCACCCACGGTCGGCGCCGACTGACCCGGGCGCGGTGTTCGTTCGCGGACGTGGGCGGCGCTCGTGTCAGGCTGCCTTCGTCCGTGACCACGGGAGCAGTTGCTTTCGCCTAAGCGGCGAGTTGGCGGTACCATCCGCTGCAATGTCCTTCGGCCCCATCGTCGCCCCTGAAGCCCTGCGCAACCCTGTTGTGCCGGTCCTCCTCCTCGACGCCCGGACCAGCGCCGAGGCGTTCGCCGCCGGCCATCTCGACGGGGCGTTGCACGCCGACCTGAACACGACCCTCAGCGCGGCCACGGAGCCTGGCTTCGATCCGGCCCATGGAGGTCGCCATCCACTGCCATCGCCTGAACGTTGGGCGGCGCAGCTCGGGGCCTGGGGTCTTCGGCCCGACACCTGGGTGGTGGCCTACGATGCCGCGTCGGGGGTCAACGCCGCCGCGCGCCTGTGGTGGATGTTGCGAGCCTCGGGCCACGAGCGAGTCTCGGTGCTGGACGGAGGTCTTCCCGCCGCCCAAGCCGCGGGCTTCGCGGTCGTCACGGGGTCCGCCCAGCCGCGGCCCGTCGTTTCGCCGTACTCCTTCTCGGGTTGGCGGCGCTCGCTCGCGGACATCGGCGCCGTCGCCCAAGCGCTCGCTGACCCCTCCTGGAAGGTCCTCGACGTGCGCAGCCGCGAGCGCTGGCGTGGCGAGACGGAGCCGTTCGACCCCCCGGCCGGGCGCCTCCCGGGTAGCGTCAATCTGCCCTACAGCGACAACCTCGGGCCCGATGGTCGCTTCCTCCCGGCGGCCACCTTGCGCGCGATGTACCTCGGGCTCTTGGGAGGGACCGCGCCTGCGAAGCTGGTGGTTCACTGTGGCTCAGGCGTCACTGCCTGCCACACGCTCCTCGCGCTGGAGCTCGCTGGCATGCAGGGGGCCGCTCTGTACGTCGGCTCCTACAGCGAGTGGAGCCGGAGCGGTCGACCGATCGGCCGAGGCTGACATCAGTCGCGGTGTTCTCGTCGAGGGACACCAGCACATCAAGGGTGCAGCGCGACGAAGAAGCAGGTCCCGGCGCTCGGCAGGAGCACGCCCGGCTGGAAGGAGGCGCCGGTCTTCACCGCGGTGATGGCGGCGAAGGCCAGCGAGGGGTCGGGCAGCAGCACGAAGAGGCCGTTGGCCGAGGTCGCCGTCTCGGAGAGGCCGGTGAAGGTGGCGTTCGGGTAGATGACGGTGAGTGGGTGTCCGTCGGCCCGGGCGATGGTCGCGCCAGCCACCGGGGCTCGACCGTCGGTCACCATGCCCATGACGAAGCCATCGGTCAGCATCCGCGGTTGGCCCAGGGCCGCCGACAGCGTGGTGGCCAGGTGGTTCGAGACGGCGAACAGGTGAGCGGCGGAGGAGACCCGCTTGTCGGAGTCGGCCTCGCTCACCCACGCCACGACGCCGCTGACGGTGGGGAAGAAGGCGCCCGAGCTGCCGCCCACCCGCGCGAGGAGCCCCTGCGAGACGTTGCTCACGTCAACCTGGCTCCACGAGAACGTCCCCGCATCGCTGACCGTCGAGGACGCCAGCGCCGTGGGGGAGCTCGTCGTCGCGTAGTCGTAGGGCGCCAGCGCCTCCACCGAGGCCCCGGCGGCGGTGCTGGCTCCAATGGGGGTCACCAAGCCAGCGACATCGACGAGGTGCTTGGGGGTCTCGGCACCCGAGGCCGGCAGAATCACGGCGAAGCTGCAGGTGCCCACCTTGAGCGGCGCCAGGGTCGTGGCGAACGCGTGGCCGGTCTTCTCAGCCACCAGGTCGAGGAAGAGCAACGCGGGTCGAGCTGGGATGACGAAGAGGCCGTTGGCCGAGGTCTCGGTTCTCGACACCTGGCGGAGGTCCGAGGTCGGGTACCACACCTCGAGCGACAGGCTGCTCGCGCTCTTCACTCGGGCCCCGGCGATGGGCGTGACCCCGTTGGTCACCACTCCCATGACGAAGCCCTGCTCGAGCATCTCGGGCTTCCCAAGCTCGGTGGCGAGGAGCGTCGCCAACGAGCGAGGCACCACGAAGAGCCGGCCCGAGCTCAGGTCGGTCTTGCTCTGCCCAATGGAGTAGTCGACCACCCCGCTCAGCGTGGGGAAGAACCCGCCGTCGGCGCCCTCGTTCGTCACCGCGATGAGCGCGTCGGCGACCTGGCCGACGTCGACGCTCGAGGCCGACCACGTGCCGTCGGCTCCGACTTCGGTCTGGCTGAGCACGGTCGGCGCCGCACCTGTGACGAGGTCCTTGGCGCCGTAGAGCGTGAGGGCCACCCCGGCGACCTGGGCCGCGCCGACGGGCGTGATGACGCCGCTCGCGGTGATGAGCGTGCGGTTCTCGGAGACCCCGCACGCGCTGAGTGACGAGGCGAGAGTGATGAGGCTGAGGGCGTGGATGATTCGATTCATGGCTGTGTGCCTGTGCGTGAAGAGGAAGTGGCTAGCGAGGGTCGAAGGCGCCCATGGCCTTGAGGAGGCGAAGTGTCGCGAGCTGACCGTTGAGCGACTCGGCGACGAAGCCGATCTCCGCGTTGGCCAGCGAAGTCGCAGCGTCGGAGGCGTCGAGGTGCGAGGCGATGCCCGCGGTGTAGTTCTGATCCACCATGGCGCTGTTCTCCCTGGCCAGCTTGAGCTGCTCCTCGGCCTTGACGCGGTTCGCCCGGGTGCTCTCGAGGTCGAGGCTCGCTCGCCGCACCTCGTCGCGCGCCTTCTGGGTCGAGGCCCCGAGCATCGCCTCCGACTCGGCCAACTTGAGCTCCTTCTCTCGTCGCTCGATCTCTCGAAGGCCGCCGTCCCACAGCGTCCACTTGAGGCCCACCGTGACCGACCACATGGCGTATTCCGGGGCGAAGGCCTTCACGTTGCCGGCACGGAGGCCCGCGCTCAGGCCCACCTTCGGGGCGTACTGGTAGCCCACCGCGTCGAAGGTTCGCTCGGCGAGCTCCCGTTGTCCACGGGCGGCCTTGAGGTCAGGGCGGTGATCGAGCGAGAAGGACTCCCGGTCTGAGCTCGTCTCGGGCAGCGCCGGCTCCTCGGGCCGTTCGACCTCGAAGTCTGGGTCCCTCGCGAGGAGCGTGGCCAGCGCGCTCTTCGCCGACGCATAGGCGTTCTGAGACCGGAGCAGGTCTTGCTCGCTGCGGGTGCGGTCGAGCTGGGCGCGAATGAGGCCGATCTTCGGGAGCGCTCCGGCCTTCACTCTCGTCTCCGCGTCACGCTCATGGGCGAGGTTGTTCTCGAGCAGCCGTCGCTGCACCGACATCGCCTCCTTCAGGCTCGCCGCGCCGTAGTAGAGCTGGGCCACGCCGAAGAGGACCTCGCGGCGCGCGTTCTCGACGGTGCTCTCGGCGATCTGCTCTCCCAGGTACGCCTCGTGAATGGCCGGCCACAGCTCCGGCACGATGAGCGGCTGAGTGAGGGTCAGCTCGGCGCCGAGCTGATCCTTCTTCATGAAGTAGACCTTGTCGTAGCCGGTGGGCACGATGATGTCGTTCGAGGGGATGCCCGGCGGGTTGGCGACCGACACCGGCTTGGTCGGATCGAACGCCGGGCCATTCATCGACGAGGTGCCGATGGTGCGCAGGGAGTAGCCCGTCGGCACCTCGGTGGCGTTCTCCTCGGAGTTGTGGGTGTAGGCCGCGCCGAGCTCGAGGCTCGGCAGGTAGTGGGCCCAGACCTTTCGCTGGAGGAGCCGAGCCTGGCCGAGTCTCGCCTGAGCCACCTTGAGGTCGAGGTTCTTCGCCTGGGCCTCGTGGAAGGCCTGCGCGAGGGTGAGCGTGGGAGCTGGGGGAGGGCTCGCCTGAGCGAGTGACAACGCGACGACGAAGGACGTGAGAATCATGAGAACCTCGAGGTTGAAGATCGGAGCAGAAGGGAGAGGTCAGGCGGTGACAGGCGCCGGAGGCGACGGGAGGTGGCGGTGCCAGCGACGGCGGACGACGACGAGGGCCAGCGCGCTCCAGACGGCCCACTGGAGCGCCATGATCCACAGGTGACGCGCCACCGCATGAAGGTCGCCTGCCTTCATCGACAGCACCCTCAGCGCCTGGAGCGCGGGCGTGGCTGGGAACAGCCAGGCGAACGCCTGCACGTGGACCGGCATCTGGTCCAGAGGCCAGGTGAACCCAGACATGAGGAACAGCGGCACCGAGAAGAACAGGAGCAGCTGGAACGCCACGAAGCGGTCTCGCACCAGGCTTGCCACCAGCAGCGCGGGGGGCACCATCGTCACTGCCAGCGCCGAAAAGAGCGCGAACATCGCTGCTGGGCTCCTCACCGGCCAACCGAAGACAGGGAAGATGACGAAGACGATGAGGGAGATGCCCAGGAAGTAGAATCCGAGGTGCACCAGCGCTTTGCCGCTCAAGTGCGTGAAGGGGTAGGGCGTGCGCTGGAGCACCTCGTCCTCCCGCTGCCACCCCACCGAGTACGCCAGGGACATCAAGACGATCTGCTGAATGACAATGAGGAGGATGCCGGTGACCACGAAGTCGCCGTAGCTCGCGGTGGGGTGAAACAGGTCTCGCTCGTCCCAGGTGATGGGGAGCACCCGGCGCGCCGCCAGCGTGGTCGACACGCCGCGTTTGGCGAGGCGCGCGGCCCCGAGCTCCTTGTTGAGCGCCAGCACCGTGTTCGACACCCCGAGCGCGGCGACGCCATAGGTGTACATGTTGGCCGAGTTCACCCACAGGCCGACCTTTCCCTGGTGGCCGCGTTTGATCGATCGAGAGAAGTCCTCCGGGATTCGGACGAACACCTCGGCGTGGCCCTGCCGGAGCTCCTCGAAGGCCTGGTCCGTCGACTCCGGGTGGCCCACGACGTGGAGCCCCTGCGTGGCGTCGAGGTGCAACGCGAGCTCGCGCGAGAGCTCGGAGTTGTCGAGGTCGAGCACCAGCGTCGGTCGCTCCGAGGCCTCGCGATTGACGTACAGGGCCGAGACCAGCACGGGGTAGAGCACTGGCAGCAACAGCAAGACGGTGAAGACGCCCTTGCGCTTGGTCAGCGAGCGCCACTCGTCGCGAGCGCTCTGGACGAGCTCCTGGATGCGGCGGTTCATGCTGGCCTCCCGGCCCACTGGGCCAAGCCCCGGCGGCCGAGCCACCCGAAGCCCATCAGTCCGAGGAAGATCGCCCCTTGTGTGGAGAGCTGTTGATACATCTCGGTCATCTCGGCCATCGACAGGGTTTGGTTGAAGAACAGCCGGAGCCCTCGAGAGAAGGCGGTGAAAGGCAATGCCGACGACAGCGCCTGGAACGCTGGAGGGAAGGCATCGACGGGGAAGGTGGCTCCAGACAGCATCAGCGACAGCACGCCGAGCAAGAGCCCGAGCTGGAACGCCAACACCCGCGACGGGACGATCGCTTGCAGGGCCACGGCCAGGAGCAGATCGACCAGGAGGAAGAGCGCCAGGGCCGAGGCGAACAGCGCGAGGCTGCTGTGGCTGGTCAGGCCGAAGAAGGGGAGCAGGCCATAGGCGAGGCCCAACCCAGCGCCCATGGTGGCGGTCCAAATCGCCGCCAGCCGCCCCAGTGCCTCGATCGGAGTCACCACCACCGACGAGGGGAGGAAGACCTGGCCGACCAGCACCATCACCAGCAGGTTGAGGAAGAAGAAGGTGACGCTGGGGGCCATGTACAGCGAGTAGCTCCCGGTGGGGTTGAAGCTCAGGTGCTCGTCGGTCACCACGGGGAGCACCGCGGCCATGGCCCGGCGCGAGGGCACGCCGGTCTTCTGGAGGTACGAGAGCTCGACGCCTCCGGCCACCGTCGCGAGGACCTTGGCGATGGCCCGGTAGCTCGTGCGCCCCACCAGCACGTTGCTCATGTCGACGCCGACCAGCGCCCTGGCCTTGCGCCCGTGTTTGAGCGAGGTCGAGAGGTCCGCGGGGAGCACGACGACCCCGGCCAGCTGACCGTCGACCAGCATCGCCTCGGCCTCGGCCACCGTCGTGGGTGTCTGTTCCACCACCGTGAGCTCGGGCGTGGCCTCGAGGAACAGCCGCACCGCGCGGCTCGTGCGTGAGTTGTCGAAGTCGATGACGGCGACGGGCAGCTCGCGGACCACCCGCTCCCGGTAGATCTCCCCAGCGAGCAGACACGAGCCCACGAAGATGACGAGGAGGAGTTGCAGCTTTCGAACCCGCACCAGCTCGAGGAGCTGATGGAGGAAGTGCCTCAGGAACCGGTGCATGGCGTGGCCCTCGCTCGACGTCACGACTGGGGCGCCCAACGCGCGGTCATGCCGGGGCGCAGACCGACGACCTTCGCCTGGGGCCGGGCCTTCACCTCGAAGGTCTTCAGGTCGAAGCCGCCGCGATCCGCGGTGGCCCGCCAGGTCGCGAAGTCACCCAGGGCGGCGATGTTGAAGACCTGCATCGGCACCGTGGTGCCCAGCGCGGGGATCTCGACCTGGAGCACCGTTCCTGGCGCCAGGCCCTTGAGGCGATCTTCCCGCACCGGAAAGGAGACCCAGGCGCTGTCGAGGTCGACCAGGGTGACGATGGGGTTGCCGGTGGCGGCCAGCTCACCCTTGTGGAGAATGACCTTCGAGACGACGGCGCTGATGGGCGCGTGCTGTACCGTCTCTCGCTCGTAGCTGCTCACCTCGGCGAGCAGTCCCTGGGTCTGGCTCACCTGGGCGACCAGGGCCTCGACCTCCTCCGAGCGCGCGCCCCGCTGAACCAGATCGAGCCGGGTCTGGGCGATGGCGAGTTGATCCTTGGCGAGGTTGTACTTCGACTCCACGTCGTCGTAGCTCGCCTGGGGAATCGAGCCCGCCGCGAGCAGCGTCTTCATTCGGTCGTACATCTTCTGGGCGAGGTCGACCTGGTGCTGGGCCGCTTCGAGCGAGCGGAGCGCGGCCTCTCGGTCTTCCTTCCGGGCGCCGTGCTGGGCCATCTTCAACTTCGCCGTGGCGGCGGTGCTGGCGGCGTTGGCCTGGCTCAGCTTGGCCTCGAGCTCGTCGCTCTCGATGACGACGAGCGCCTGCCCCTCCTTCACCGTGTCGCCCTCCTGCACCTTGAGCTCGTGAATTCGCCCGGGCACCTTCGAGGCCACGTCGATCTCGGTGGCGTCGACGAGGCCCGTGATGGTGGTTGGGGCGTCGTGCTTCGAGCCCGTGCATGCGAGGAACAGGCTCGCTCCGAGGACATATGTGTGCAGCGATGGCTTCATCGGTGTTCTCCAGTCGGTGATGTCGGTGGTGCGGGGCGGGTGAGGAGGTCAGTTGGTTCGGGGCGCGCAGATGCCACGGAGGATGAGCGCGGTGATGTGTTGGAGCGTCGCCTCGCGGGCCTTGGGGTCGGCGAGGTCGCGCTTCCACAGAGTCTTGGCGATGGGCTGGTGGGTGAAGTGGCCCACGCAGAGCACCTGAATGCTCAGCATGAGCTGCGGGAGATCGAGATCGGGCAGGAAGATGCCGGTGCGCATGCCGTCGCTCAGCGCCGAGCGCATGTCCTGGAGGCCTGCCGAGGTCCGGTCGGCCAGCGCCGCGCTCGCCCTCCGGCCGCTCTGGAGCAGCTCGCGCAAGAGCAGCCGCACGTAGTGGTCGTTCTCCGCGAGGAAGGTGAAGTAGGCGCGAATGGCCTGAGTGACTCGCTCTTGGGGGTCCTGCTTCGCAGCGGGGACGTCGCCCGAGGTGAAGACTCGATCGAAGTGGCTTCGCAGCACCTCCGAGTAGAGCTCCTCCTTGCTGCCGAAGTAGACGTAAATCATCCGCTTGTTGGCGCCAGCCTGGGCGGCGATCTCGTCGATGCGCGCCCCCTCGAAGCCCTGCTCGGCGAAGTGCTTCGACGCCGTGTCGAGAATCGTCTGTCGCGTTCGCTCTGCGTCGCGCTTCTTGGGGGCCGTGGGCATCGGGTTCTCGATGTAAGTAACTAGTTAGTTACTGAGATGCCCCTTTAATAGCCGAAGCCGGTGTCCTGTCAAGGAGGGCTCCGGCGATGGCCCTTCAGCGGTAGCCGCGGGCCTGCAAGGTGAAGAGCTCGGCGTAGCGGCCGTGCTGAGCGAGCAACGCCTCGTGGCTGCCCAGCTCGAGGAGCTGCCCATGTTCGAGCACGGCGATGCGGTCAGCCATGCGCACCGTCGAGAACCGGTGCGAGATGATGATGGCGCCGCGGCCGGTGGTGAGCGTGTTGAAGCGCTCGAAGAGGGCGGCCTCGGCGGCGGCGTCGATGGCCGCGGTGGGCTCGTCGAGGATGAGGAGGTCAGCGCCTTCACCGTCGCGGCTCGACAGGCGCATGAAGCTGCGCGCCACGGCCAACTTCTGCCACTGCCCGCCTGAGAGCTCGTGACCATGCTCGAACCAGGTGCCCAGCATCGTCTCGCGCCCGTCGGGGAGCGTCTCGAGGAGCTCGTGGGCCCCTCCGTCGGTGGCGGCTTGGTCGATGACCGCGGCGTGCTCCATGCGTGGCAGATCGCCCAGCCCGATGTTCTCCCCGGCGGTGAGCTGGTAGCGCACGAAGTCTTGAAAGACGGCGCCCAGGCGTGCTCGCAGCGCCGTCACGTCGAGCTCGCGGAGGTCGACTCCGCCGAAGCGGATGGTTCCCTCGGTCGGCTCGTAGAGGCGCAAGAGGAGCTTGATGAAGGTGGATTTGCCCGCGCCGTTCTCTCCCACCAGCGCCAGCTTCTCGCCCGGGGCGATGGACAGGGTGAGGTCGCGCAGGGCCCACTCTTCCCGGCCTGGGTAGCGAAAGGAGACATGGTCGAGCTCGATGGCGAAGCGGCCCTGGGGGAGCACCTTCGCCGGGGACACCGTCGGCGCCTCGTTGCGAGTGGCGAGCTCGAAGAAGCGTGAGAGGTTCGAGACGTACAGCGCGTCGTCATAGAGGCCCGCCAGCGACGAGAGGACGTCTTCGAGGGCGCCTTGGCCCTGGCGGAAGGCCGAGATGGAGAGCGTCAGGTCACCCACCGAGAGCTGGCCCAGGGCGGCCCGGTACCCGACCGCCGCGTAGCAGACGTAGAACGAGAGCGAGGAGAGGGCGGCGAAGAACGTGCCCAGTGCCAGCTGCCTTCGCGCGAGGTGCCGGTCCTCCCCGAGGAAACGGGAGAAGAGCGCCCGATGGCGTTCGAGGAAGAGCGGGCCCAGGCCGTAGAGCTTCACTTCCTTGACGTGGGTGTCACGGGTCAGCACCGATTCGAGGTAGCCGAGGCGCCGGCTGTCTTGGGCGCGGCCCGTGGAGAGCGCGAACGCTTCTCCCGAGAGCTTGGTCTCGATGAAGAACTCGGGAATGGCCGAGAGCAGCAACGGCACCACGCTCCACCAGGCCAGGCCCCAGAGCAGGGCGCCGAGGCTGGCGACGGTGATGAGGCTCCGCGCCAGCATGAGCGTCGCCAGGGCGAGGGAGTAGGGCCGGTGGGGGGCGTCGCGCTGGGCGTTCTGGAGGAGATCGTAGGTCCGGGCGTCCTCGAAGTGAGAGAGCTCGAGGGTCAGCGACTTCTCGAGGAGCCGGCCGCTGAGCAGATGGCCCATGGTGGCGCGAATGAGCTCCCGCAGGTAGGTTTGCAGTCGCCGCGAGCCGAGGAGGATGAGCGACAAGGCCAGCTCCATCGCCATGGCCTGCAGCGCCAGGCGGCGGTCGGCCTCGGTGCCGGTTTTCGCGGCCTTCACGACGCCGTCGATGATGCTGCGCCCGACCCAGGCCATGGCCGCGGGGAGCAGCGCCATCACCAACGTCACCGCGCAGAGGGCGAGGGTGGCGCGGGCGTTGGCCTCCCAGAGCCACCGCAGCGACTGGGGAACCTGCTTGAGGAGCTGAGACGTCGGTGGTCGGATCGCGAGGGTTGCCTCAGACACCCGGGCACCCTACCTGTCAGGGGTGCGCTTGCTCAACCCACGCCCAGTGCCGGGCGCTCCAGCGGCCAAGGCTCTTGGATGAGAGAATTGGATTGAGGAAGCGCTCGACCAGCTCGGTGACGTCCTCCAGCGAGGTCCAGGCAATCGCGTGCATCTCGACGAGGCGAGCGTAGGGGACCCTCCATTCTACGGGGGGTTTGGGCAACGAAAACGGAATCGCGTGCGTGGCGCGGTGCTCGAAGGTCCGGTGGATGGCGTCCGAGAGCAACTCGGAGGCGAGGGTGTCCGAGAGCCGAGCGAGCAGCGCCAGATCCGGGAGGTCCTTCACGCGAGTGTTGGGACGGAGGCGAGGCAGGGTCAACGCATGCAGCTTCTCTGCGATCTGGCTCGCCAGCGGGTAGACAGGAAAGGCGGGTGTTGGAACATCGGCGAAGGAGAGCCAGTCAACTCCCCAGACCTGGTCGATGGCCCCCACCAGCGGCTCGGGAGGCGCGAGATCAACCTCGAACGTCGAGAAGGGCCGGCCACCGAGGGCACACTCGGCGCGAAAACGATGGCCTCGAACCTGCTGGAGTGGCTTCGTCAAGGTGACGGTGAAGGTGAAGAAGTCGTCGAGCGGCATCCTGGCCGCCTCCGCCAGGACTCGACCGTGCGTCGCTCGGTCTCCCTCGACGTTCAGATCGAGATCCTTCGTGGCTCGAGCGCGGAGCCGCCAGCCGAGTCCGTGGCCCTGCGCCGGTCATCGGTGGATGGCTGGCGAAGAGGTCGGACAGCAGGTGCGTCTCGTCGTCGAGCGGCCGGACAGCGAGCTCCTCGGCGAGCTCCTCGACCGCTCCAGAGAAGGCCGACTCGTCCCGAGCGGCGCGCGCGAGCACCACTCCGAGCTCGTGAAGCCAATCGCGGTATTGAGCGTGGAGCTTCTGGGCGATGCAGAGCGCCTCTCGTGGGCTCGCGTCTGCCAGGTGCCGCAGCACGCGGCAGAGCTGCGCGAGGCTGAGCCCCTTGGCGAGGAGTCGCGGGTCAGCGGCGAGGCGGACGAGCACCGCCGTCGCGTCCGGGGAGCCCCGTTCGAGGCGATCGAGGCATCGCTCGAGAAGCTCCGGGTCGGCCTGCGCGTCGCACAGGGCCTCGAAGCGCGCGCCGACGAAGTCCTGACCCCAGAAGCCGAGGGCGAGCTGCTCGGCGAGTATTCGCGGGGTGACGTAGACGAGCTGGTTGGTCTTTCCGAGCAGCCTGCGCACCTGGAGTCGCTCGATGGCGCGCTGGAGCTGCTTCTCGGTGGTGCCCGTCGCCTCGGCCAACACCATCAGGTCGGTCGAACCCGGCGAGACATCGACCCAGGTGGGGAGCGCCAACGCTCGGATGGCCTCAAGCTCCGCCTCGGCCCCCAGGAGCCGCTCGGTAAGCTGGCGGATCTCCCGCCGGTCGAACCGCGGGAGCACACGGGAGTCTTCCTTGGAGGCGCGCGACGCTGCGTCGACGAGGAGGGCGAAGTACCCTGGGAAGCCTCCGCTGTGAGCCACGAGCTCCATGCACGCCGCTGCGTCGAGTCCCTCCACGCTCCGCCCGAGCCGGTGCATCGCGTCCGTGGAGAGCGGGCCGAGGCGAAGCTCGCTCTCAGCCGGAAGGCCAGCCGGATCCTCTTCGCTGCCGATGGTAATGAGCGCGATCCCGCTCCGGTGCAGTGACCGCAGGCGAAGGTCCTGGGCTTCGCTGCACCTGTCGATGACGAGCACACCCCGAACAGGGGTGTCACTGGCGACGAGGTTCTCCGCGTCCTCGACGTACTCTGAAAGGTACGTCACCTCCGCCGCTCTCGACCGAAGTGCCTCCAGCACGAAGCGCGTCTTTCCCACGCCAGCGGCACCGGTCACTCGAAGCCTGGCTCCCGCGGTGAGGCTCGAGGCCTGCGCCAGCGCGGCGACTCGGGCCTTGTCGGGGGTCCATGGCATGGGCCGACCGAGCCCCGCCTCCCACTGGGTGAAGGACCTCAGATGCCTCGCCGTCTTCGACAGCGCAGGGACGTCCGCGAGCAGGCTCGGATACCTGACAAGCCAGCGCCCCAGCTGCTCCAACCCCACGATGCTGCAGTTCACGCTCCGGCCGACAACTCTCCTGAGGGTCTTCGAGAGCTCGGTCTGCCGCTCGGCCCGGACGTGTTGCGCGACCACCAGCGTGTAACCTGCCCCATCGCGAAGGAGCTTGCGGACGCGGGTCTGCGCTTTGGTCCGGAGCTGCCGCTCGAGCTTCGCGAGGTCGAGGGTGAGCTTTGCCTGGAACACCCTTCGCCCAGGGATGAGCTCGGTGGGGGTGGCGGGCTCGACCGACACGAGCGCGTCGACGCCGCCGTCTCCCTGTTTGCTGCGTTGGAAGGACACGCCGTCGATGCCTGGAGGAACGCCTGCTTCGTGCCCTTCGAGCTCGACGAGTCGCTGCATAAGCGCCTCAAACAACTGAGGGTCGACGCGCCGCAGCGAGGTGAGGTCGAGGTCCATACCGAAAGTAAACCTAAAGTTTACCTTCGTGTCGATGGGTGGCCCGGAGCGGCTTCCTCCGCGAGGCCGTCGTCAGCCGCGACTGAGCGCCCGCCCCACGTGGAGCCCCAGGGCGTAGATGGAGAGCTGAGGGGGCACGCCGATGGAGGTCGGGAACAGAGACCCATCGGCGATCCACAGGTTCTCGATGTCGTGGTGCCGGCCGTCGCTGCCGACCTGGGACACGGTGGGGTCGTCACCCATCGGCACGGTGGACATGGGGTGCACTGCGACGAGGTCGATGGCTCCCTTTTCGATGGGCATGGTCTTGAGCGCCTCGAGGTCGTCGCCGGGCAGGAGTACCAGCGGCGAGCGCGTGGGGATGAGCACCCGGCGAGCGCCGGCAGCGAAGAGGAGCGTGGCGCAGGCCCACAGTCCCAGCGAGAGCTCGGCGCGGTCGGCGTCGTTGGGCCAGTAGTCGAGCCTGACGCCGAGGTCGTCGTCGGCCTTCACCCGGCCTTTGGTTCGATCGTGGATCATCGCAGTGAAGACGCCGAGGTGCGGGTAGCGCTCCATGAACGCGCGATGAGCGGCGCCGTGGCCCGGCACCATGGTCGCGGTGCCGATGGGGTGGGCAAACGCGGGGAGTACCCAGGTCCGGTGGCGCCCCTGCTCCTCCAACTCGAGGAGCTCGGTGCACTCGTACGTCTGGGGAATCCCCTCCCAGGCCCGCACCTCATCGGGGAAGTCGCCCGCCGCGATGACTGCCGGGTGCACGTGCAGCGAGCGGCCGGTCTGGTTCCGGTAGTCGGGGAGCCGCGAGCGAATGAGGAGCGCGGCGGTGCCCGTGGCCGACGCTGCGACGCACACGCGCTTGGCGTCGATGAGGATCGACCCGAGCGGCGCCCGGGTTCTCGGGTCGATGGCCACCGCCTCGATGCCTCGAGCGGCACCTCCGGTCTGAATGATGCGCGCCGCCACGCAGTTGGTGACCAGCTCGGCCCCCGCTGCCATGGCCCTGGGAAGCAGCACCTTGAAGGCGTTGTTCTTGGCGTTGTACCGGCAGCCCACCTCGCAATAGCCCGAGCCCACGCAGCCGGTGCGGTTGTGCGACAGACCGCCGCCCTTCCAGCCGAGCTTCGCGACGGCGTCCTCCAGCAATCGGTTGTGACGATTCCAGCTCTCTCGCGGCACCGGGGTGACCCCGAGGAGCTGCTCGACCTCGTCGTACAGCGCGTCCCAGGTCGCGGGCGGGAGGTGCGTGAGCCCGAAGTCGCGGGTCCATTGCTGGCGGATTGCGAGGGGAATGCGCTTGCAGAGGTTCAAGTTGTGCAGCGTAGAGCCGCCGACGCCGCGACCCTGGTGCACCTTCACCGCGTGGTCGACAGTGGTCTGGCTGCCTGATTGCTGGAACAGCCGGGGAAACATCTCCTCCTCGCGCTGAGACATGTCGGCCGGCGTGAGGTACTCGCCACCCTCGATGATGAGCGTCTTGACTCCAGCCTCGGCGGCGGCCATCGCGGCGGCCAGGCCTCCGGCTCCGGCGCCCACCACCACCAGGTCGGTCGACAGCCCGAGGGGAAAGGAGAAGGTGCTGGCGTCGTAGATCATGGCGCACGTTCCTTGGCTCCAAAGGGGAGGGCACCGGGCGGGGCTCGGAACTCGCCCGACGGTCGAGCCGGAGCCTGGAGCGTCTGAGGGCCCGAGTACCCGAGGTCGGCCCAGGTTCGAGGGTCTTGGTAGGTGCCCATGAGGACCAGGTCTCTGAGCCCGCGGACGGCCTGAGCGAGGAGTCCTCCCCGAGCGGCGAGCGACACGAGGAAGGCCTCGCGCGCCTCGACGCCGAGTTTGGTGAAGCGCGAGAGCCGCAGGCCCAGCCCGGTGCCGTGCTCGACGAGAGCCAGCAACTGGTGAATCTCGCCCTTCAGCTTCGCGCCCATGGGAATGAGGAAGCGATCGACGTTGACCGCGACGGTGAGCCCGTCTGGTGGCCGGACGCCGGAGAGGAGCTCGGCCGCCGAGGCAATGACCAACGCCTCCCACGGGGCGAGGACCTCACCGGCCCAGCCGATTCTCTCGTAGCCGGTGACCCGTAGCCAGGCCGCTGCTCCGACCGCTGCCAGCCCGCCGACGACGAGGGCGCGCCGGTCGGGTCGGGCCGTGGAGCGATCGAGGTACCGGCTGAGGCGCGGTGGCAGCTTCTGGCGCCAGTGGAGGTCGTGCGGGAGTGGCCCTCGGTGCACCGTGCTCCAGAAGAGGACCCGCTTGGGGACCTGGCGCGACGCGGCGTCGGTGACCAGCGCGGCGAAGGCCTTGCCCGTGTACACCGGCTCGATGGGAATGCCCTCGGCCCTCAGGAGCTCCACGGCGGCGAGCGACTGCGCGGTGGCGACTCCGTAGCCTGGGCCGAGCTGGTGGTGGAGCACGCGCACCGGCACGGCCTGATGGTGGCTGGCGTCGACGCCGTGGCGCCGCAGCCAGTCGGCCGCCTCCTCGATGAGCCGGTGAACCCGCCTGCGCGTCGAGAGCACCCGCTCGACGGTGGCCACCGCGCGGACCTCGGTCTTCACCTGGGCGAGGCCGAGGCCCAGCGCCAGGCCCGCGACGGTGCCTCCAGTGCCGAGGGCGCAGTACACCACATCGGGAGTCTCGAGCACGCCCGCGCGAATCTGCTCGGCCAGCTCGAAGCCGGCCCGCGCGACGCCCGCGACGGCCGCTGGCAGCGTGGCCCCGGGAGGGATGGAGGGGAGACCATCGGTGTGGGTGGAGAGCAGCAGCGACGGCCGGCGAAGAGCGAGCTCGATGCGCGAGCCGTAGTCGATGAGGGTGGTGGGCCCAGAAGCGACGAAGGCGAGGTTCTCGAGGACGCCAGGAGAGACCGGCTCGAAGAAGACGTGGGCGTCGAGCGTGCGCCCGAGTACGCGCGCGGCGGCGGTGCAGGCAGCCAGGTGGCCGCTGCCGATGGCGCCGACCGAGGCGAGGTGGGGCGCGTCGTGGTACGGCGAGGTCGCCAGGAGCACGTCGAGCTTGCGGACCTTGGTGCCTCCGTGGAGCCCGTCGAGGAGATCATCTCGCTTCACGTCGAGGGAGCCGAGGCCCAGGTGGCGCGCGAGCCCCTCGAGGTGCGTGACCGGTGAGGGACGCTGCGCCCAGCCCAGCGATGGCAGGTTTCGGAGAGCGTCGTCGACGGGCATGGCGAAGACGTAGCGCACCCCGGCGCGCGAGGCACTCGAAGCATTGAGGGCTCGGTCTGGCGATCAGCGCGAGGCGTTCGCGGGCGAGCCTGCCTCGGCGATGGTCGCGGCTGTCGCGTCGGCGATGAGCTCGAACAGCCGATGTCCCTCCTCAGCACTCGCGGCCCCGGGGGCGCCGAAGTAGGCCGAGGTCCCTCCGCAGTCGAGAAACGTCCGCGCTCCCGCTCTGATGGCCTGGGGGAGATCGACCGCCACTTCGGGCAGCAAAGCTCGCACCACCTCGTCGACGAGACCGGGCGCGGCCGCCAGCATCAGGGAGGTCTCGTAGCAGCCGGCGTGACTGCCCCCGTGCATGAACTCCTCGCCGAGCGCAGGGCCGAGCGGCGCTCTCCGGTGATCCGGTACCACGACGAGCACGCCCGACGACTCCGCTGCCCGCTTGGCCGCCTCGTGCACCAGGCGAAAGTGGGCGGGCTCGAGGTGGTGGTTGACGAGGGCGACGACGGAGAAGCCGGCCCGGGCGATGCCGACGACGACCTGCTCCAGCATCGAGCGCGCGACCTCCGGCGAGAGCGTCACCGTGCCGGGGAAGGGGGCCGCGAAGTCGGTCAGCGAGTAGGTCACCGAGGGGAACTGCACCGCCTCGCGTTCGAGCCTCAGCGACACCCGCCGGCACACCTCTTCGGCAATCACCACGTCGACCGAGAGCGGAAGGTGGGGGCCGTGCGCCTCGGTGGACCCCACCGGCAAGAGCGCACACGCGCCGCTTCGAGCGAGGGCCTCGAGACGGTTCCACGAGAGCTCGGCAGCGAGGTGCCTCATGGCCGTTCAGCCCGGAGCTGCGCCTTCATCACCTTGCCCCGCTCGTTCCTCGGGAGCGCGTCGACGAACACGATGGAGCGAGGCACCTTGAAGCTCGCCAGGGTCTCTCGCACCGTCGCCTTGAGCGCGTCGGCCAGCGTGTCGCTCCGAGCTTCTCCCTCGCGCAGCGCCACGAAGGCCCTCGGCTTGTCGAGGCCGTCGGAGTCCTTGAACGCGACCACCGCCGCCTCCCGCACCGCCGGGTGCTGCAAGAGCGTGTTCTCGACTTCGACCGGCGAGAGCCATCGCCCGGCCACCTTCAGCATGTCGTCGCCTCGGCCGCAGAAGTAGAAGTAGCCCTCGTCGTCCCGCCGGAACTTGTCCGCCAGCACGCACCAATCGCCGCGGAACGTCGCCTTGGACAGCTCGTGGTGGCGCCAGTACTCCAGCGCCATCGAGTCGCCCCGCACCCACAAGGTGCCGACCTCGCCGTGGGCGACCTCGCGCCCCTCGTCGTCGCACACCTTGGCTTCGTAGCCCTGAACCACCGTGCCCTGAGAGCCCGGTCGAACCGCGCCGAAGTGGTTGCTGATGAAGATGTGGAACAGCTCGGCGCTGCCGATGCCGTCGAGGATCTCCACCCCGGTGCGCGCCTTCCACCGCTGGTACAGCTCGGCCGGGAGCGCCTCCCCCGCGCTGATGGCGACCCGCATCGACGAGAAGTCGACCTCACCCACCGCCCGATGGTTCACGATCGAGTTGAGGGCCGTGGGCACGGCCGTGAGCACCGTCGGGCGATGCCGCGCCATGAGCTCGAAGACGCGCGGGGGTGTCGGGGCGTCTTTGAACAGCACCACCGAGCCGCCAGCCATCAGAGGGAAGAGCAGGTTGCTGCCCAAGGCATAGCCGAAGGCCAACCGGGGTACCGAGATGCACACGTCGCTCGGGCGGTAGCCAACGACGGGCAGCGCATAGGTGAGTGCGTTGAAGACGAAGTCGTGCTGCTTGTGCACCGCGCCCTTGGGGAAGCCCGTCGAGCCGGAGGTGTAGAGCCACGCGCAGGCGTCGTCCCGGTGCGTGGGGGCGAGGCTTCCCGTGGGGCGGGCTCGTGCCAGCTCACCGTCGAAGTCCAGGTGTGCCCCGGCGTTGCCCCCGACGACCAGCACGTGCTTGAGCCACGGTGCCTCGCCGCGAACCGCACCCACCACTCTCGCCGTCTCGGCATCGGTCACCAGCACCTTGGGCCGGCAGTAGTCGAGGTAGTACCGCACCTCGTCAACCTTGAGCCCAGGGCTCGCCGCGCTGACGACGCCTCCCGCCTGCACCGCGCCGAGCCAGGCCGCTGCGAACTGCGGCACGTCTGGCAGCATGAGGAGCACCCGTTGCTCCAGCTCCAACCCCAACCCGAGGTACAGGGCCGCCGCCCGGTTGGTCGCGTCGGCCAGCTGCGCGTAGCTGTGCGTCTCGCCCTCGAAGAAGATGGCTGGCGCGTCGGGCCGCTCCCGGGCCTGCCGGTGGAGAAACACCTCGGCGAGGTTGAGTGCCTCAGGCAGGTTGTGTGGGTCGAGCATCATCGTTGGGCCTTCGCAGCCTCGGGAGTCGGCTGGTGCCTGGCAAGCACAAAGCGCGCCCGAGGTGACTCGAGCGGCCTTCGAGTTTCACCACCTTCTCCTTGTGCGCCCTCTCGTAACGCGGTTGGAATCCTCTGCCACTCGAGTGTGTTGTCGCCAGCCGCTCGATTCTTATTCTTCTTCTCGATTGTGAGGCGCATCGCATGCTGCTCCCAGAACTCTTGTCCGTCGCGCTCGCGGCGACCCCCGTGCCCAAGCCATTCACCGCTGGGCCCTCCATCGAGGGAATCAGCGAGTACGGGCTCCCCAACGGGCTCAAGGTGCTGTTCGTTCGCGACGAGTCGAAGCCCACCGTCACGGTGAACCTCACTGTGCTCGCCGGCAGCCGCCACGAGGGGTACGGCGAGACGGGCATGGCGCACCTCCTCGAGCACATGGTCTTCAAGGGCACGCCGCAGCATCCCGCGGTGCCGAAGACGCTCCAGGAGCACGGCGCGACTTTCAACGGCAGCACCAACGACGATCGCACGAACTACTACGAGACCCTCGCGGCCACCGACGAAAACCTCGCGGCCGCGATCGATCTCGAGGCGGATCGGCTCGTGAACAGCTACGTGCGGCGCGAGGACCTCGACTCGGAAATGACGGTGGTCCGCAACGAGTTCGAGCGCGGGGAGAATTCCCCGGGCCGCGTGCTCAGCGAGCGCATCAGCTCGGCCGCGTACGACTGGCACAACTACGGCAAGTCCACGATCGGCAACCGCAGCGACATCGAGCGCGTGCCGGTTGAGAACCTCCGCGAGTTCTACAAGAAATTCTACCAGCCCGACAACATCGTGCTGATCGTCGCCGGCAAATTCGACGAGGCCAAGGCGCTCGGCTTCGTGCAGAAATCTTTCGGCGCGATTCCGCGGCCCGCGCGCGTGCTGCCGGCCGCGTGGACGGAGGAGCCGGCGCAGGACGGCGAACGAATGGTGACGCTGCGGCGCGTCGGTGCCGTGGGCGCCATCGGCGTGGCGTATCACATCCCATCCGGCTCGCACGAGGACTCCGCCGCGGTGCAGGTGCTCGCGAGCGTGCTGAACGCGCGCCCGTC
>PMBV01000017.1 GCA_003153055.1 Myxococcales bacterium
TTCATCGGCTCGATCTTCGAGCGCATGACCTTCGTGCACCAGCGGTCGAGGAAGAGGCCCGCCCAGTGGGGCGGGACGTAGCTCCAGAAGAGCTGGAACTCCTCGCGCAGGAGGTGGCTGCGGACCGCGCGCAGGTTGTAGCGGAGCAACTCGGCCAGCTTGACCTCCTGAGACGGCGTGCGGTTCTCGGGGCGCTTGAGGAGGGTCCAGCGCGCGCCCTTGAGCACCTCGCCCTTGCCTTTGGCCTTTAGTTCCTTGGCTTCGGTGGCTCGAACCTTGTCAATGGCCTTGTTCATGTTGGCCATGATGTGGAAGCGGTCGAGGATGTGGAGGGCCTGCTTGGCCTTCTTGGCGATCACCTTCAGGTAGGGCTGCCACATGTCGCTGCACACGAACTCGAGCGCCGCGGAGCGTACGCGCCCGAACTGGCGGAAGAACGCGAGGAGGGTCTTCTCCTTCCGGTCCTTGCCGAGCCAGAGCAGCCGGATGCGACCCGTGTCGATCTGGTAGACCACGGTCAGGAACTTGCCCTTCAACCAGAGCACCTCGTCGACGCCGATGGACTTGATGCCGTCGAGATTGCGGTGCTCGAGACCCCAAGCCACGACCATCTGGACCGAGCGGAAGACACTCTCCCAGCTCGTGTGGAACGCCGAGGCCACGTCGTTCCAGCTCATCCTCTTGGCCCAGGCGGCCAGGAAGTAGGCGTACGCCTTGGTCAGCGAGCTCTTCCCGGTGGCCCACGGCACTGTCTCGACCTTGACGCCGCAGCGCGGGCACTCGACGCGGCGCATCGCGTAGCAGAGGAAGACGACGATGCCCCAGAGCGGGATGAACTCGAAGGGCCGCTCCTTCAGCGTGTCGTAGCCCGGAGCCTTCTGGTTGCAGCCCGAGCAGGTGGCCTTGGAGCCACGACGCGGCTTCATCGTCACGTGCAGGACCGGGCGGCTGGTGCCGGTCAGCCTGAAGCCCGAGTAGACGAAGCCGGGGTGGCGGTGGACTCGGTTCAGGATAGTCTTGAGGTGCATCCTGCCTCTCGCTGTCGATGGGTTGGCTCGCACCTCCCATCATCTCAGCGCACTGCGCAGGATGCTTCCTTCTTTCCCACCATTCTTCGCCGCCGGCCGGCCCCTCGAGCGGAGCGGGGGCCGGACGTCGGCGATTGCACCCACGCCGGGACGAGCACCCCAGAGGCCGTCGAGGAGGAGCGGCGGACGGCGTGCCAGCGCAGTTTGCTGGCGCGACGTTCGCCAAGCGACGAGCGAGGCTCCCGGTCCCGATCTCGGGCAGCTCGCGCGTCGCGCTGCTCTCCCCGACCTCTGGCAATTCTCTTGGACCTCCCATCACGCCACCGTCCCCAACACGTACGTCTGCTTCCGGGCCCCTGTCTTCTGCGGCTGGAATCCGGGCTTCTTGGTCCTGGGCGGCTTCGCCTCGACCTTGCTCGGGTCGAAGGCCTTCCCGCTCTTGAGCACCCCGTAGCAGACCGTCAGGAGCTTGCGGGCCAGGGCCACCAGCGCCTTCTTCTTGCCGGTCTTCCTCTCCAGCCGCAGGAAGAACTCTCGCAACGGCCTCGAGGCCGGGCTCTTCATCCGCACCAGGACGTGTGCGCACTGCAGCATCACGCGCCGCACCTCCTGTCGGCCGTCTCGGTTGATCCGCCCGAGGTGGACCTCGTTCCCGGTCTGGAAGATGGTGGGAGTCAGCGCGCCGTACTTGGCGACGCACTTGCGGTCGTCGAAGCGCTTCGCGTCGTCGAGCGCGCCCACCACGGTGCGAGAACTCAGGACGCCGATGCTCGGAATCGTCTCCAGGAGTTCCGTCCTGGCATCCGAGAGCTTCTTCAGCCGCTCGACCAGCTGGACCTCGCTCGCCTTGAGCGAGTCGATGGCCGGGCGAAAGGCCTCGATGATCGCCTTCAGCGTGGAGCTCAGCTTCTTCTCGCCGAGCTGCTCCTTCCAGTCCTTCTGCGCGAAGAACTTCTCCGAGAGGGGCACGCCCTCCTGCTTGAGGTAGCCCCGCAGAGTATTGATCATGTTCACTCGTTGCTGCATCAGCTTCGTGCGCGCGCTCACCAACTCGCGCATCTCTCGCGTCGGCCCCTCCACCAGGTGGACCTTCCTCGGCAGCAGATCCCCGCGCGCCAGCTCCGCCAGCTTCCTCGCGTCGACCTTGTCGGTCTTCTTCCCGCCGCTCTCGGCGATCCACTTCACCTCGTTCGGGTGCACCACGTGGAGGGTCACGCCCGGCTGCTTCTTCAAGGTGTCGGCGATCCACTTCATCTGATTGCCCGCCTCGAACGCGATGAGCTTGGCTTCCTCGCCCAGCTCGGCGCACAGCTTCTTGAGAGCGTTCCTCGTCGGCTCGATCTCTTCCCGCTTCAGCACCCTCTTCTTCTCGTCCAGCGCGTGCACCACGAAGCTCTTGCTGCTCACGTCCATCCCCACGTAAAGCATCCGAGGCCCCTTTCCTTCGGTGATGGTTGGTTGCCACCACCACGGTCGGGCATCGGGCTTGACCGTTCAACCGAGGGTCAGGGGCCAACTCCTACGGTTCAT
>PMBV01000288.1 GCA_003153055.1 Myxococcales bacterium
GGCGCTCTTCCGCTTCATCGACGACGCCAACGTCCCCATCGACAACTCGGCCACCGAGCGCGAGTTCCAGAATGTCGCCAAGCTTCGGCTCAACGTGCTCTTCGCTGGCAGCACCGAAGGCGCACACCGCGCCTGCGTTTTGCTCGGCATCGTCGCGACCTGTCGCACCGTCGGCGTGCCCGTCCAGGCATACCTCTCCTGGGCCTTCGAGCGCCTCGGGACTCACCGTGACGTCTTCGCCCTGCCGCTCGAGGCGATGACTCCCGCCGCCTTCAAGAAGACCCTGGGCTGACACGCCGGTGCACCCAGAGAATCACGCGGCGTTGAGGCCTTCACCCCGGCGTCGCTGATCGCTCACTTTGCGGATCGAGGCTGCATTTCAGGGCGTACGTCTGGTAGGATTCGTCGCTTCGGGCGTCGGCTTGGTGTTGGAGGGCACGGGGAGTGCGCTGTACGAATCCAGGTGAATCGAACATGTTAAGTACTACCCGTCATGCGATCTGTGTTGGACTCCTAGCGGTGTTTGGCGGAGCCTGCCTCGACCCACTTTTCGAGGGCGGTACCAACATACTCGACGGCGGTACCAACATACTCGAGAGCACGGTACCTCTCGAGTCCCCAAGGGCGCCAGCCTTGTGCGGCCGTCTGGGGGTGGGTGAGGGCCTTCTGGTTCACCAGAGTCTCTCGTCGTGCGACGGGCGCTTTTCACTCGAGATGCGAGACAACGGAAACCTCGCCCTTTGCGCGAGTGATGGAGGTTGCCTCTGGGGGTCCCAGACGGGTTCGAGCGATACAAGCAACGGCCAATTCGCCGCCATCATGCCAGGAGACGGGAACTTCGTTGTCTACGAGCTATCGACATATCTCGGGATATTGAGAGGACGCCCGAAATGGGCCACGGCCACGAATGGTCATCCCGAGGCACGCCTGGAGCTCCAAAACGACGGAAACGTGGTCGTCTCCGATATTTCGCACATTCCACTTTGGGCAAGCGACCTCGCTCGAATGGGGAAGGGTCCTTCGAACACCCCCTTCATACCGAGTGTCCTCTGGCATAACGGAATCACCGGGTCCAACGAGGTCTGGTATCTGCGTGACGGGAAACGAATTGGCTTGGCTCGCTTCGATACCCCATTCAGCGTCATCGACGGTACGGGGTGGACCCCGGTTGGAATCAATGACTTCGATGGAGACGGTTTCTCTGATGATATCATCTGGCACAACGGCTTGAATGGTGTGACGCGGGTTTTGTATATGAACGCCGCGACAAGTAGCTCCGCCGAGGACTTCAGCCCCTCGCTGAATGTTACCGACGACACTGGCTGGCGTGTGGTCGGAACGAATGACTTCGACCAGGATGGCCAGGCCGATATCCTCTGGCACAATGGACGGACTGGCGCCACGCAGCTCTGGCGCATGAAAGGGATAGAACGAGACAAATTCGTCAACTTCGACTCAAGCCTGGACGTCTTCGACGATTCGGGTTGGAGGGTGGTGGGGACCAACGATTTCAATCATGACGGCAGGCCCGATATCCTCTGGCACAATGGGCTGAGTGGCGCCTTACAGGTCTGGTACATGGAGCCGCTGACGCCGACGACAATGGAGACGCAGTTGCTGAATCGCGAGAAAGCCGGAAGCTTCGATTCCTCACTCAACGTTCCCGATAGCTCGGGTTGGGCGATCGTCGAAACGGATGACTTCAATCAGGATGGCAACCCCGATATCCTCTGGCACAATGGCGCGAGCGGGCAGTTGCGACTTTGGTATTTGGATTGGGACCCAGTCCTGAAACGCGTACGTTTTGTTGGCTCTGCTGATTTCGACTCGGCACTCAGTCTCGCTGATAGTACGGGCTGGAGGATCGTCGGGCGCTGAGGTCCCTCCGCCGCGGCTTGAGTTGTCTTCGACCGCCAACCATCACTTCGCGACTGGCGCGGGAGCAGGCGGAACCGCGGGTGGTGCCGCCGGCGCGAACCTTCCGAGCACCGAGGTACTTCGGGCCACCTGCGGCAAGAGCCCATCGAGGCGCCCGAGGTAATACCCCACCGCCGCGCTGAGGATGACAGCGAAGAAGACGTAGAGACCCCAGGGCCGCTGCGCCTCCTCGTACGGGTCGCGCGTGTCCACCCGGCTGCCCGCGGGCTTCACCGCCACCTTCGTCAACGACGCCCCAAACGGCACATTGAGCAGCGCGTTGGCGTTCACCGCCCACCCGTTGGCGTCGAGCAGCGGGCCGACGTTCCGTCCTCTCAGCTTGAGCAAGGCGATGAGCATCGACGGTCCAGAGATGAGCAACACCAAGCCCACAAGGCCCACTGGCATCCACAGCCCCAGCCCGAAGAAGGCCTGGAGCAGCGCCCCGAACGCAGCGGTGATGCCACCCACGGCCACTCCGAGGGCCGCCACCACTCCAACGTCGAAGCGCTTGGGAGGCTCGGGTGGCTTTCCCTCCACAGCCATGCCCACATGAGTCGCGCCGGTCGCGAGCAGCTCACCGGACTGCTTGTCGGCATCGGCCGCGCGCTTGCCGACCTGCTCCTCGATGAAGCGAATGAGCTTCTTGTACGGCGACCAGAACGCCTGCCGAATGCTGATGGGGTGGTCGACAATCTTCGTGATGGTCGCATCCCAATCTTTCCCATCGCGGTCGACGAAGACGCCGTTGCGCCCCACCATCAGGTTGTCCGAGTCGCCGGCGGTGAACGCAGCGGCGATGGTCAGCTTCTCCCCCGAGGCCGGCCGGACGCAATCACAGTACGCCAGGAACACCCGGGCCAAAGGAGCCATGGTGGCGTGTCGAGCAGCGTCTTCGACCCTGAGGCACAGCTCGCACGTGCGTTGGTCGAGGTAGAGCGTCCCCACCTGGAAGATGGCGGGCGACTTCCGGCCGTAGAATTCCCGGAAGGACACGAAGTTGATGGCCAGGCGGTGGAGGTCGCGAACGCAGCGAACGAGCTTCTCCACCAAGACCATCGACGTCGCGGTGACCTCCTGCTCCTTCTCCTGGGCGAGGAGCGCATCGATGGGAGCGCGGGCACCGTCGGCCGCGAGCACGAGGATACGCGCCGACCCCAGCTGCTCCACCGGGCTCGTGGCCTTCTTCGCCAGCCAGCCCTCGTAGGCCTTGAAGTGCTCCGTCAAGGTGGCCCACTGCGCCTCCGAGAGGACCGCCACGTCGCCCAGCACCGGCCGCACCGCCCGAGCCCTGAAGTCGGCCATCGCCTTCACCCACGCGGGGTTCATACCCTTGTCGAGCGGCAGTTGGCCCATGGGCTCCACCTTCGCGAGGGGGAAGCCCCTGAGCTCCTCGGCCGAGGCGCTGAGGTCCTTCGCTCCCAGGGCGGCGTACTCCTTCTCGTCACGGTTGAGCGAGGCCGTGGACCTCGCGTCGAAGGCCGCCAGCCGGCAACGGGTGAAGTAGTCGTCGACCTTCGCTCGCACGGCCGAAAGCGCGTCGTAGGCCGCGGCCGTGTCGGCCTTGAGGGGCAACACTCCGTCGCTCTGTGCGAATGCGAGCCACCGCGAATGGGCTTGGACGGCATCGAAGAAGGCCGTCGCCTTCTCGGCGCTGACGCCTGGCTTGCCGCCGCGGTCGAGCGCGGGGCCGACGGTCGAGATGACATCGCCGAGGAGCGCGCGGGTGGCCTCGTCCTTCGTCGAGTCGAGTGTCACCACGCCGTCACCGTTGAAGGGCAGCGCGTCGAAGGCCTTGGCGGCAGCCTGAGTGTCGGCCACAGAGATGGCCGAGGCGCTGTCTTTCCCCAGTGAGCGAAGCATGGCCGTGGCTGCCTGGAGAATGCGACGGCCCTCCTCGTCGGCGTCGTTGATGTTCGAGAGGGGCAACTCCGCGGGCCCCTGGAGGAGCACGTCAGGGCGCTTCAGCAGCGTGCCGACCCAGCTCGCCGCGGCGCTGAGCTCGAGGGCGCGAATTCGCCCGTCTTTGTCGGTGTCGATGAGCTCGAGCGTGCGGGCGTCGAAGGCGAGGCCCTTCGTCGGGCACGCGAGGGCGACCCACAGTTTGTAGTCTAGCTTGTCGAGGTTGACGAGGTCGGCTCCGGTGGCGAAGTGCACCTGGTCGAAGCCACCGGCCCTGAAGAACTGGAACGGTCTGTCGGACATGATGAGGACCCCCGAGTGCGCAGCGGAAAGCACGCCCAAGACGGAAGCGTACAGCACACTGTCAACGGGGTGTGCCCAACGCAAGCGACACTCGCGGGCTATGGTGGCGTCACATGAGCGGCCTCTTCGACTCCACCCTCGGCGCCCTGCTGACCGATGACGTCCCCTTGGGAGACCTCACCACTGATAGCCTCGGCATCGGCCAGAGGCCCGCGGCACTGACGTTCTTCGCCCGCGAGGAGATGACGGTCTGTGGCAGCGAAGAGGCCGTGCGCCTGTTCGAGCTCGCCAACGCCACGGCCCGCCTCCACGTCGCCTCGGGAGCGGCGTGCGCGGCGGGCGGTTGCCTGCTCGAGGCCGAGGGCTCCACCCAGGCACTTCACCGCGCCTGGAAGACCGCCCAGACGCTCATGGAGTGGGCGAGCGGCCTGGCCACCGCGACCCGCGTCATCGTCAATGCGGCCAATGGCGTGCCCGTCGCCTGTACGCGCAAGCACCCGCCGGGAACCAAGGCGCTGGCGGTGAAGGCGATCCGCGCCGGCGGCGGGGTGATGCACCGGCTCGGGCTGTCGGAGACCTTGCTGGTCTTCGCCGAGCACCGGCTCTTCCTCGACGAGCCCCCGGAGGCCACTGTCGCGCGGCTCAAACGGGCCCAGCCGGAGAAGAAGGTCGTCGTGGAGGTCTCCGCCGTCGACGAAGCGCTCCGCTGGGCCAAGGCCGGCGCCGACGTGCTCCAGCTCGAGCGCTTCTCTCCCCAGATGGTCGCCGAGTGCCGCGCGTCGTTCGGCTCGGGCCCGCGGCCTCTCCTCGCCGCCGCCGGAGGTGTAAAGGCAGACAACGCCGCCCGCTACGCCGAGGCCGGAGCGGACTTCCTGGTGACGTCGGCGCCCTACACCGCCGCGCCCAGGGACGTGAAGGTCGTCTTTCGAGTGCGCTCTGGCCCAGATGGAACGTGACGAGTGGCACCTGGCACCGGCTGGGCCGCTCTCGTAGGTCATACCCTCCAATGGATCCCACCGTGAAGAAACTCCTGCTCGTAGCCGTCACCGCGGCGTTGCTCCTCGGGCCTCGACCGGCGCGCGCCTGCACCACCTTCATGCTCGAGCGCGGTGGGCAGCACTTCGTCGGCAAGAGCTACGACTGGGACAAGGGCCAAGGGTTGGTCGTCATCAACAAGGCCGGAGTGGGCAAGCGAGCGCTCTCGCTGAGCACTACCGACACTCCGGCGACGTGGGTGTCGCGCCATGCGAGCGTGACGTTCAATCAATTCGGTCGCGAGCTGCCCAACGGAGGCATGAACGACGCGGGGCTCGTCGTCGAAGTGATGTGGCTCGACACCTCGGTCTTCCCTGCACCCGACGCGCGCCTAGCCGTCAACGAGCTGCAATTCGTCCAGTGGCTCCTCGATGAGTTCTCCAGCGTCGGAGAGGTGGTACAGCACGCGGGAGACGTGCGGGTGTCGCTCATTCAAGGCAAGGTCCACTCCCTCGCCTGCGACACTTCGGGGGCCTGCGCTGCCCTGGAGTTCCTCGACGGCGCACTCAAGGTGACTTCGGGGCCGACGCTCGAGGTCAAGGTGCTCACCAACACCAGCTACGTCGAGGCCTTGCAGAGCCTCCACCAGCACGCGGGCTTCGGCGGCAAGAAGGCGCTGCCCAAAGGGGCGAGCTCGATGGCCAGGTTCGCGCGCGCTGCCTCGCTCGTGAGGGCCCGGGCCAAGGCCGAACCAATCGAGGAGTCCTTCCGAATCCTCGACGCTGTCGCGAACGACTCGCCGGCGACGCAGTGGCGCATCGTCTACGCGCCCGAGCAGCGGAAGGTCTGGTTCCGTACCCACGCCAGCGCGAAGGTCAAGTCCGTCGACCTCACGAAGTTCGACGCCAGCTGCGGGTCAGCGGTGCGGGTGCTCGACATCGACAGCCCCCTCCCTGGCGAGTCGAGCGACCGATTCGAAGACTACACCGACGCGGCGAACCTGCGACTCGTCAAGCTCGGGCTCGCTCCGTTCCTCGACCAGCTCCCACCCGGCACCGACGTGAAGCTTGCGGGCTACCCGAGCCGTCTGCCGTGCACGACGGTGCCCGCGACGGGCTCGAAGTCAGCGCGGTGACACGCGACCGACTCAGGGCCATCCCTGTGGTCGGTGCCGCTGTCAGCGCTGAGCCGGCCTCGTGCTCCTTTCCGGCCGTCCCCCGGATGAGCGATGCCGCCTCGTGACGGGCCACGAGAGGTCGCTGGAGGCCTGGGTCTCCGAGCGCGTCATCACGGTGTACAAATCTGTACTCCGTGATGACAGGGCTGGGGAGTGACCAGGCCCCGAGGTCGATGAATGGGTTCAGAGATCCCAGTGCGGGAGGCGCAGGACCGGATGATGCTCCTTCGAGCGCCGGAGCTGGCGCGACCTGCTCCTCGCTGCGCCTCTGCGCGGATCGGGTAGCCAAGAGGAGTCGCCCTCCTCCAGCTCTGACAGAACCAGTCGCGGTCCATCCGCAGCCATGTCGGCGCCAGTTGGAGCTGCGCGCCGCGGCCCATCCAACGCCTTCTCGACGACGCCCTCACGGCTGCCCGTCGGGCCGAGGAGCTGCCGGTACTCGACCCGGAGGCCGGTACACCCTACGACGGCCCCTCCTTCAGGCGCCTGCCCGAGGATCACGAGGCCACCCGAGACTCATCCACGACCCGGAATGGGGGGCGCCCAGACACTCGCTCGGTTTCCCAACACGTGAGGAGCCCTCAGCGCTCGGTCGGGTCGACGGCCGCGTACGCCTCTCTCGAGAGCCCCTCGGCGAAGACCTGGTGCTGGGGAGAACCCAGGAGCGAGCCCCCGTCTTCAGGGCCCCTGACAAAGCCTTGCATCAGAGTGGCGACTCGGGCGCTGGCCTCGTGGAGCCGCTGCATCGACACCTGGCCGGACTCGACGGCTTTCACCACCGCCTCGATGGCGCGCCGCTGGGCCTCTTCATGGCGGCACACCAGGAAGAGGTCGACGCCCGCGCGCAGACCATCCACCGCGGCGCGCTCCACCGAGTAATGGTCTGCGATGGCGCCCATCTCGAGGTCATCACTGATGATGACGCCCTCGAAGCCGAGCTCCTCACGGAGCAGCCCCGTCAGCACCTTCGAGCTCATCGTCGCCGGCACGCCGGGCTCCAGTGCCTCGAAGACAACGTGGGCTGTCATGATCGACGCGAGCTTGGCCTTGGCGTACGCCTCGAACGGCACCAGCTCGACTTCTCTCAGGCGCTCGAGGGCGTGCGGCAGCGTCGGGAGGTCCAAGTGCGAGTCCTTCGAGGTGTCTCCATGGCCTGGGAAGTGCTTGCCACATGAGGCGACGCCGCCGGCCTCGAGGCCTTGGGCGAGGGCGACGCCGAGGCGAGCGACCTCCCGGGCGTCGCTGTGGAGGCTCCGGTCGCCGATGACTGGATTGGCCGGGTTGGTGTCGACGTCGAGCACCGGGGCGAAGTCGAGGTCGAAGCCGAGGGCCCTCAACTCGAAGGCCAGGAGCCGCCCCACCCGACGGGCGAGCTCGGCGTCCTTGGCCCGGCCCACCTCGCGCATCGGAGGCACCTGGGTGAAGGGCGTGCCTCGCAGTCGCGCCACGCGGCCGCCCTCCTGGTCCACCGAGGCGAGGAACGGCCGCCGCGCGCGGACCTTGAGCTGGCGGACCAAGCTCGCGACCTGCCCCGGGGCCTCGACGTTGCCCTTGAAGAGAATGACTCCAGCGATGCCGTCGTCGACCAGTGACTCGGTGGCCGAGTCGGGCTCGAGACCGGGGAAGCCGACGACGAAGAGGCCCGCGCAGGTCCGGTAGAGCTGGGAGGTCACCATGGGCCGATGCATGGCACGAGTCGACCCACTGACGGAAGGCCCGCGGCACTGCGACGGCTTCATCATCCACCTTGTGTTCGAGCGGGGCGACCGTCACCGTGCAACCCAATGCCGCTCCCCACGACCTCCTCCGCGCTGCGTCTCGCCGAGCAACTCGCCACTCGCCAGCTCAGCAGCGAGGAGTTGGTCACCACGGCCCTCGACCGCATCGAGGCCACTCGTCACCAGCTCGAGGCCTTCGTCGCCGTCTTCCGCCGGAGCGCGCTTGGGGCTGCCCGGCGCTGCGACCGAGCCAGAGCCCGAGGGGCGGCACTCCCTCCGTTTGCTGGGGTCCCGGTGGCGATCAAGGATCAATGCTTCATCCGGTGCCACACGACTCGCTTCGGCAGCGCGGCGCTGCTCCCGGTGCCGTCGCCGGTTGATGACGCCATCGTGGCGCGACTGAGGCGAGCCGGTTTCATCCCCGTGGGCGCCACCTCGATGTCTGAGCTGGGAGTCATTCCCGTGACGGAGAACCTCATCCACCCACCGGCGAGGAACCCGTGGCGGCTGACCCAGACACCCGGCGGTTCGAGCGGCGGCTCCGCGGCGGCGGTGGCGGCGGGCCTCGTGCCCCTGGCTCACGGCTCCGACGGTGGTGGCTCGCTGAGGATCCCCGCCGCGTTCTGCGGGCTGTTCACGATGAAGCCCACCCGGGGCGTGGTGCCCAACGTCCATGGGGCCGATGCCCAGCGGGTGCTGTACACCGACGGCCCGCTGGCCACCACCGCCCTCGACGTGGCCGCCGGGCTCGACGTGATGCGAGGCCGGGGCGGCCCCGCGGAGTGGACGGAGGCCGCTCGGGTCGACCCGGGTTCTCTCTCGGTGAAGGTGTGCACGGCGAGCGGCATCGCCCCCACCGATCCGCGACTGGTCGACGCGGTCAACCGCGTGGCCGACGCGATGGCTCGGCTCGGCCACCGGGTCGAGCTCGTTCCGGCGCTGAGCGGCGCGACGATGGAGTCCTTCCTCCCGCTCTGGCAGCGGCAAGTAGCCAACACCCCGTTCTTTCGGCCAGCCAAGGCGCACCCCATCACCGCGTGGCTCTACCGCGAGGGGAGGCGGCTCGACCGGGCGGCCGTCTGGCGGAAGCACCTCGAGCTCCAAGAGGCCATCGACGCGTGGTGCGGAGAGGCCGACCTCTGTCTCTCGCCGACCACCGGCCTGGTGGCTCCCGTGGTGGGTCTCGGCACCTCGAGCGGCGACCCCCGCGCCGACTTTGATCGCTTCGTCCCCTTCGCCACGTACACCGCGCCGTTCAACGTCGCGGGCCGGCCGGCAGCGAGTCTCCCCGTCGGGCTGTCCGACGACGGGCTCCCCCTCGGGGTCCAACTGGCCGGCCGCCGTGGTGAGGACGCGCGGGTCCTCGCCGCGTGCCATCAGTTGGAGGTCGCGGGAGTCGCCCGGTTCACCGCCCCCGGACCCTTGGGAACGTGAGGCGCGTCGCCGGCCGGAAGGCTTTGGGCTATAGCCGTGTGCATGCGGACGATGCTCCTGGTTACCCTGACGCTCGTCTTCGTCTCCTGCGCTCACCAGAGCCCGATGACGAACGAGCACGGCCTCCACCGTCGGTTCGACGACGCCGATGAATGGGCCCGGCGCTTCGAGGACCCCAAACGCGACGAGTGGCAGAAGCCCGACGAGGTCATCAAGCACCTCGGGCTCGCCCCTGACTCCAAGGTGGCCGACATCGGCGCGGCGACGGGCTACTTCCCAGTGCGGGTGGCTCACGCGGTGCCGCGGGGCCACGTCTACGGAGTGGATATCGAGTCGTCGATGACCGAGTACCTGGCCAAACGAGCCGAGCGGGAGGGCCTGTCGAATCTCACGGCGATCCTCGGCGCGCCCGATGACGCCAAGCTGCCCGAGTCGGTGGACCTCGTCATGGTGGTCGACACCTACCACCACATCGGCTCGCGCCCGGCGTACTTCAAGAAGCTCAAAGAGAGCGTCACCGCCAACGGGCACCTCGTCATCATCGACTTCACCAAGCGATCCAGCATGGGCCCGCCGAGCGCCGCCAAGGTGGAGGTCGATCAGGTCATCGAGGAGCTTCGGACCGCCGGCTGGATGTTCTCGGCACGCCACGAGGTGCTGCCGGAGCAGTACTTCCTCGTGTTCAGCAAGTCCTGAACCACCGCGAGACCGAGACAGCCAGCGGTCAGCCGGGCGTCAACCACAGACCAGCTTCACCGAGTGGAGGTGCGACGCATCGCCAGTGGAATTGAAGACGGTGGTCGTCACGGCTTGGCCATTGAGCAGTTGTGTGAACTGCGCCGCGGTGAGCTCGATGGAGTGCGTGTGCTGACCTGTCACGCCGTGGAGGTAGCTCTGCGTCTGGTCGGCCGTGATGTCGGCGAGGGGAATGGTGAGATGGTGCTCGTGGGCGGCTTCGATGCCACTCTCGAGGGCGCCGAGCGTCCCGAGGCTCGCCACGTTCGAGGCCGTGATGGCGTTGCTGCAAGCAGGCCCACCTCCGCCACCACCTCCCGCCCCGCCGCTGCCTCCACCACCTCCTCCCGAGCCCCCTGCTCCACCCGCGCCGCTGCCGCCGCCCGTTCCTCCCATGGTCGCCGGGCCGCAGCTAAGCAACTCGGAGCCGAGGAGAATCACCGTGACCTTCAGAAATTCTTTTCGATTCATGTGGCCTCCAAGACTCGGGTGCCCCGTAACGACCAGGCACTTGGCGCGCCACGTGGGTCTTGGGTCACGTCGCGTCGTCAGCGCGCCCCTTGGCGAAGCCGGCCATACCAGACAGTATGGTCGAACTCCTGCCACTCGAGCGCGGGGATCCCCGGCTTCTCCTCCGAGAGGACCACCAACCGGTCCTCCGGCCGCAGTTTGGCCACCCAGGGCTCGAACGTCGACCATCGGCCGTTGCTCTTCTGAATGGCCTTCAAGACGGCCCTATTCTCGTCGGCCATCAGCCCAGCCTCGTAGCCATAGGCGTACCTCCAGTCGCCCTGAGGGAAGGTGAAGAAGAGCCGGAGGAACACGTCGAGCTGCCAGCTGTAGAGGATGCCGCCTGGCCGCGGCAGCCACTCGGCGAGGGCGTCGAGCGAGCCCGCCTGAGCGTCGCCTCGGGCCGTGGCGGCTGGAGCGAACTGATTGTAACTCCATCGCTCGTTGTTGTCGGCGGTGAAGCCCGACCAGAGGGCCGCGGCCGCGAAGAGCGTGAGGAGCACCCGGCGTGGCGAGTCGCCTGGCAGCGAGGCCTCGGCGATGGCCTCGAGCTGAAACGCGAGGAGCAGGAGGAGCGCCGGCAATGACCACTCGGTGAAGAAGCGCGCCACTCGAAGGCCCGGCACGAAGGCCAGCAGCATCAGCGCGACCAGCGGTCCGTCTCGCTCCACGTCGAGCCAATGGCCCGTCAGGTGCCGCCGGAGCGCGCTCACCCCGGCGAGGACCGCCAGCCCGACGGCCCCACCGAAGTAGGGCCGAAACTCCCCCACCAGAATGGAGGCCTCGGTCCCCTGACCGAAGGCCCGGCCCACCAGCACCACTTGCTGGGCGAGGTAACCGAAGGGGTGGCCTGTGAGGCTCGCGCCCAGCAGGGCTCCCGCGAGCCAACAACCGAGCAGCTCGACGCCCGCTCGACGCCGGCCAGCGAGCACGAACGCGGCCCCGGGGAGCCACCACAAGTACCACACCGTGCCGTGCATCCAGACCGACAGCCCGATGCCCGCCGTCGTCACCAGCCAGCGGACGAAGTCGGTTGGTGAATTCTGGACGCCCCTTGTCCTTTTTTCACCACTCGATTCTGACCTCCAGGCCACCAGCACCAGCAGGAGCACCGCGAACGTCAGCAGGTACGGCCGACCCCGGGTGAGGCGATGGGCGACGACGTCGGGCATGGCGAGCACGGCCAGCATGAGGCTGGTGAGGTAGGCCTCCGGCCGTCGGAAGGCGGGCAGCGGCGAGAGCGTCACCACGAGGAAGAGCGCCACGTACGAGATGACCACCAACCCCGCCGCCGAGGCGCCCGACAGCCGATGCACGGCCGAGAGCGTGGCGTGCCACCCGGGGTGCTCGTCGAGGTGCACGCCGGGCGGCATCACCAGCACGTCGGACCAAGCTCGTCCCACCACCGCCTTCGCGGCGTGGCGGAGGCAGTCGTCGAAGGGGAGGAAGTGGTAGAGGGTCGCGAGGGTGAATGGAATCGCGAAGAGCGTGAGGTAACACACCACGCGCACGAGCAGGTCCACCACCCGGCGTGACGGCATCTGGAGTCTCAGGGCATCGGGCACCGGGCCCGAATGGTACTCGGCGCCCTCGAGGCCCACCGACGGAAAGCGCAACGGCGGTGCGAATCGTCTCATGGGCGGGACCGAAGTCGCGCCAAATCAGCTCGCCAACCGCCTCCCCTGCTGAAGGTGGAGCAGGGTCTCGAGGAGCTGCGTTCGAAGCACGGGCTTCTCGAGGATGGCGTCGATGCCCTCGGCGCTCCCCGCCTTCAACACGCGCTCACGGCCGAAGCTCGTCGCCATCATCACCATCGAGACCGAGCCCCAGCTTCCCATGAGCGAGCGGGCCCTGCGGGCGAGCTCGAGCCCATCCATGCCCGGCATCGCGCAATCGATGAGGAGCACCTCGAAGGGCCGCCCCGCCCGCGCCGCCTCCTCCACCGCCCTGAGCGCCGTGGCGCCGGAGCGCGCGAGGGTCACGTCGACGGCCATGGGTTCGAGCAACCTGGCGACCGCGCAGCGCGCCGACTCGCGATCATCCACCACCAGCGCTCGCATCCCCTCGAGGGCGTCGAGCCGCCAGGTCCCCGAGCGCGCCTCCGCCACGGCGATGGGGAGGAACACCCGGAAGGTGCAGCCACCACCTGGCGCGCTCTCCACCACCAGCTCCCCATTCATCAGGCACACCAGGCGATGGCTCAAGGCCAGCCCCAGACCTTCGCCCGGCGCCTCGAGGTCCGCCGGCTGGCCGCCTCGAAATGGCTCCAGCAGCCGACCGACATCCTCCGCCGGGAGGTCAGTCACGGTGCCGAGCACCGAGACCATGATGCCGGAGCCAGCGATGGCCCGCTCGACGAGGACGCGCACCTCTCCGTTGCCCACGTGGGTGACGGCGTGGCTCACCAGGTTGTGGAGCAGTTGGCCGACGCGCGCTGCATCGCCATGCAGGCTGGTGGGCGCCTCGGGGGCCACCTCGAAGACGAGCTCGCTCCCCTGCTCCTCGGCCCGGGGCGAGCAACCGGTCGCCGTTTCGCGCAGCACGTCCTCGAGGGAGAAGTCGTGCAGGTCGAGCTTGAGCTGCCCGGCCTCGATGCGGGTGAAGTCAGCGAGGTCGCTCAGCATGCCCAGCGCCGCCCTTGAGGCGAGCCGGATTCGCTCGAGGTACCGCCGCTGGGCCGCGTCGAGCATGGTGTCGAGCAGCACGTCGGCCAGCCCGGCGACGACGGTCGCGGGGCCGCGGAGCTCGCTGCTGGCGTGCTCCAGGAGCTCGTCCTTCGCCCGCCTCGCGTCCTCGGCCTGGCGCCGAGCGTTGTCGAGAGCCGCTTCCCGCTCGCGCTCGACGGTGATGTCTCGACTGGTGCCGACCAGGCGCGCGGGCCGCCCTCGAGCGTCGCGCTCCAGCACCCCGGCCGAGTGGAGCCATCGCGTCGCCCCCGAGGGGAGCAGCAGCCGGCTCTCGAAGGCGAACGGAGTTCCGCTGTGGGTGCCCTCGTCGAGCGTGGCGGTGGCGCGGGCCAGGTCATCGGGGTGGCAACGGTCCCTCCAGGTGTCGAGGTTCAAGAGCGACCCCCGCATCGTGGAGGGGACCTCGAGCAGCTCGAACATCTGCTCGTCCCAGTGGAGGGTGCCGTCGGAGAGGTCTTGAACCCAAACGCCCAGCCCCGTCGCCTCCATGGAGCGTTTCAGCTGCTGGCGGGCCGAGGAGAGCGCGTCGGCCGCGAGGTGTGCCTCGGTGATGTCCACCAGCAGCACCATCAAGTGGGGCGCCCCGTTGATGGAGACCCGCGCCAGCTGGCGCTCGGCCCACAGGTCCTTGTCGAACGCGGTGACGACGTGCACCGGGTCGCGCCGCGGCCGGCCCGTCCCCAGCACCGACTCGCCCAGCTGGCGCAGCTCTGGATCCTTCCACGCGAACCGCTCGGCCTCCAACTGCTCCCGGCCGCAGCCCACCATTCCAGCGAAGGCCTCGTTCACCAGCGCGCAGGAGCCGTCGACCCGGTATACGGCGAGGCCCACCGGAGCTTTGAGAATCACCGTCTGGGTGAAGAGCGTGTTTTCGGTCAGGGTCCGCTCCAGGCTCCGTTGGTCGGTCACGTCGCAGAAGACGCCGATGAGCCGGTGAATGTCCCTGCCCGGCTCCAAGAGCGGAGCCAGGGTCGACCGAATGAACCGGACGCCCTGGGGCAGCGAACGCTCGACCTCCTCATGGTAGGTTGTGCCGGCCCGCACACACTTGGCCATCGACTCGGCGAAGGCCGACAGGGCCGACGTGTCGGTCGCCGTGCCCAGCAGCTCGGCCCGGAGCTGGCCGAACAGCCGCTCGAACGCCGGGTTGACGTCGACGTAGCGGAAGCGCTCGCCCACGAGCTCGCACAGCATGATGGCATCGGGGGAGCCGTCGAAGACCTGCCGGTACCGCAGCGCCCGCTCGGCCAGCTCCATACGATGTCGTACGGCCGCCGACCGCGCGGCCTCGTAGGGGCGAGCGGCCAGGGGAAAGACGAGGTCTCTGGCGATGAGCGCGAAACCGGCCGCCTTCGACAGGTCACTCAGCACGGCCAACGCGTCATGCGGGCCCCGCGAGAGGAGCCCGAGCACGGCGCTCACCAGGCACGCGAGAGCCGCCGACGGCGAGAGGCCTTGGGCGGGCCGACGGGCGAGCAAGGCCCAGGTGAACAACCCGACCACCCCGAGCCGAGACCACGGCGCCGAGACTTCGAAGAGGCCGAGGCCCATCACCGCGAGGCCGCTCGATGCGACGACGAGGGTCCGCCTCGACGCCTTCTTGGTGGGCCCATGGAGGCCTGAGTCACCGTTGGCGAGAAACGCGACGGCCGTGAGGCACGCCGTAATCGTAGGGAGGGCGCGATGGACGGCCTCGGGCCAGCCGAACAGCTGCGCTGAGCCCAGCACTCCAACACCGAGGAACAGGGCCCCGATGACCTGGCCGCCGCCCCGCTCGCCCGAGCCCCGCGCGGCCGTGAGCTCAAGCAAATAGAGGTTCAGCGAAACGAGGGCGGCGAAGAGCTCCACCTCGGCGTGGAGCACCAAGGGGCCTCGCGCACCGAGGAGCAGACCGAGCGCCAGTGTAGCCCCAGCCAACACACCAGCCACGACCAAGGGGCGGCTTCGCGAGGGGTGCGTGTCTGGCAGACCCATTTCGTCCGTTCATCATGCAGGACGTGGGCCCCGAGGTAACCGGGCAACCCGTGGGCTTTGCGACCATTCTGCCGCTCTTCGGAGATTCTCCGGGCACCCGGAGGGTTGGAAGGGCCCCGGGACCGTGACAGAGAGCTCAGCGGGTGCCGACCACCTCGAGCTGCTCGCTCGACACCGGGTGCCAGATGGTGGGCCGGAGCGGCGCGCTCTTGTCGACCGCGGGGAGCGCTCGACAGTACAGAGGCCGCCGTGGATTGTGCGCGCGGACGAAGACATGCGCTTGGCCGACCGGGTTCCGCCGAACGAATTCCCGCGAGAGGTACTTCCACAGAGGTGCCACCGCCTTGGCGTCACGGTAGAGCTCGAGGCGCGCGAGCACTCGGCCACCGGGAGTGCCCTCGAGGGTGGTGTAGCCTTGGAGCTGGGCGTACGCGGCAACGTCGTAGGGCCCAGACCAGAGCGCCATCGGTCCCTGCCCCGGCTCGACCTGGAGGAACGGCCCCAGCGCCGAGGCCACGCGCTCGAAGTAGCCGTTGAGGGTGGACGGCCGGCGCACCCGGTTGAGTCGGCACTCCCGAAGGCGGGAGTTGAGGGCTTCTTGCAGCCGAACGCCCCAGAGCAGCTCGACCCACATTTGCTCAATGGAGAAGTCGCTCACGTCGAGCGCCCGCAGGGACCATTGGAAGAGGAGCCACTCCGGGTGGGTTCGCGGTCTGTCGGCGTGGTGCACCTGCGCCGCGGTCGTGCTGGGGCTCCCCGATTTCAGGTTGGCCATGACGGGCGGCTCGAAGGGCTCGAGCGGAACGAACTTGTGGAACTGCGGACTTGGCCGGGGAGCGGGGGAAGAAAGCTGCTGATGCATCAATGCCTGAGCCTCGAGCGCCGCCTGGCTTCCTGGCGCGGTGCTCAGATGGAGCGCAGTGCCCCGTGGTTCGGGTCACGCCACCCATGGCCTGCTCATTCCCCCAGGTACGCCTTGCGAATCTCCTCGCTCGCCAGCAGCGCCTTCCCGGTGCCCTCCATCACGATGTCGCCCGTCTCGAGCACATAGCCCCAGTGCGCCAGCTCCAACGCCAGGTGGGCGTTCTGCTCGACCAGCAGAATCGACGTTCCCTGGGCGTTGACCTCGCGCAAGATGCGGAAGATGGTCTGCACCACCTGCGGCGCCAGGCCCAGCGACGGCTCATCGAGCAACAACAGCTGCGGCCTCGACATCAGCGCCCGCGAGATGGCCAGCATCTGCTGCTCTCCGCCCGACAGGGTGCCGGCGAGCTGGTCCTTCCGCTCCAGCAGCCGGGGGAAGAACCCGAAGCACTTCTTCAAGTCCTCGTGAATACCCTGGGCATCGCGCCGGAGGTACGCTCCGAGGTCGAGGTTCTCTTGCAACGTCAGGTTGGGGAAGATGCCACGGCCCTCGGGCGCGTGCGCCAACCCCCGGGGCACCATCAGGTGCGCCTTGAGGCCGGTGACATCTTCGCCCTTCAGCCGCACCCGCCCCTTCGCTGGAGCCACCATGCCCGAAATCGCTCTCAGCGTGCTCGTCTTGCCGGCCCCGTTGGCGCCGATGAGGGCCACCACCTCGCCCTTCCCCACCGTGAGCGAGACGCCCCTGAGCGCCTTGATGGCCCCGTAGGCCACCTCGAGTTGCTCCACCTCGAGCAACACCTCACGGGGTGCTCGTTCCGACAACCGCGTCACCTCAACCATGAGCCGGAGCCTCCCCCAGGTACGCCTCCACCACCTTCGGGTCGGCCCGCACCACCGCGGGCTCACCCACCGAGATGGTCTCGCCGTGGTCCAGCACCGTCAGCTTCTCGCAGATGCCCATCACCAGCTTCATGTCGTGCTCGATGAGCAAGATGCCCAGCGAGAATCGGTCCTTCAGCTCGCGAATGAGCACCATCAGGTCGGCCTTCTCGCGGGTGTTCATCCCCGCAGCGGGCTCGTCGAGCAACAACACCCTCGGCCGGGTGCCCAATGCTCGGGCGATTTCCAACCGCCGCTGCTCCCCGTACGGCAGGCTCGACGCCAGCTCGTCGCGCCGGTGGCCCAGGCCCATCACCTCGAGGAGTCGATCAGCCTCGGCGGTGAGCGCCGCCTCTTCCTCGACGAAGCCGGGCGTCCTCAGCCACGAGCGCCACCACTCGCGGTAGTTGTCCATCGCATCGAGCGTCACGCCCACGGCGCGCTGAGCGAAGCCGCCCCGCCTCAGGCGCCCCACATGAGCCGCGTCGACCAGCGCCTTTCGGGTGGGCAGAATAGCCATGCGCACGTTGTCGAGCACGGTCATCTGTCTGAACAGTCGAATGTTCTGAAAGGTCCGCGCCAGGCCCATGCGGTTGATTTGAAATGGCCTCAGCCCATTGACGCGCTCGCTGCAGACCCGCACCTCGCCGTCGCTGGGCAGGTACACGCCGGTCAGCACGTTGAAGGCCGTCGTCTTCCCCGCGCCGTTGGGGCCGATGAGGCCCTGCAGGTCTCCCTGGTGAATCTCGAGGGAGAACTGGGTGAGCGCCTTGAGGCCCCCGAAGCGGATGGACACGTCTTTCGCTGCGAGCAACGCCTCGCTCACGCTGGCGCCCCTTTCCGCTTCACCCGCCGGTCCCACGCCTCGAAGGTGCCGAACAAGCCCTGAGGCCGGGTCAACATCATCACCACCAGCAACAGCCCGAAGATGGGCTTGCGGAGCTGGTCGATGGACTGGGCGAGCTCGGCGTTCTCGCCTCCCAGCGAGATGAACAGAGCCCGCATGCCCTCGGGCAGGAGCGTGAGCAGCACCGCCGCCACCAGCGAGCCGGTGGTCGACCCGAGGCCGCCCGCCACCACCATCACCACCAGCTCCATCGACTTCACGAAGCTGAAGCTGTCACCCGGCGTGATGATGGACTGAAAGTGGGCGAACAACGCCCCCGCGACTCCGGCGAAGAAGCTCGACACCACGAAGGCCCGCACCTTGTACGCCGTGGTGTCCACCCCCATGGCCTCGGCGGCGACCTCGTCTTCGCGAATGGCGATGAGGCTCCGGCCGTGGGGCGAGGCGAGCAACCGCTTGGCCAGCAGCACCACCAGGAAGACCCAGAACCACACCATGAAGAAGCTGGTTCGTTGGGGCGTGCCTGACAGACCGAGCGCGCCTCCCAGGGCCGTGGAGTTGCGCACGATGACGAGGATGATTTCCCCGAAGCCCAGCGTCACGATGGCCAGGTAGTCACCCTTGAGCCTCAGCGACGGCAGGCCGACCAAGAAGCCACACGCCGCCGCGCCCACGCCCCCGGCCACGAGCGAGATGACGAAGAAGAGCTGGTCTGAGACGGCCTCGGGCAAGAAGCCCGCCCGGTATGGCGCCGTCACCAGCGACAGGGCCGCCGAGAGGTACGCCCCCACCGCCATGAAGCCCGCGTGCCCGATGGAGAACTGCCCCGTCAGCCCATTCACGATGTTGAGGCTCACCGCGAGAATGACGTTCACCCCGACGAGCAGCGAGAGGTACACGAAGTACGTCGCCCCGCCCAGGGCCACCTGGAGCAAGGCGAGCACCAACATGGCCACGGCCACCGGGACGAAGGACCTCAACGCCCGCGTCTCCTACACGACGGGCCGGGCCGTGTCATGGGGCTCACTCGATGAGCTCGGCGGGCACCTCGGCGGGCTCCGGGGCCGCCTTCCGTGCCTGCACGCTCACCCGGTACGCCGGCCCGCGTGCCCGCATCAATGCCCCCAGGGGCCGAAAGTCCTCCAGCGCGTGCCAGGGGTCGAACGACAGCCCTTCTGCCCAGACCGCGAGCCGCTGACCCCGCTCCGAGCTCACCGACTGCCGGGGAATCGTCAGCCGCGCCACCCGCTGCCAGGGCGAGGGCCAATCGGTCGTGGGGTCTTCGATGGGGGTCTCGTGCTCGTCGATGTAGAACTGCACCTTGAAGTCCCACTTGAGCGGCCCCGCCTCGAGCTGCCGGGCCAGGGCCTCGCCGAGCAAGTCGGGCGCTGGAGTCGACACCGGCGACACGTCGACCGGCGCCAGGGTGAACTTCGCCGCGTGAGCCCCGTAGCGCATCGGCAGGGCGCTGAAGTAGTGGCTCCCCGCCAGCGACGACACGGGCCGACTCAGGCCCCGCTGGAGCTTGCCCAAGAGCTCGAAGGCCCGCCCAGGCCCGAAGTGCAGCACGGCCTTGGCCACCAGGAGCGCCGGGTTGGCCGCGTGCGATGCCACCCAGACGAATTCCTCGGGGGTCCGAAAGGGCACCGTGGAGGCGAGGATGCCGAGGAAGTCTTGGGTGAGGCAGTCTTCCATTCCGGGGATGAGCTTCTTCCCCTGCACTCCGAGCACCTTGAGGCCGATGCCCCTGACGTCGGGCACCGAATCTTTTCGTACCTCGCTGCTGCCGTTGGAGAACCGGGCCACCGCCTGGTAGGTGCGCGGCTCGGCGAAGAGCCCCACGCGGGCGTAGTCGGGAATGTCGGGCAGCACCTCGAACTGCGCCAAGGCCGCCAGGTTTGGCTTGGCGTGGAGCGCCCGTCGCATGACCCCGGTCGTCTCGCCTCGATGCTTCTGCATGGCCCCCAACTGGGCCGCCAGCCCCTCGAACTTCGCTGCCTCATCCGGTGCAACCACTTCCTTCCAGTCGGTCGCGGGCGCCATGAGGCCCTAGCTCACCTCGGAATGAGCCTGCTGACCAGCCCCAACGGTCACCTCCGTTGTCCCTGACCTTCCCGGAGGGCGTGGTCAATCGAGCTCGGGCATGGACCCGATGCGCTCCAACAGCGCCTTGGCGTCGAGGGGCTTGAGCATCGCGGGCAGGGGCCGGCTCTCGAGGAACTGCTCGGCCGCGGGCGTGAAGGCGCCCCCCGTCATGAAGACGAGCCTCGCGGCCATCTGGGGCGACGCGGCCGCAAGCAGCCGGGCGAAGTCCATGCCGGTGGTGTCGGGCATCATCAAGTCGCACAAGACGAGGTGGTACCGCTCTCCGCCCTCGAGGAGGGCCAGGGCCTGGGCGGCGCTGGTGACCGCGCTGACCTCATGGGCATCACCGAGCAAGCGGGCGACCGCTCGACCCATCATCGGCTCATCGTCCACCACCAGCACCCGCCGCCTCGCCCCCCTGGGCGCGGGAGGCCCGAGGGCCGGGCGCTCCACCATCACCGTTGGGAGCACGACGCGGAACGTGGAGCCCTGCCCGGGGGCGCTCTCGACCTCGATGCGCCCCTTCGCCGCCGAGACGATGCCGTGGCAGACCGAGAGGCCCAAACCCGTCCCTTCTCCCTGAGGCCGGGTGGTGAAGAAGGGGTCGAAGATGCGAGGCCGGACACTGGGGGGTATGCCCACCCCGGTGTCTTTGATTTCCAGCACCAGCTCCTCGCCCACGGCCCGGGCCGTCACCCGCACCTCGTTGGCGTGAGCCTTCCCCTCGGGAATGGACTGGGAGGCGTTGCGGAGCAGGTTGACCGCGACCTGAGCGAGGTCGTGGGGCACCATCATCACGTCGGGCAACCGCGGCGGGAGGTCGACCACCAACCGCGCCCGGTGGGAGATGTCATGGCGACTCAGCGCCAGGGCCACAGCGAGCTCCTCCGCCACCCCCACCCGGCTTCGAGCCGCGCCCGCTGGCGTACCGGGGCGGCCGAAGACGCGCAGCCGCCGGACGATGTCGGCCACCCGCGAAACGCCGTCGAGCGCCTCCCTCAATGCCCGCCGAAGCTCGTCGATCTCGACCTCACCTTCGCCGATGTGCTCCAGCACGAAGCCCAGGTTGGCGGAGATCCACGCCAGGGGGTTGTTGATTTCGTGCGCCACGCCAGCCGCCAGCGTACCGATGCTCGCCAGCCGCTCCGTCGCCGAGAGCTGGGCCTCGAGGGCCTTCTTCTGAGAGATGTCACTGACGGTGCCCACCACCCAGGCCAGGGCGCCATCGGGCTCCCGCAGGATGACGCGGGCACGGAGCAGCACCCATCGCCAACCGCCTTCGGTGGTGCGCGCCCGGCACTCCACCTCGGCCTGGGCCGTCTGTCCCTCGGCGTGCGCCTTCCACGCACGGGACAGGGCCTCGCGGTCCTCCGGGGCGACGACGAACCACACACCACCGACTCCGGCTGGCTCGATGAGGCCCACCTGGCTCACTGGCGGCTCGAACGACAGTCGCCCCTGGCCGACCTCCAGCTCCCAGACGAGCTCCTGGGCGAGCTCGGCGCTCCGGGTCACGGGGCGAAAGGTGCCCGTCGGGTCTCGGCGCACCTCGTGAAAAGTGACGACCTGTGCCAGCGGCTGCCGGCCCGTGGGGCCCAGCGGGCGAGCTCGCGTCTTGAGCCACAGGGGGGAGCCGTCGGCGCGATCCGCCCGCTCGATGCAGAGGATGGCCTCCCTCGAGCCAGACGCGAACGCCGACTGGCCGGGCAGCGGCTGACCGTCTTCGCCCACCACCTGACAGGCGCCGGGCACGAGCAACCGGTCGAAGGTGACCCCGAGAATGCGCTCCGCCGCGACGCTGCACAGCCCGACGCGACCATCGGCCAAGACGATGAGCGTGCCCTCCTCGGGCGTGCCAGCCAGAGGCGGCGCACTCCCCAGTGGTTCCGTTCGCGCGGGCATACGTGGGCCGGTGCGGCCTTCGCTCCAAAGCCTACCAAACCTATACTTTTTCTGCCTGGGCTCGCCCGAAGAGGCCCTCGGGCCGTGCCAGGAGCACCATGATGAGCGAGCCAAAGGCCACCGCGTCTCGCCAAGTGGAGCCGTTGACGTCACGCGCGCTCACGGCCACCACCACCGCCAGGGGTACGATGCCCACCCGCAGCGCCAGCATGCCCGGCCGCTGGGTCCCTCCCTCGCCTCGGCTCTTCACCAGCACCACCACGAAGAGCGAGAGGAGTGGCAGCAGCACGGCCGGGCCGTAGCCCACCACTGCCTCCTCGCACAGGCCGAGCAACAGCGAGCCCACCACCGCGCCGGGCAGGTTTCCGATGCCCCCGATGACCGCCGCCACGAAGGCCTTGAGCCCAATCATCGCGCCCATCAGCGGCTGAATGGACTTGTCCTTGATGGCATAGAGAATGCCTGCGCCCGCGGCCAGCGCGCTCCCCAGCATGAAGGTGATGGCGATGATGGAGTCGACGCGGATGCCGAGCAGCGCCGCCACCCGGTGGTCGTGCGACACGGCCCGCATGGCCTTGCCGAAGCGCGTCTTCAGCACCAGGAACTGCAGCGCCGCCATGAGCGACAGGGCGACCCCGAAGGAGATGAGCTGGTAGTTCCAGATGATGACGCCGTCGTCTCCGCCCAGCGTCAGCCACTCTGCGGGCTTGATGATTTGGGGAAAGCGGCGAGCGGCGGCCCCGGGGAGCAGCGTCACGTGGTGCCCGGCCACCGTGACGGACCAGTCGAACTGAAAGCCGTAGGACAGCGCGAAGCTGATGCCGATGGCGGTGATGAGGGCGGTCAACCGTGGCTTGTCCCGCAGCGGCCGGTAGGCGAAGCGCTCGATGAGGAAGCCGAAGGCGGCGCAGGCTCCCATGGCCACGGCGAACACCAGCACCGCGCCGGAGGCCGAGCCGAGGCTCTCGGGGGCGATGAGAGACGCGGCCGCGTAGCCGATGTACACGCCCACCATCATCACGTCACCGTGGGCGAAGTTGATGAGCTTGAGGACGCCGTAGACCATCGTGTAGCCCAGGGCGACCAGGGCATAGATGGTACCGGCGGCGAGCCCGTTGATGAGGTGCTGGACGAGCTCGTAACCCATGGCGCGTTAGGGCGAGATGGTCGTCACGTAGCGGAACTTGCCGCCGTCGACCTTGAGCACCACGGCCGGCTTCACCGGGTTGCGGTTGTCGTCCAAGGTGATGGTGCCAGCCACGCCGGGGAAGCCCTTCGTCTTGGCGATGGCGTCACGGAGGCCGACACCCGACGTGGCGCCCGAGCGGCGCATGGCCTCGATGACGACCCGCGCCGAGTCATAGCCCAGAGCCGCCAGGGAGTCGGGCACCGAGCCGTACTTCTCGCGGTACTTCTTGATGAAGTCCTGGACGCGGGGTGACGGGTCCTCCGCCGAGTAGTGGTTGGACACGAAGCTGCCCTCCACCGCCGTGCCGCCGAGCTCGAAGAGCTTGGCCGAGTCCCACCCGTCGCCGCCCATCATCACCACCTTGAGGCCCAGCTCGCGGCCCTGCTCGGCCACCTTGCCCACGTCTTCGTAGTAGCCGGGCATGTACAGGCCCTCGACCTTGAGCTTCTTGATGTTGGTGAGCTGGGCGCGGAAGTCGGTGTCGCCCTTGGCGTAGGCCTCGACGCCGGAGATTTTTCCGCCCATCTCGGTGAACTTCCGCTGGAAGACTTCGGTCAGCCCCTCGGAGTACGCGCTCTTCTTGTCGGTGAGAATGGCGACCCGGGTGAACTTGAGGTCTTCGCGGGCGTACTTGGCCATCACGAAGCCCTGGAAGGGGTCGATGAAGCAGACCCGGAAGATGTAGTCGCCCACCTGCGTCACCTTGGGGTTGGTCGACGAGGGCGACACCATCGGCACCTTGGCCTCCTGGGCGATGGGGGCCATGGCCAGGGAGTTGGACGACGCCACCTCGCCCAGCACCGCCACCACGTGGTCCTGGGTGATGAGGCGCTTGGTGGCCGAGGCGGCTTCCTCGGGCTTGGACTGGTCGTCGTACACCCGCACCGCCACCTTCTTCCCGCCGACGCCGCCGGAGCCGTTGGCCTCTTCCAGCGCCAGCTCGACGCCGTTGCGGGTGGAGATGCCGAAGGCGGCTTCGCTGCCGGTGAGCGAGCCCACCTCGCCGAGCAAGATGACGTCGTCGGCCGGCTTCACCTCGGTGGAGGCCTGCTTCTGCTCGCCGGGCTTGGGGACGTCGTTCTTCTTCTCGCACCCGCACATCACGAGGACTGAAAGCGCCAGGAAGAGGGGGCTCCGCATGAGACGGCTCCTTCGAAAGGACACGGCTTTGTAGGGGCTCGGCACGGGGGGGTCAATCGCTTCGGAGCGCCTGAGCCTCGAGGAAGCGCTTGCCAAGCGGGCGACTTCGCGACACACCCGGCCAGCGAAGGGAGCTCTCCTTGAGCACGACGCACCTGCCCCTGGGCGATCAACGCACCGGCCGCTTCTACGGAAAAGACATTCTCTCGGTGTCGCAGTTCGCCCGAGAAGACCTGGAGTACGTCTTCGGAGTCGCCGAGGCGATGCGCACCATGGTGGCGCACGTGGGCACCTTCGACCTGCTCAAGGGGAAAATCCTCGCCAACCTCTTCTACGAGCCCTCGACCCGCACCCAGTCGAGCTTCATGGCGGCGATGCAGCGGCTGGGGGGCAGCGTCATTCCCATCAGCGAGGTGCGCTACTCCTCGGTGTCCAAGGGCGAGTCCCTGCCCGACACGGTGCGAACCCTCGAGTGCTACGCCGACGTCATCGTGCTGCGGCACCACGAGCAGGGCGCGGCGGCGGTGGCGGCGGCGGCGGCGCGCAAGCCCATCATCAACGCGGGCGACGGCGTCGGAGAGCACCCGACCCAGGCGCTGCTCGACCTCTTCACCATTCGCGGCGAGCTGGGGAACATCGACGGCCTCACCGTGACCATGCTGGGCGACCTGAAGTACGGCCGCACGGTGCACTCGCTGTCACGGCTGCTCTCGCTGTTCGACGTGCAGCTCAACTTCGTCTCGCCGGACCTGCTCAAGATGCCGCGGCCCCTGGTTGAGGAGCTCTTGGGCAAGGGCGTGCGCTTCACCGAGTTGTCGTCGCTCGAACCGGTGCTGGCCAAGTCAGATGTGCTGTACGTCACCCGGGTGCAGAAGGAGCGCTTCGAGGACCTCGGGGTGTACGAGTCGGTGAAGAACGCCTTCGTCATCACCCCCGAGACGATGAAGCGGGCCAAGCCGAAGATGGCCCTGATGCACCCCCTGCCGCGAGTGGGCGAGATTCACCCCGACGTCGACCAAGACCCGAGGGCCGCCTACTTCCGAGAGATGGAGTGCGGCCTCTACGTGCGCATGGCATTGCTGGCGATGGTGCTGGGCAAGGCCTGAGGGCGGCTCGACTCCGGTATCCTCGGCCCATGAATGCCTCGGAGGTGGCCGCCAATCGTCTCGCGGCCCAGCAGCTCTCCAGCACCGACTTCGAAGACCCGGCCGAGCTCGTCGCCTGGCTGGGAGCGGTGCAGGCGCAGGACTACCTCGGCGCGCTGTGGTCCGTGGGCCTCCGTCTCGGCGAAGCCAGGGAAACCGCCATCGAGCGGGCGTTGAGCGAGCGGCGGGTGGTTCGCTCCTGGCCGATGCGGGGCACGTTGCACTTCGTGGCGGCCGAGGACCTGCGTTGGCTCCTCTCGCTTCTGGCGCCGAGGGTCTTGTCCCGGGTCGCCCGCCGCTACCGGGAGCTCGAGCTCGACGACGCGGCGTTCACCAAGAGCCGCCGGTGTCTAACGCGCGCCCTGGCAGGGGGGAACCGGCTCAGCCGCCCCGAGGCCTACCAGGTGCTCGAGGCGGGTGGCGTCTCGACCCAGGGGCAGCGAGGCATTCACGTGCTCCAGCGGCTGGCGCTCGATCAGCTCCTCTGCTTCGGGCCGCGCGAGGGCAAGCAGCACACCTTCGTGCTCCTCGACGAGTGGGTCCCCCGGTCGAAGAAGCGCACTCGCGAGCACGCCCTCGGCGAGCTGGCCCGGCGGTACTTCACTGGTCACGGCCCCGCCACCCTGGCCGACTTCACCTGGTGGACCGGCCTCACCGTCGCCGAAGCCCGGGAGGCGCTGGAGCTAGCCGAGGCCGAGCTCCACGAGTCCGAGGTCGGCACGACGGCCTACTGGTCGGGCCGCGCGCCGAAGCGTCGAGCTGCCGCGGGCGTGCAGCTCCTGCCTGGCTTTGACGAATTCCTCCTCGGCTATGAAGACCGCGGCGCCGTCCTCGACGAAGCCCATCGAGACCGGGTGCACCCCGGCGCCAATGGCCTGTTATGCCCGACGGTGGTCATCGACGGGCGAGTCGCTGGAACCTGGAAGCGAACGCTCGCCAAGCGCGGCGTGTCCATCGCAGTGCGGCCCTTTGGACGCCTCGAGCAGGTCTCGCGCCAGCACCTGCAAGCGGAGGCCGAGCGTTACGCGCGCTTCCTCGGGCAGACCCTCCACTGCCTCGAGGTCGAAGGCCCGAGCGCTCGGCGACCGCGAGAGTCGTGAGCCCCCTCAGCGCTTCATGTTCTTCACGAACTCTTCCCCGGCCTTCTTCATCTCGTCTTGGGTCATGTCCTTGACGCGCTTGCCGACGGTCCAACTGTTTCCCCAGCGATCTCGAAGCGTGCCGGTGCGGTCGCCCCAGAATTGATCGCTCATGGGCATGGCCGCCTTCATGCCGGCATCGGTGGCCCGCTTGAAGAGCTCGTCGGCCTTCTCGCTGTAAATCCACAGCTCGGTGGGGTGGGCCGTGCCGCCCATGTCGGGGAACGTGTCGTTGACGAAGAAGCTCGAGTCGCCGATTCGCAGCTCCGAGTGCCAGATCTTCTTGCCGCTCGGGTCCAAGGCCCGGCTTCTTTCTTCGGCGCCCAGGGCCTTCTTGTAGAACTCGATGGCGTCGGCGGCTCCCTCGACGGTGAGCTGCGGAGTGATGGAGTGAAGGCCCTGCGGAATGGGGCTGACCCTGGCCATGTGCGCCTCCTTGAGTGGTGCGAGGGGCCCAGTAATGACGCGGGCGCCGATTGCCCAGTGCCCAGTGGAGTCACGCTGACGACGGCGCTACTTCCCCATCTCAACCCCAGGTAAGTAGTAGGCATGATTCGATTCGTGGCGCCGGTGGCGCTGGTCTTCACGACGGGGTGCCTGACCCTCTCGTCGCCGCTCAGGCAGGTGCCGGTCGCCGACGACGCCGCTCTTCGCGCTGCCGCCGAGCGCTTCTACCTCGCCGAGTCGGTGGCACAGCTCAACCAGGCGGTTGACGACGCGGCCCGCGCGAGCCCCGATTCGGCGCTGGCCCACGAGCTCGCCGCCACCCTCGCCCTGCTCAACGGGAACGAGAGCCAGCAGCTCGTGCACCTCTCGGCCGCGCTCGAGGACCTCGCCGACGACCAGCCGCTGCTCCACCTCCACCAGCTCTCCTCCTTCGACCTCACCCAGGAACAGCGCGGCACGGTCGTGGCCCTGCTCGAGTCGCTGGTCGACCGGCACCCTTCGGCCGAGGTGCGGGCCGCCGCCGCCTTTCACCTGGCGCTGCTGCTGACGATGCAGGGCGACTTCACCGAGCGCGACCGGGTGGTGAGGGCCATCGAGGGCCGAGTTCCTCTGGCCTGGGTGGGCACGTGGGACAACGACCAGGGCAAGGGCTTCGACCTCGAGCTCGCGCCGGAGACGCGCCCGGACCTCACCGAGACCTACGAGGGCCGCACCGGGCAGCTCACCTGGCGCCGTGGAGCGCCGACAGACCCACGGGGTCGGTACGATCTCTCCCAGCTCATGAGCCCCACCCGCTGGACCGCGGCGTTCGCCCAGGGCACGGTCGACGCGCCGGCCGACGGCACCTACGCGCTCCGCCTCACCACCTCGGACCCACTCAAGGTGTGGCTCGATGGGCAGCTCGTCTTCTCGGCCGCGGAGATCGACCGTGGAGCGCTGGATCACCTGGTGCTGCCGGTCGCGCTCAAGAAGGGCGCCCACCGGCTGCTGGTGAAGTCGGCCCACCGAGACGGCGCGTGGTACTTCCTCGCTCGCTTCACCCCCTGGGGCCCGGGCGCACCGACCCCGGTGACGAACCTCGGTGAGGCGCTCGCGCAGAAGGTGGCTCCCCTCGACGGCGACTCGACGCGGGCCCGGCGCTTGGCGCTCCTGGTGAGCTGGGCGCACCTCGCGTCTGGAGGCACCTTCACCGTCAAGTCCGCCGACGTCTACGTTCGCGCCGCGCCCAAGAGCATCGTCGCGCGAACCTGGCTGGTCGATGCCCTCTGGTACAACCAGGAGCGGGGCCGCACCGCCGACCTCCTCCAGGCCCTCGACGCCGAGGTCGGTGAAGCGTTGCCCTTCGTGCGCCTGCGCCAGACGCGCTTCCACCTGCAGCAGGGCCTTCGTCAGCGGGCCCGCGACAAGCTCCTGGCGATGACCAAGGAGCACCCCGACATTCGCGACGGGTGGGATCAGCTCGCCGAGACCTGGCGCTCCGAGGGCTGGTCGGAGGACGAGCTCTTGGCCATTCAAGGGCGGCGGGCGCGCTTCGGCCCCTCCCCGGAGGATCGCCTCGAGCTGGCCCGGCTCTTCCTCCGCACGGGCCGCCGCCAGCAGGCCATCGCCGAGTATGAGGCGCTGCTCGACGAGCTGCCGTACCACCCCGAGGCCCTGCGCCGCCTGGCGGACCTGCGGCTCGAAGCGGCAGACCTCTCGGCGGCCGAGCGGCTGCTCACGCACCGCATCAACTCCTGGCCGGTGGATTTCTCGGCCTGGCTCCAGCTCGCCGAGGTCGAGAAGCGGCTCAAAGACGTGCCGAGCTCCCGGGCCGCGCTGAGGGAGGCCGAGCGGCTCTCGCCCGAGTCGTCGACGGCCTCCGAGAAGCGAGGGGCCCTGTCGTACGAGGCTGGAGACACGGCGACCGCGGTGAAGGAATGGAAGCGGGCCCTCGAGCTCAACCCCGAGAACGAGTCCCTCGCCAACCGGGTCGACTACCTCGCCCCGGAGGCTCGCGGCCCGTGGATGGCGGACATCCCCGATGAGGTCGCCCTCGCCAAGCTGGTGAAGAGCCGCGAGGGTCTCACCCACGTGCCGGGAGCCGACGTAGCCTGGCTGCTCGATCACGAGGTGACGCTCCTCAACAGCGATGGCAGCACATCGAACGTCGTCACCCTGGTGGTGCACGCCTGGAACGCGCAGGGCAGAGACCGCATCATTCGCCAGTCGGTGGGAGGTGGCCGGCTGCGGGTGCTGCACGCCTACGCCGTCGACGAGCGGGGCCAGCGCAGCGAGGCCTCGAGCGAGCGCAACCGGCAGATCCTCTTCCGCGGAATGCAGCCCGGCTCGACGCTGGTGCTCCAGTACCGGCTCGACGCGCCGCCCAAGGGCTACCTGGCCCGCTACTTCACCGAGAGCTGGAGCTTCCAGGGCGTGGGGGAGCAGCGAGAAGACTCCACCTTCATCTTGTGGATGCCGTTGGGCTCGAGCCTCCACGAGTCGCGGGTGGGAGAGCTCTCGCGCACCGAAGAGCGCCGGGGCGAGCAGCTCAGGGTGGTGTGGCAGGCCAAGCAGACGCTGCCGGTCACCGCCGAGCCGGCCATGCCAACCATCGGAGAGCTGGCTTTGAACATTCGGGTGTCGACGGTGCCCGACTGGAAGACCTGGCTGTCGTGGGAGCAGGCGCTGCTGGAGGGCGCGTTTCGAGACAGCCCCGAGCTCGAGGGCGTCGTGCAGACGCTCGACGCCGGGGCCCCCAACGCCGAGGAGAAGCTGTACCGGATTCATACCTTCGTGATGGAGGAGATCCGCTACCAGCAGGACTACGAGACGTTCATCGCTGGCGTGAAGCCCCACCCGGCCCCGGTGACGCTGGAGCGGCGCTACGGCGATTGCAAGGACAAGGCGGTGCTCTTCATTGTCTTGGCGCGAAAGCTGGGGCTCGACGCGCACTTCGCCTTGGTGCGCACCCGAGACTCAGGGCCAGTGCAGACAGACGTGCCGATGCAGCAGTTCAACCACGCCATCGTGTACGTGCCGGAGCAACCGGGCGTCAAAGCCAGGTTCTTCGACCCCACGGCCGAGCTGCTCGACGTCGACTCGCTGCGGTCCGACGACGTGGGGACGCAGTCGCTCGTCTTCGACCCCCGCACGGGTACGCACACGTGGCGTGAGATTCCCTTTCAGAAGCCCGAAGCCAACCGCGATCGCCTGACCATGGACTTAAGGCTCGATGAGAAGGGCGGCGCCCGGGGAACGCTGATGCTCGAGTCGGTGGGGCGGGGGGGCTCGGCGCTGAGGCGCACGGTGCACAACGCCGAGGTCTTCAAGCAGGCCAGCCAGCGAATCGCTTCGAATTTTCTTCCCAACGCCACCGCCAGCGACCCCAGGCCCGTCGAGGTCGAGAGCCTGCGAGGCCCGGCTTCCATACGGATGGAGGTGTCCACCGGCACCTTCGCGCGCCTCGAGGGAGAGAGCCTGCGCCTCAAGCTGCCGAGCGATGCCAACCCGCGGTCGACGTTTCAGCTGGCGACGCGCAAGTACCCGCTGGTGCTGGGGGCGCCGCAGCTCTCGCAGATGGAATTGGTGCTGAGACTCCCTGAGGGGTGGGAGGCGCAGAAGCTCCCCATGTCTCAGGAGGTTTCCTTGCCCTGCCTGTCGCTGTCTCGTCGGGTGAAGCTCGAGGGGCGCGTGGTGCGGACGACGCAGAAGTACCAGACGACGTGCGAGCGGCTCGGAGTGGGAGAGTACGCGAAGTACAGGGGTCGGCTCGATGACATGGTGCGGCTGCTCGACGATGAGTTGGTACTGGTGCCAAACGGGAAGAAGGTGACGGCCGACGTGGGCGCTCAAGGGGCGATGGGGCGATGAGGCCCATGGGGTGGGACTGGGTGGAGCTGGGGCTGAGGCCCGATGGGCCCTGAGGCACCTCTCATCCGCAGTGGACACGACTTATGTCCGGGCGGACGGCCACCGTGGCGGTAGGGACGGCTCTTTCG
>PMBV01000052.1 GCA_003153055.1 Myxococcales bacterium
CGGCCTCCTGCGTTCGCGCCACCGGCCGAAGCTCGAGGCACTGCTCGACTCGTTGGCCAGGGAGTCGGACCTCGCCGACGTGGACTTCGCGCACGTAGATGGCCTGCGCGTCACGTCCTGGTAGACGGGAAGCTGTCGTCGTGGGCTCGGCCACGAAGGAACCACCGGAGCCTGCGGTGTGGGAACCGGCGCCAACGGCGGGACCGCGCCCGGCTCGGAAAGGGCTGTTTGTTCGCCCTCGATCTCGAGGCGTAAAGAGATCGCGCCCGAGAAACCGGGTCAACCCGGCTCGAAGATCATCCGCTCGGGCAGTTCGCCTCACACGAGCCAACTCGCAAAACACTGTCTACTCTGGCGAGCGGTCTCGCCTGTGCGCACTCGAGTTCACAGTCGAGAACAACCCACTTTTCGATCCGAGCGCGGCTGCCTAGTCTCAACCCCCATGAAAATCCCGTTCAACAGCCCGAAAGTCGACGCCTTCGAGACGGGCGTGAAGAAATTCGGCAGCGACGCGAAGTCCGAAGTGAAGCAGCTCGAGACCGACGCAAAGAAGGGCTGGAGCGCGAACTCCGCCGGGAAGGTGATGGGCGACCTGAAGGACATGTTCTCCGACCTCGGCGCCGAGACGGTCGGGCTCGCCGAGCTTGCCGGCCTGCGCTACCCCGTGACCAACTACCAGTCGAAGGTGAGCGACACGCTGACCCGCGGCTCGCGCATCGACACCGAGCAGGGCTACGCCAACCTCAAGGCACAGGGCTTCGAGGGCATCGTGGATCTGACGCTCGAGGGCACCAAGGACGCGCAGCTGGCGCCGAAGGCCGGCCTCAACACGCTCAACGTGAAGATCCTCGACAACTCGGCGCCCACCGAGGCGCAGATGAAGCAGTTCCTCGACTTCGCCACCAACCCGACCAACCAGCCGACCTACGTGCACTGCGAAGCGGGCAAGGGACGCACCGGGGTGGCGACGGCGGCCTACCGGATGGCCGTGCAGGGCTGGCCCCCGGACCAGGCCATCGCCGAGGCAAAGAAGTTCGGGCTGGCGCTCCCCAGCCAGATCGAGTTCCTCCAGAAGTTCGGCACCGACCTGGCGGCGGGGAAGATCGCCGGCTACCCGAAGACCTGAGCGACTCTCCACGCGGCGCGCCATGGTGCTCGGCGTCGACGTGCTAGGGTGAACGCCGGTTTCTTGCGGCGACCGGCAGTTTCCAACGGGGAGCGTCATGCATCGTTCAGTGGGTGTCGGGCCAGGCATCGTGCTCTCCATCGTGCTCACGGGCACCGCGTGTACGGATCCGCTGTTGCACGGCGAAGGAACGCTGGCCGTGCGGCCCGCGGTCGTCAGGGACGCCATTCAAGGCGGCACCCAGGACAATCATGACTCGAATGTCGTGGCGATCATGTTCAAGACGACACAGGGTCTCGCGATTTGCAGCGGTTCGCTCATCGCGCCCAACCTCGTGCTGTCGGCACACCACTGCGTGGCCGACGTCCCCTCGGTGAGTTGCGGCCCGAGCTCCTTCGGCTCACTGTTCAGCACGGACTCCTTTGCCATCACCACCAGCGCTTCGGCGGCGGCAACCTACTTCAGCCAAGGCCGGTTCCCGACCGTCGACAACACGAGTTGGTACGGAGTGCGCAACGTGTGGGTGCCGGGCAACGACATCTGTGGCAACGACGTCAGTCTGCTCGAGCTGAGCGCGAGCCTCAGCGGAGTCTGCCCGCTCCTCCCTCGGGTCGACGGGGCGGTGGGCGGCAACGAGGCGTATCGCGCGGTGGGCTTTGGCATCACGTCACCCAACGGAAGAGCGGCCGGCACGCGCTACGAAGTGTCGGGGCTCTCGGTGATGTGCGCGACCAATTGTGGGAACGGCGACATGAGCGCCACGCTCGAATGGGAGGGTGGCACCACCGCCGCCAAGGGCACCTGCGAGGGTGACTCCGGTGGCCCAGCACTCGACTCCATTGGGCGGGTCATCGGCACCGTCTCGCGCGGCCCTGCCAATGCCTGCAATGACACTGTCTACGAAGCTGTCGTGGGGACCAACGGCGGGTGGATCAAGACAAAGGCAGCACAGGCGGCGAGCGACGGCAACTACACGGCGGCTGGGTGGGTGAAGGGTGCCAGCACTTCGGACTCGGCCAACGGCTACTGTCCCAGTGGTGGTGGCGCGGGCGGTGGTGGAGGGAACACGGGCGGCGGCGGAGGTGGCACAGGCGGTGGCGGAGGTGGCACAGGCGGTGGCGGAGGTGGCACAGGCGGTGGCGGAGGCAGCGCGGGAGGGGGCACCGGCGGCTCGTGTATGAGCGGCCTGAACTGCGTAGATGGTTCGGGGCAAGGTGATTTCGGCTGCTTCGACCCGACGACTGCCAGCGGATTTCCCGCGGGCGCGATGCGCTGCCAGGCAGTGTCAGACTGCCCAACGGGCTTCTCATGCTGGGCTGTGAGCTCAACTTCGTCTTCGGGTAGTTGTATCCGGGATTGCTCTCCCGGCGGCGCGGGTGGAGGAGCAGGAACCGGTGGAGGAGCGGGAACCGGTGGAGGAGCGGGAACCGGTGGAGGAGCGGGAACCGGCGGAGGAACGGGGACCGGCGGAGGAACGGGGACCGGTGGAGGAACGGCGACCGGAGGAGGAACCTCGGGAAAGGGCGGGGGTTCTGCGACGGGTGGCGGCACGGACAATTCGCCAGTCATTGGGAGTTGTGGCTGCCAGGGCGTCGATGGCACAGCGGCGTACGCGCTGCTCGGCCTGGTCGCGCTGGCGCGTCGGGGCCGATCAGTCCATAGGTGAGTGACGAAGGCGGTAGAGCTCGCTCGTCAGGGTACGAGCTGACACGCTCCTCGCACGCACGAGGCGACCGGCGACCTCGGGACTCCGGCGCCGGAGCCAACCGGCAGTGGCACAGGCTCAGGGCAAGCTGGGGTGCAGGGCGGCTGGGGCCCACAGCTCGGCTCCACGAGGGCCGGGGCTCGATCGGCGAGGGCGACGAGGTGGCCCGCGCCCACGCATACCGTGGTGCATGAGAGAACCTCGGCGCAGGTGAATACGCGCTCCACTCGGCAATCGCCGTCGAAGGCGCACTCGCCAGGTGGTCGGGGGGCGATGGCGCATGACCACGATGCGGCGCTGCACCACAGAAGAAGGACGCCGCGGGTGATTGCTCGCATCACGCCGGAGCAGAATAGACCCGAGCCCTCCCGCCCAGCAAATGCCCTCAACACATACTACCCGAGGGCGTCGGCGCAGGCCCTCAGCTTCGCCGCGGCGTCGGTGACGGCGTTCTCTCCATGGCTGGGAATGAGCCGCGTCACGCCCGGCACCGACGCCAGGCGCCTCAGGTGCTCGGCCAGGGCGCGTTTGTCTTTCACGAGCATCAGGCGCGCGATGCCCGTCACCTTGACGCCTCCAGAGCTACCGACGAGCCGGAGCACCAACCCGAGCGCCCCCGGAAGGTGGGGCACGTTCATCACCGCGTCGCCGAAGACGAGGCTCTGGCGGGCCCCGTCCTGGCTCCGAGAGACGAAGACCGCCTCTCCGGTCTTGGTGCCTTCGAGGGGCACCACCTCGAGCAGCGGGTCCTTCGGTAACAGCTCGAGGCCGCCATCGACCCGCACCGCCTGGCCGACGCTGTGGGCGATCTCCCTGGGGCACAGCACCTTGAGCCCGGGGTAGCGCGCGGCGAAGGCGTGCACGTCGAGGCGGTGGCCGGGCACCGGCACCACGAGGAAGGCCGGAGCTCCCCAGGCCTCCAGCACCGCCATCGAGGCGTCGTCGAGCGGCACTCCGTTGTGGAACACCAGGCGCCCGTCGCCGAGGCGGAACACGGTCATCCGGCGGTTGAGCGGGCCCTTGGGCAGATCCGCCTCGACGCACCAGAGGTTGTCCTCGAGGGGCTCGATCGGGCGGTGGGGCAGAACGGTCCACGGACGGGGTGACGAGGCCATGTGTCTTCGGGTTATCCGGCAGCTGAGTGGAGTCGTCGAGCCTTTCCGCGGTGGCGTCGAGCGCGCGCTTCTGACTGTCGATCCATCCCGAGCTGAGCGCGACGTCGAGCGCCTCCGCGTAGGTGAGCGACTTCCGGCCGCCCGCATCGCGTCACAAGGACAGGGAGAGCGGAGGTGGGTCGGGACCGTGGCAGACAGGGAGCGGCTGCGAGGCTGGAGGAGGCCGAGGCGACCTGGAAGCCCAGCCGCTCCTGCACCGACTCCGTCTGGAGCCTCTGGTACTCATCCTCCTCCCAAGGGGCCTCGCCCGTGGGCCACCTCTTCGCCAGCTGCCGCAACAATGCTAGGAGGTTGCCGTGAGCGAGCCCTGGCCATCGAGGTGCCCATGCCTGAGTTCCTGACGCTCAAGTCACCCGATGAAGCTCGAGCGCTCTTCGCGACGTTCGATGCCCTGAGCGAGGAGCCACTGCCGCTCGAGGCCTGCGATGGCCGAGTGGCGTCGCGGCCGGTGCGCTCGCCGGAGGAGCTCCCGCCGTGGCCCAGAGCGGTGATGGACGGCTATGCCGTGCGTTCGAGCGACACCTTCGGGGCCTCGGAGACCGTCCCCGCGTTCCTCCGAGTTCGAGGCACGGTGCCCATGGGCGAGGCTTGGTCGGGGCCGAGGGTTGGCCCAGGCGAGGCGCTGGCGGTCTCCACCGGGGCCGTGGTGCCCGAGCCCTGCGACGCGGTCGTGATGGTGGAGTACACCCAGAAGGGCGAAGGCGACGAGCTCGAGGTCCTCCGCCCCGCCGCGCCGGGCCAGCACCTGATGCGCGCGGGTGACGATATTCACCGTGACGAGGTCGTCGTCGAGGCGGGCCACCGATTGCGGCCCGTCGACCTGGGAGCCTTGGCGGCGCTGGGCGTGCGAACCCTGATGGTGCACCGGTGCCCCCGGGTCGCCATTCTCTCCACCGGCAACGAGGTGGTGGCTGCCACCGAGACGCCACGGGTCGGCCAGGTGCGAGATGCCAACAGCCTCATCCTCGGCGCGCGCGCCAGGCAGGCCGGGTGTGAGGTGTCCTTCGGCGGCATCGTGGGAGACGACTTCGAGGCCCTCGAGGCGCGGTGCTCGGCGCTCCTCGCTGGGGCCGATGTGCTCGTCCTCTCCGGAGGCTCCTCGGCGGGGGCGCGCGACCTCACCGCGGCGGTGCTGACCAAATTGGGCGCGGAGATCCTCTTCCACGGCATCAGCGTTCGGCCCGGCAAGCCGACGATTCTCGCTCGGCTGGGGCCCAAGCCGCTGCTGGGCATGCCGGGCGTCCCGACCTCGGCGACGGTCATCTTCGATGCCTTCGTGCTCCCGCTGTTGTGGCGGCTGGGCGGCGAGGTGGGGCGTGAGGTGTGGCCGATGCGGCGGCGGGCGCGGCTCACCCGTCGAGTTCCGTCGGTGGCTGGGCGAGAAGACTACATTCGGGTGAAGCTCACTGGAGCGCTGGCCGAGCCGATCCTCGGGACCAGCGCGGCCCTCTCGTCGCTGGTGCGGGCGAACGGGCTCATCGTCGTACCCGCGGGCGTCGAGGGAATCGCCGAAGGTGCGGAGGTCGAGGTATGCCTGTCTTTCTGAACATGGTGGAGCCGGGCGTCGCCTGGCAGTTGCTCGCCAAGAGAATCCGCCTCACCGAGCCGCTCCCGTCCGAGGAGCTCGACGTCTCGCTCGCGGCGGGCCGGGTGTCTGCCCGGGCCGTCACCGCCGCGGTATCGACGCCGGGCTATCACGGGGCCGCGATGGATGGCTTCGCGGTGCACGCCGCCGAGACCAGAGGAGCGAGCGAGGCCAGCCCCGTGCGACTGAAGAAGGGCACCCAGGCTCGCGTCATCGACACCGGCGACGAGATTCCCCTGGGCTTCGACGCGGTCATCAAGGTGGAGGACATCCACGAGCCCGACGCCGAGACCATCGAAATCATCGCGGCGGTCTCTCCCTGGCAGCACGTGCGCCTGACCGGAGAAGACCTCGTCGTGACCGAGTTGGTGGTTCCCCAGGGCAAGTGGCTGACCCCTTACGATGTCGGAGCCCTGCTCGCCTCCGGGGTGACCCGAGTGGCCGTGCGACGGTTGCCGAGGGTTGCGTTGATCGCCAGCGGTGACGAGCTGGTGGACCCGGGCACACCGCCCCGGCCAGGGCAGATCGTCGAGTTCAACACCCACGTGCTGGCGGCACTGGTGCGTCAGTGGGGCGGCGAGCCGGTGCGCCTCCCGAGGGTGGTCGACCAGCGGGCCACCATCGAGGCGGCGGTGCGCGACGCGCTCCTCATCGCAGACATCGTGGTGCTGAACGCGGGCTCCTCGGCGGGGCGAGATGATCACACCTCGGCCGTGCTCTCGAGCGTGGGTGAGCTCCTGTTTCACGGCATCAACGTGATGCCTGGAAAGCCGACGTGTGCCGCGGTCACGCCCGAGGGCAAGGCGGTGCTTGGCTTGCCGGGCTACCCCGTCTCGTGCGCGGTGGCTGCCGAGCGACTGCTGCGCCCATTGGTCGCGGCTCATCTCGGAGTGGCACCGCCGGAGCGGGAACGAGTGCGGGCGCGCATCTCGCGGAAGATCCCCTCGAAGGTAGGCCATGAGGAGGTGCTGAGAGTACAGGTCGGTCGGGTCGGTGAGTCGTGGGCCGTGGCCCCGCTCCCCCGCGGCGCTGGGGTCATCAGCTCGCTCAGCCGGGCCAACGGTCTGATGATGATTCCCCCGCTGGTCGAGGGCTACGAGCCGGGGCAAGAGGTCGACATCGAGCTGTTGGTCCCTCGGTCGGAGGCCGAGCGGACGCTGGTGCACGTCGGCTCGCACGACATGGCGTTGGATCTGTTGGGCGACGTGCTCAGGCAGCGGCACCCGGGGCGATCGCTGGCGTCGGCGAACGTCGGCTCCCTCGGAGGCCTCTATGCGCTCGATCGCGGCGAGTGTCACTTCACCGGCACGCACCTCATCGACCCCGAGACAGGTGAATACAACACGCCCTACGTCCGACGGGTCTGCCGGCACCTGAAGGTCGCCCTGGTGTCCATGTGCGAGCGGGAGCAGGGGCTGACGGTCGCCAAGGGCAACCCCCTCGGCATCCGCGGGTTCGGGGACCTCTCGAGGCCAGAGGTTCGCTTCGTCAACCGGCAGCGAGGAGCGGGGACCAGAGTGTTGCTCGACATGCGCCTCACAGCGCTCGGCATCGACCCCACGTCGATTCGAGGCTACGAGCGCGAGGAGCACACGCACATGGCGTCGGCCGTCGCAGTGGCCTCGGGAGTCGCCGACTGCGCGCTGACCATCCGTGCCGCCGCGGTCGCGCTCGGTCTCGAGTTCGTTCCCCTCGAGCGGGAACGGTACGAGCTGGCGGTGCCCGCTGCCGAGCTGGGCTCGCCGCACCTCAGCGCGCTGCTCGACTCGCTCCGGTCGCCCGAGTTTCGGGCCGCGGCCGAGGGCCTGGGGGGCTACTCAGCCGCCAAGGCGGGGGTGGAAGTGAGAGAGGTTGGCTAGCGCAGTGACGGCGCCTTGCAGCCACCGCTCGCGAACGTATATACTTCTTGTATCATGAGCGTGGCCAAGGTCTTCAAGCACGGCAATAGCCAGGCGGTCCGAATCCCCCGGGAGTACCGCGTCGAGGGCAGCGAGGTCGAAATCTCTCGCGTCGGGCAGGTGCTCATCCTCCGGCCGATGAAGATCAGCTACGAGGACGCCCTCGCCGCGGTCGCCGGCTTCAAGGGGAAGCTCCGTCGCAGCCAGGACGACGACCAGGACCGTCTAGCGCCATGATTTGGCTGCTCGACACCAACACCCTCATCTACTTCTCCAACAGGGCCGCCGGGTTCGAACGCATCGCCCGGCGCATCTCGGGGCGTACCCCAGGCGACGTTCGCATGTCATCCATTACCCTGTCTGAGCTCGAATACGGGGTCGAGAACAGCCGCTTTCGAGAGCAGAACCGCGCCGCGCTCGAGGACTTGACGGCGTTGATCCAGGTCGATGCGTATCCGCAACAGGCCGCGCGTCACTTCGCGCAGTTCAAGGCGGCACTCAAGGCCATGGGGCGCCCGACGAAGCCCTACGATCTGCTCATCGGAGCCCACGCCCGCGCGCTCGATGCGACGCTCGTCACCAACGACACCGACGACTTTCGGCACATGCCGGGGCTGCAACTGACCAACTGGCTGCGGGCTTGATCCAAGGCCCTTGAAATGGCGCGCTCGCGGCACGGCACCCCGCCGCGCGTGTCCCACGACGCGAAGGCCTCCGACCGAAGGCAGTTGAGGCCGCCTCAGCTCCCTACCGTGGGAGGCGTCACCCGGCGCCGCCACGGCAACACCTTGTGCCGCCACGACGCGGGCATGTGCGACGCGATCGAGGTCAGCAGCGTCGCGGCCAGGAAGAGCTCCACCCGCGCCGAGGGCAGCACGCTGACCAGCCCGAGGAGACCGAGCTTCACGAACAGCGCCCACCCGGCACCCTCGGTCAGCACCAAGCTCCGCCACGTCACCGCGGCGGCGAGGAGCAACACCCCGCTCACCACCGTCAGCCCCAGTGGTACAGCGAGCCGATCGGAGTCGGCGCCAAAGGCCACCCCTCCCACGACGAGCCCCATGGCCACGATGTGCAGCGAGCGCAACCCCACCTGGAGGCCCCGCGCGTACCCAGGCTGAGGAGGCCCCTTCACGTCACGACTCATCAGCGCACGAACCTTCCGCTACGTCAGACAATGAAACAACCCTGTACACCATAGACACGCGCCGCACGGCACCTGGTTCGTATAGCAGTCTTGCTCGAAGTCTTCGTCCCTCGCGTAGTCACACAACGCAAGCCGGCAGTCATAGCAGAACGGAAAGTCATACCTGAGCACCCCCGCCCGGAACTGCGCGAACCGCGGTCCGTTCCACACCTCGAGAAGGTTGCCCGACTCGAGGCTCCCGAAGCTCAACGGCTTGACCCGCTTCTCGTGGCCACCGATGAAGCACCGGTACCGATGCCACAGGAAGTAGCAGGGGTGCACCAGGCCGTCCCACGACACGAAGGCCCCACCGTCCTCCACGAATTCACAGGCTCGCACGTGCGAGGGCGCCAACCGAGGCAGCGTCAACTGCACCCCGCGCTCCGTGGCCACGGCCTGGGCCCGCGCGAACACCGCCTCCACCAACTTGTACAGCGCATCATCCTCGAGGAGCGTCTCGAGCCTGAGGAAGATGTCCCTCCGCCGGGCCTCGGCCAGGAGCTCCCCGGCGAAGGCCACGATGCGGTCTTCCTCCGCCGAGCGCCGGTACCTCATGAAGACCTCGGAGTAGCGTCGCAGGTCGATGCCCTCGGCCTCGGCGCGCCCCTTCCACTCGGCGAAGAGCTGGAGCGCCCGGTCGGTGCTGGTGCCGTGGGCCGTGGCCGCCACTCCCGAGGCGTCGTAGGGCAGCATCTGGGTGACGATGATGAAGGACACCCCGTGGTCCGCCGCCCAGCTCACCACCTCGGGTAGCTCGGCGAAGTTCTGGCGCATCACCACGAATTCGAGCCCGACCTTCGGGTTCCCTCGCCCCACCCGCTGCTTGGCCGAGGCGAGGTTGGCGAAGGCCTGCTCGATGACGCTCAGCTCCGTGCCCCGGCGCAACGCCCGCGCGAGGCTCGGCGACACCGCGTCGAGTGAAATGCAGACACGGTCGACGCCTGCGCGCACCAGCCGCTCAGCCCGCTCGGGGGTCAGGAGCGTACCGTTGGTCTGAAAGGCCACGTCACCGTGAGCCGGCATCATCCCCTTGGCGCGCTCGACGAAGGCCTCGAGCCCTTGGTGCAGCAACGGCTCTCCGATGCCATTCAAGATGAGCCCGTCCAGCGTCGGGAACGCCGGCTCGAGCCTCGCGAACAGGTCCGCCGACAGATCGCCCTTCTCCACGCCGCCTCCAGGTGTCTGCTTCACGCACATGGGGCACAGGAGATTGCAGCGCGTCGTCACCTCGACGAAGAGCTTCGACGGGTACCGGCGCACGACGGGGTGCAACGGAGCGGTCGGGGCCGGCGCCGTCATTCACCCGCCTCCCACGAGCGGGAAGATGGCCACCGCGTCTCCGTCCTTAGGGGCCTGCTCGAAGGTGGCGTGGCGACCGTTCACCATCAGCACCCCGACCTCCTTGCGGGCGATGCCCAGCGCGTCGACGATGTCACCCACTACCGTCCCCGGCGTGTACTCCCGCGGTGCTTCCTTGAAGCGGCCATCGCGAAAGTTGGCAAACAGCCTGATGGTCAACGCCATGGATACGCCTCCGGGTTCGAAGCCTCGAGGTGCATGGTGAGCCTGAGCCACGCTGGGTCGCCGCTCAAGCGCTCGGCGAGGGCCTCGGGCCCCAACGCCACCCCATTGAAGCCGATGGGGCACCGTTGCCAGAACCGCGCGTCGAGGCCTTGGAGAAAGTCGGCCAGCATTGGCCCTTGCACGTAGACGCCTCTCGAGAGGAAGCCTGGGCCCAGCTCCTCCATCACCTGGTTGAAGAGCTTGAGCAGCATGACCCCCTCGGCCACTGGGCGGTCGGCGCTGGTCTCGTGATGGGTGATGGAGGCTCGAACCCAGCCCAGCCCATCTCGGCGCATCGCGGCGCCCGCCAACCCTGGCATGGCCGCCGAGAGCGCGATCCGCGCGCCGTCACGCACGATGGCGGCGTCGAGGTCGTCCACCGGGCTCGAATCGAGGAAGACGATCTTGATCTCTCTCTCGAGATAGACCGGGCTGATGCGGAACTGATCGAGCAACAGCCCTCTCAGGCTCATGCCGGTGGTGCAGCGCACGAAGCAGCCCCGAGAGAGCAACACGACGAGCCGAGGAACCGCCTCGGCCGCCGGGGCGAGCACGAGCACACTGCTCGCGTCGGCGGCGGCCAGGTCAACCCGGGTTGGCTTCGTCAGAAGTTCCAAAAGGCGTCGATCTCCTCGGGCTTGAAGTCCCACACCGCGTTGTGCGGCGCCACCGACTCGAGCTCGAAGAACTCGGGGAGCCGGTCGTCTTTGTTGGTCATGCCGGCGTCGAGGTTGAACTGGTGCTCGGTCTTGAGCACGTACTTGCCCAGGTTGCCCACGTCATCACCGGTGAGCGCGATGCCGAAGCGCGCGTTGAGCATGTCGACCACCGCCGGCAAGCACTCGGGAATGTCGAGCGCGGGGAAGGCGATGAACAGACACATGCCGGTGGAGTCGATGGCCGCGGTGGCGATCTGCAGGTTGCGCGAGAGCTCGACCTGGCCCTCCTTCTTCAGCGGGTCGACGTAGCCGCCCACCTTGAGGATATTCGTCGCCACGGAGTAGCCCGCCGTGTGGTCGGCCCCCATGGTGCTGGTGGCATAGGTGATGCCGATGCCCTTCACCGAGCGGGGGTCGTACGCGGGGATGCCCTGGTTCTTCACCACCGGCACCCGGGTGACGCCGAAGGCCTTGCCCACGAAGCCCGTGCCGGCGCCGAGCACGCGCCCCAGCGGGGTGCCCTTGCCGATCTCCTCCCTGAGGCACCGCACCACTTCCTTGCCATCGCCCCACTTGATGACCCCAGCCTCCATGGCCACCGCGAACATCACCGGAGTCTCGATGGAGTCGACCCCGATGTCGTCCATGATGCTGTCGCACTCGGCGATCTCATCGAGATCCTCGATGCAACAATTGGCACCCAGCGCCCAGATGGTCTCGTACTCGAAGCCCGACGTCTTGTACTTGCCATCTTTGTCCATGTAGACCTGCGAGCACTGAATGATACAGCCCGCGTGGCACCCATGCTTGGGCTTGCCACCTCTCGCGATGATGGTGTCTCGAATGGTCTCACCGGAGATTTTGTCGTGGGCCTTGAATTGCCCGTAGGTGAAGTTCCTGGTCGGAAGGCCACCCGCCTCGTTGAGCACGTTGACGAGCACCGCCGTGCCGTAGCTCGGCAGCCCCTGCCCGCTGACCGGGTGAGTCATCAACGCATTGGCGAAGGTCTTGGCCGCCACCTTGAACTTCTCCGGGTCGGCCAGCGTCACCAGAGGCGCGCCCTCGGAGTCGATACTGATGAACTTCACCTTCTTCGAGCCCATCACCGCGCCCAACCCGCCGCGGCCACCGGAGCGCAGCTTGCCGTCGGGGTCCTTCACCGAGATGTTCGAGATGAGCATCTTCATCTCGCCCGCAGGGCCGACCATGATGACGGCCGTCTTCTTGCCGAGGCGCTGCTCCACCCCTTCGACGGTGGCGAAGTTGCCCTTGCCGACGAGCTCGGTCTCTGGGCGAATGACCGCGCCATCCTTGTTGGTAACCGTTCACGGGGATCACC
>PMBV01000500.1 GCA_003153055.1 Myxococcales bacterium
GGGCTCATGAAGCCGACGAACTGGTGAAAGGTGAGCCAGTTGCGAATCGAGCTGAACCCCTTGACCCGCTCCCACCGCTTCCTCACGACGTAGAGGAAGTTCGACAGCATGAAGAAGGTCGCGACGATGCCGACGCCGTGGCCCCAGGTCCCCGCGGGCTTGAGGAGCGTATTGGCCGGGTGCTTCACCCGCAGCGCCACCGGAATGCGGTAGTAGTCCTGGCCGATGACAAAGAGGACCGCGACGAGGATCGCGCCCAGCGTGAAGAGGCCGAACGCCAGCCGGCGCTGGAACCCGAGCTCGGCTTCCTGTCTCGAGTTGACGCGACCGCCGCGCGCCTTGGCGCCCAGCTCTTCCCCGTGGAGCCGCACCATCGAGACGCCGTTCGTCTTGAGGAACTCGGTGGGCAGCTCACCGCCAAGGCAGGCGATGATGTAGTCGTTCTTGAGCTCGAGCGGCTTGCCGTTGACCTCCAGTCGCACCGAGCGCTCGGTGACTGCCTTCACCGTCGAGGGCATGAAGGCAAAGATGCGCCCTTCCTGCACGAGCTCCTTGAAGCGCTTCTTGTTCGCCTCGCGGGCCTTCCCGAGCTCGGCGTTGCGGTAACTCATGGCCACCTCGGCCTGGGTCTCTTCGGCGATCTGGATCGCCGCCTCGAGCGCCGCGTCGCCTCCACCTACCACCAGCACGCGGGCGCCCTCGTACTGGGTGGCATCGATGAGGCGGTAGGCGACCTTGTTGAGCTCTTCGCCCGGCACGCCGAGCTTGCGCGGCGTCCCCCGGCGGCCCACCGCCAAGACGACCTTCTTGCCCCGCACCGGCCCCTTGCTCGTCTGGACCGTGAAGTGGCCGTCGGCGCCGTCGATCTTCTCCACCTTCACGCCCATCTCGATCTCGATGTTGCCCTTCTTGATGGCCTCGTGAAACGACTCGAGCAGCTCTTCCTTCGAGATGAGGGTACGGCCGAACTTGCCGTAGATGGGCAGCGTCACCCGCTCGGTCATCACCACCTTCTGGCGCGGGTAGTGGGCGATGGTGCCGCCCACCGACTCCTGCTCGAGGACCCGGAAGTTCAACCCCGCCTCCCTGAGCCCCAGCGCCGCCGCCAGGCCCGCGGGCCCAGCTCCGACGATGACGGCGTCGACCTCGGGGTCGCCGTCGCCTCCTGGGCGCCGAGCGGACTTCAGGGTCCGGACGAGGTACTCCGACACCTGCACGCCCTGGGTGAAGGCGTTCTTGATGAGACCCATGCCCCCGAGCTCGCCCACGATGTGGACGCCCGGGCGATTCGTCTCGAAGAACTCACTCACCTCGGGCAGATCCACTCCCCGCTGGCTCGTCCCGAAGACGAGCGTGATGGCATTGACGGGGCACTCCAGCGCGCACTTCCCGTGACCGATGCATGCAGACGGGTTGAGGAGCGCGGCCTTTCCATCGACCACGCCGAGGATGTCGCCCTCGGGGCACACCGCGAGGCAAGAGAGACTGCCCATGCACTTGTCCGGATCGATGACCGGGTGCAGTGTCGGTGGCTCCCTCCCCTCCGAGAGGGCTTGCGCGTGGGTCTCGGTGTCTAGCCGCTGCCGCTTCGCTCGAGCCCGCGCCATGAGCACCATCCCGATGGCCCCGGCGACGAACAGAATGGCGAGTCCAAGGACTTCAATGCTCATAGAAAGCGCGGTCCACTTTGGCGGCTCCAACAACCCGCCGATCTTGCTGGGGTCCTGGCACCATTCAGGTCGGGATAGACGGTACCACAGTCCGAACGAAGTCAAGCCGCGAGTCCCGTGGACCCCACTCACCCCAGCCTGACTGCGGGTCGACGGGCTAGAGGACCCCGAACTCGCCGCTCTGGCCACTCTTCGGAGGCAGAGTCTTCCGGTGCGAGTGCCGCGACTTCCCTTCGCTTCCGGCCCCGGGGTAAGGGGGGGCATGCCTACCGGTTCGACAGCGGCGCCGCTCACCTTCGACCAATTCTGGCGATGGCTGTTGGAGCATCGTAACTGCGTGGTACGAGCGGGCGCGGGTGACGTGGTGCTGATGGACCACGAGCTCGTCCACTGGGACTTCTTCGACGAAGAAGACGGCCGCGCCGTGTGCCAGGCGATCCTCGGGAAGTCACTCGTCGGAGAGCTCGTCATCGAGCGCTCGGAGGTGGTCTTCGTGCAGGCCAGCCCCGACATGGAGAGCCCCAACTCGGGGTACTGGGTCTTCGAGTGCATCGGCGGGCCGCGCGAGGACAGCTACCCGCTGTACTCCTTCGTGCTGACCCACGGCATGGAGGGAGCACAGGGACACCAGCTGCTCAAGCACTGACGTCATGCCGGTGCTGCTGCTCCTGGTGTCGGGTGTTCTGGTTCAGGCGGCGGCCGGGGTGGAGGTCGAGGTCCACGGCAACGAGGTGTTGCCCGACGGCGTATACCTCGCGCTCTTGCCTCGCCCCACGGGCCCAGCCACCCCGGACATGGCGACGGCGATGGCGGGGATCCTCGAGGAGTTCCTCCATCAAGCGGGCTACAGCCTGGCCACCGTGGAGGGCGCTGAGCAGGACGGCCGGGTCGTGCTCCTCGTGAACGAGGGGCTCCTCGAGAAGGTGGTCTTCCGCGGGCGCCTCACCTTCCAGATGATTCGCCTGAAGCTGGCGCTGGATGTCCCCCGCGACGTCTTCAACCGACCCTCTCTCGAGCGGCAGCTCGCGGAGCTGTCTTCGCGGCTCGGCATCGAGGCGCCCGAGTACGAACTGGTGCCCTCGGCCGTCGTCCGGCACCTCGGCCCCCAGCTCGAGTCGCTCGGCCCCTTGGGCACGTTCAAGGGCACCGCCTTCTTGCACCCCCGGTACCGGTACGAGCTCCATCTGCACTTCAAAGAAGAGGAATGGAGTCAGGGGCCCGGCCTCGACGTGCGGGTGACGTACTTCGACGGCTTGGAGCTGGGGGCGAACTACCAGGGACGGAAGCTCATCTTGCAGAACGATCTCTGGCGCGTGGCGATCATGGGCGGCGCCGGGCTGCGCCAGGACCTCGTGTCGCGCGCCTACTACGTCTTCCCGACGCGTCTCTACGCCGAGGCCCAGTGGTTCACCCCTCCGCTCGCGTCGCTGCGCGGGCTGGTGTGGCTCAAGGGAGAGGGGCTCGCGCGGCAGCGCTGGGATCTCGGCCTCGAGAACTACCTCACCACCAACTCGGAGCTCTCGGCGAACCTGCAGCTTTGGCCCGTGAAGTCCGTGCGCCTCGTCATCGGCTTCGGCCTACAGCACTTCTTCCTCTTCGACGAGCGAGGAGCGGGCTGGGGCCCGCCGCCGTCGTCACAGGAGCAGCGACGCTGGCGCAGCTTCGCCCAGCTGGCCCTCGAGATCGTGCTCGACGCTGGCAACGCCCGCTGGGACCGCCGGCACGCCTTCTCCCTCGACGCGCGCCTGTGGGCCAACCTCGAGAGCATCGACCAGCTCACGTACAGCGAGGTCCGGCTGCGGTGGCAACGGGTGGTGCCGCTCGGCTGGCACGACCTCTGGTTCAAGGCGAAGGGCACGGTCCTCATCGGCGATGTGCTGTTCCCCTTCGAGGAGCCGCTGGGAGACCATCTGCGGGGGGTCTTCGGCGACATCTTCGTGCGCACCGTGGGCAGCGGATCGGCCGAGTTCCGGTTTTCGTTGACGCGAGACCTCTTCAAGCTGGGCTTCTTCGTCGACGCCGCCGGTTGGGGAGAGCTCGACGCCACGAGGACCAGGCAGACCCCCCGCCTGGGAGTCGACTTCGGACCGACGTTTCATGCGCTGGTGGAGGGGATGTTCCAGGTCGACGTGGGTGTCTCGTTCGGTTTCTTGTCCACCGGGCGCTTCGCCACCGGCCTCCACGCCGCGCTCACAAAGGTTTTCTAGGCCCTCGGCCGAAGTGGCGATCCGGGCACGCGGGCGCGCTCGGGCACCGAGGGTGGATTGCGTCGGGCACCGAGGATGGCCTGCGTCACCTCACTTCGCAGTGCCAAGCCCTTCATGCTCGGCGGATGCTTCCCACTCCCCCTGACCCCTCGCCCATGGCGAGGGGGGCGCGCT
>PMBV01000253.1 GCA_003153055.1 Myxococcales bacterium
GGCTCGGCGTGAATGCCGTGGCTGCGGCCCACCATCACCGTGCGCTTGTGCTCGAAGGCCCGCTTCTCAACAGCCTTGAGCGCCCGTTCGACCCCGGTGAGGAGCAGGTTGGCGGCGTCGCGGAGGATGAGCCCCAGCGAGGTGTCGAGCACGTCGCTCGACGTCATGCCCCAGTGGAGCCACCGGGCCTCGGGGCCGATGCGCTCCTCCATGAAGGTGAGAAAGGCGATGACGTCGTGCTTGGTCGTCTTCTCGATCTCGTCGATGCGGGCCACGTCGGCGGCGGTGAAGTCACCGGCCTTCGCCTGGCAGGCCTCGAGGGCCGCGCGGGGGGCCACGCCCACCTCGACCATGCCCTCCAGCGCCGCCAGCTCAACGTCGCGCCACCGGCGCAGCCTCGCCTCGCTGGACCACAGGGAGGCCATCTCAGGTCGGGAATACCGGGGAATCATGAGTGGGGCCTATAGCACCTTCACTTCGAGTCGACGCAGCAGCGGAAGCCGACCTCCGACGTCTTCGAGCCCCCGGTGCTCTTCCGCGCCGAGCACCGCACCGCGTAGTCCGAGCTGGCGTAGGAGCCGCCCTTGATGACCTTCTCGTGGGTCCACTCGGACACGTTCCCCGACAGGTCCATCACCGCATAGCCCGAGCGGCAGCGGGCGAACTTCCCCGAGGGCCCCAGGGTCCGGGGATCGCCCGACTCGTCTTCGGTGTTGCACGCGCTGGCGTCGAAGCTGTCTCCGTAGGGCCAGCGCAGCGTCGCCGGGCCCTTGCAGGCTTTCTCCCACTCGGCCTCGGAGCACAGGCGCCGCTGGCGGGCCTCGCACAGCCGCAGCGCATCGGCCCACGACACGCCCACCAGCGGCTGGGTGCCTCGCTGGTTGGGGTACTCGAAGGTGTCGACGCAGAACCCTCGCACCTCGGTGGGGGTGAGGCTCTTCTCGTCGAAGCTCATCATCGAATCGGCTGGCGCGGTGCCCATCTTGAAGACGCCCGCCGCGATGTGCCGCATGCCGTCTGGACAGCCGCCGTCGATGCTCACCCCGACCGCCGCCGTGGCCTTCTCCCTCGTCTTGGTCTTCTCTCGAGCGCTCGGCTCCTCCACGGCCTTCTCGGGCAGCGGCTGCTCGGGCTGAGGAGCGGCCTGGGCGTCGGGTGTCGCCACGGGTGGAGCGGCATCGACCTCGGGAGCCTGCGCCGGTGGAACCACTCTCGGCGCGGGCACGTTCTCGACCGCGTCGGGCACGAGAGCAACCAGTGGCGTGGGCGGCGAAGGCCGCTCTTGATGAACCACCAAGAAGCCCCCGGCAGCACCCAGGGCGACACCGACGACCACCAGCAGCAGCACCGGCACCCAGTGTCTCGGGGGCTGGTCCCGCTCCTGGCTGAACGGCGCGGGGGTGGGAGCGATGGCTTGGAGGCCGACGCGCGTCGCCTTGCGATCCTCCTCGAGGGGCTCCTCCTCAGCCACCGGGGGCGGCAAGGAGATCGCCTGGAGCCGCTCCGAGGGGCTCAGGTTGGCCTTGAGCGCCTTGGCCAAGACCTCGGGATCGACCAGCTGCGTGGCATCGGAGGGCTCGAGGGCGAGCCTCGGCGGGGCCGGCGCCACGGGAGGAGACGGCGCCGGCTGGGGAACCGGCGAAGGGACGGTCACTGGATGGAGGCTGGGCTCGGTGGGGGTCGTGGTGATGCCGGGTGGGTGCGCCGCTGGAGTCGCGGCACGCGGGCTCTCGTAGCGCACCACCAGCTCGCGGATCTCCTCGGCCAGCTCGGCGGGAGTCTGGTGGCGGGCGTTGGGGTTGGGGTTGACCGCCCGCCGGTACACCGCCTCGAGCCCGACGGGGACCTGGGGGTTCTTCTGGGACAGCTCGGGCACCGAGCCCTCGGGCGTCAGGCCCGAGAGCATCTCGCCGATGATGACGCCGACCGAGTAGAGATCGGCCCTGCCGTCGACCTCTCCGCCATCGAGGAACTCGGGGGCGAGGTAGCGGTCGGCCTTCTTGGCCCTCATGGCCTGAACGAAGGGCTGGCGGGGGAGCGCCAAGCCGAGCCCGAAGTCGGTCACCTTGAGCAGGTCAGGCAGCACGATGACGTTGTCGGGCTTGAGGTTGGAATGGGGGCCGATCTTATGGGCCCCCTCGAGCGCGGCGCACACCTGCGAGACGATGGGCTCGATCTCGACCAGCGTGAAGAAACCGCCCTTCTGGAGTCGCAGGTCGATGATCCGCCGCAGCGTCAGGCCGTCGAGGAGCTGCGAGGTGAAGTACGGGCTGTCTCGGTCTTCACCCTCCTCGTAGACCCGGGCCAGGTTGGGGTGCGACAGCTTGCGGGCCGCCCGCAGAAGTTGGGCGAAGGCCTTTCGCTCGTCGGCGCTCTGCACCAGGCGCGAGGTGATGACCTTGAGGGCGATCTCGACGTCGATCTCCTTGTCGTGGGCCCGGAACACGAAGCCCAGCGGACCGGCGCCGACGATGTCTTTGATGACATACCGCTCAGCGACCAACTCCTGGGGCTTGTACGGCGCGCCCTCCACCACCCCGGGAGCGGAGCGGCGGCGGCTGAAGGTGGCGGTCGCTTGCCGCAGCTCTCCCGTCGTCAGTCGCTGGCCACACGTCGGGCATTGATCCGCGGTGTCCGGAACGTGGGAGCCGCAGCGGTAGCAGAGCAACGGGTCGATCCTCGGAGGGGCTTCGATGCGAAGGAGAAATCAAACCCCACTTGGTCCCCTGCGTCCACACCGCCGCGCGGGTACGTCACCTCCCGGTCGACCCGAAGCCGCCGGCACCTCGGACGGTTTCGGACAAAGCCTCGACCTCGAAGAGCTCGGCCCGGGAGACCGGTGCCACGATGAGCTGGGCGATGCGATCGCCCCGGCGAATCACCGTGCGCTCGCTGGAGACGTTCACCAACAGCACCTGCACCTCGCCACGGTAGTCGGCGTCGATGGTGCCCGGAGAATTGAGGCAGGTGAGGCCCTGCTTCGAGGCCAGCCCCGAGCGCGGGCGAACCTGCGCCTCGTAGCCCTCGGGCAGCTCGATGGCGAGCCCGGTGGGAATGAGGCGCCGGGCCAAAGGCTCGAAGGTCACCTCGTCGGTGACGTCGGCCAACAGGTCCATGCCCGCCGAGTGGGGCGTCTGGTACCGAGGAAGGGGGAGCTCCGAGGGCCGCACGCGGCGAACCCTCACGGTGACGGTGGGTGACGTTGACACGAGCCCACTCCTAGCCGGTTTTTCGCTTCGGCGGGCAAGCCTCGGCGCGGGTCAGCCACCGCCCCCAGGACGCCGGCCGTGTTGAGTCGTCGCCCCGGCGCGGAAGAGCAGCGGGTCGACCGGCGTCTGTCCGAGCTCGAGCTGATAGTGGAGATGGGGCCCGGTGCTCCTCCCGGTGGAGCCCGACTCGGCGATGGCGTCGCCCAGATGCACCACCTGCCCTGGCACCACCAGGAGCCGAGCGTTGTGGCAGTAGGCGGTCGCCACGCCACGGCCATGGTCGATCACCACGATGCGGCCGTTGACCCCGTCTTCGCTCGCCCGCCGCACCACGCCGGCCCCGGTGGCCCTCACCTGCGTGCCCTCGGGCACCGAGAGATCGACGCCAGGGTGAAACTGCCGCTGGCCGAGCATGGGGTGCTCTCGCCAACCGAAGGGCGAGGTGACGTGAGCCGACGACGAGAGGGGCCAGCCGAGCCCCCACGCCCGGCCCAGCGTCAAAGCCCCCGAGGCCGCCGAGACCTGTTCCTGGGTCGAGGGAGGGAGCTCACTGGCCAGCACCTCGAGGCGATCCACCGGGCGCCCTTCGGCCTTCGCCCGCTCCACCGCGTACTGGGCCGCGTCGAGCCCAGCGAAGATGGCCAGCACCGCCGCCTCCTCCGAGCCGAGCCGGGCCCGCGCCTGCTCCACCACCCAGGAGGCGTTCTCCGGGCTGTCGAGCGGCCGGCCGAGCGACACGGCCACGGCACCCGCGCCGTCCTTGGCGGACCCCTCGAGGCGAGTGGCGACAACGAAAACCCCTCGCCCCAGCGCTTGGCCCTGAGGCACGGCCAGCACCACCTCGTCGGGCAACACCACGCCTCGCCGCGCCGGCATTCGTCCGTCGAGGCCGTCGTACACGCCGCCCGAGTAGTAGGTCAGCAAGGGCCTGGCGGAGGAGCGGCTCCCTGCCAGCCGAGCGGCCACGTCGCGCACCAGCGCCCCGGCCGGCGTGTGGTACGCGGCGGCCCACAGGCACAGCGCAGCGGCGATGAAGTCGACCAGCCCTCGGGTCGGCCGAGTGAACATGGTCAGAGCACCACCGAAACCAGCGCCCGCGCCTGGGACAGCAGCGCCAGCGCCATGGGCAGCGCGAGCCCGCTGGCCCAGAGGCCGACGGCGAGGCGCGCGGCGAGATTCTTCGCTTCGGAGGAGACGGCGTCGGCGTGCTCGAAGGCCCGCAGCACCGCGCGCCAGCCGAGGGACAGCACCACCAGGACCATGGCCACGCCACCCAGCACCCGAGCGATGACCGAGGCCACCGGGGCCGGAGCGACGTCACCCAGGAGCCCGAGGTAGAGCGTGGCTTGCACCAGGCGCTCGACTCCGTAGGCCCCGGCCACCGCGAAGATGGCCGTCTCCATCGGCCGGAGGACTCGCATCGGCGTCGGCTGGTGGAGAGCGCGCGCCCAGGCCTCTCGGACCCGCGCCCGCTCGAAGGGCCCCAGCGTCGCCGCCCGCTCGCGGTAGCCGAACAGCGGCAGACAGACGACGAGGTCGACCGACAGCTCCCACGCCAGCGCCAGCGAACGGGCGATGACAGTCCGCTCGTGCGCGTCGACGCGGTTGACCAACGCCTGGGTGAGGTCCCATCGCGCCCAGAGGCCGTCGAGCCACGCATCGGCGAGCTCGACCAACCCGAGGAGGCGATCGTCGATGAGGTCCGCCGCCGTGTGGACCCCGACGGCGAGGAGCGCCACCAGCCCCAGAGGCATGAAGAGGCCCCGAAGCCCGCTCAAGAACCTGCTCACTGTCACCAGTGACCGCATGCGCCTCGAGGAAACGAATGAGAATCGCGGTTGATCTGCCATGCGCTCCTTTTCGCCCTGCGAAGGCCGTTCCAGCCCTTGGCATCGCAGTGGGAAGTTGCACAAGTGCCCGCCACTCCGGGCATCGAACAAGGAGCCGAGAGCTCAGGGCGCCGGGAGCAGCACCGCCTCGATGGACTCGGAGGCGCGAACATTGACCGCTGGGCCATGGTTGGGTAGGCACAAGCGTCATGGACAGTTTCCGGGGCATGAGAAATTCGGTTGCAGCCGTGGTCCTCCTCTTGGTGGCTATTCTCGGCTCGGGGGTCGCGCGAGCCCAGACCACGACGGCGAAGAAATTCCTGCTCGTCACGGTGGACTCGGTCATTCATCAGGGAGGAGGGCTCGGGATCCGCGGCCTTCTCAAGGGAGACGCGACCCCGACTGATCTCTACGTGAGTTTCGACGTGTCGACTCACTCCGAAGAGGAGGCCTCGGCCTGCCACCGTGCGGCGATGCTGGTGATGCTCCGGCCCGGCCAATTCGTCCTGCAGATCGATGACTGGGCGATGGGAGGACCGATGAGGTGCACTCTCGTCAAAGCGCAGCCGTAAGGGCGAGCTCGAGCCATGAAGCCGAATGGTTTGGCGTGCATCGTCACGGTTGCGGTGGGCGTGTGGAGTTGCCAGCCGCCGCCCGAGGTGCCTCAGGTGACCGAGCTTGACCCCGTCCCGTGCCAGCCGGGCACCTCGTCGGGGCTCTTCTACGCTGACGCCGACGGAGACGGGTTCGGCACCGGCCTGCCAATCCAGGTCTGCCAGAAGGGCGCCGCGACGCCGGCCGGCTATGCCACCCGCACGGGCGACTGCAACGACCACGACGCGAGCCGCTGGCGACTGATGTCGGCCTACGTCGACGCAGACGGCGACGGCGTCGGCGCCGGTGAGGCGGTCGATGTCTGTGGCGGGGCGACCATTCCCGCGGGCTACGTCGACCACGGCGGCGATTGCGCTCCGGGCGATCCGCAGCGGTGGCAGCTCTTGTCATATGCCTACCGCGACGCGGACGGGGACGGGTGGGGCGTCGCCGCCGCTGGAAGCGTCTGCACCGGCGACCACCTTCCCTCCGGCTACACCGATGAGCTCGGGGCCGGGGTCGACTGCGACGACACCTCGCCGGCCCGCTTCCAGGTCTTCACCGGGTTCGAGGACGAAGACGGCGACGGCGTGGGCACCGCGCCCCTGTCGATCTGCGCCGGGGCCTCAATTCCCTCCGACGTCGTCACCATCTCCGGCGACTGTGCCCCGAAAGACCCGTCGCGCTGGGCGATGCTCGAGTACCGCTCCGTCGACCACGACGGCGACGGGTTCGGGGCGTTCGAGTCGGGGACCGTCTGCGCCGGGCTGTCCCTGCCTACGCCGTACCTGGCAGAAGTCGGCTTCGACTGCGACGACTCGGACCCCACCGTCTACCGCTTCGAGGTTGGCTATCCAGACGTCGACGGCGATGGAATTGGCGTCACCGTCTCCGACTCCACCGGCGGTCGGGACGCAGGGGCGTCGTCTGGTGTCATGCTCTGCATTGGGGCGAAGCTCCCCGCGGGCTACGGCTCTATCGACGGGGACTGCGCCCCGGAAGACGCCACCCGGTGGAGGATGCTGAGCTACGGCTACGTCGATTCCGACGGCGACGGCTACAGCCACGCCCAGTTGGGCACCCTGTGCGCCGGTGCTGCGCTGCCCGCTGGGCACTCGAACGAGCTGGGGAAGGGCTACGACTGCGACGACACCGACGCCACTCGCTTCGCCAACGTGGGAGGCTTCCCCGACACCGACGGGGACGGGGTGGGGGCTGGCGCCTTCACCTGGTTGTGCACAGACGGGAGGCTCCCTGCCGACTACAGCACCGCATGGCCCGACTGCGCACCCGACGACCCCACCCGCTGGCAGATGCTGGCGTACGCAGGCGTCGACCGCGACGGCGATGGCTACACAGCCAGGGAGGCGGGCACGCTCTGCGTCGGCCCATCCGTCCTCCCTGACCCCTACCGCGCCACGCTCACGGGCAACGACTGCAACGATGGCGACCCGGCCACGTGGCGCTGGGTGCCGCTGTACCCCGACGCCGACGGGGACGGGGTCGGTGCGCCGCGGCGGGAGCTCCAATGCCTCGGCCCCACCCTTCCATCGGGGTATTCGCTCCAGGGCTGGGACGCCAATGACCACGACCCGAGCGTGACCGCCGACCCCGACGAGGACGTGTTGTTCACAACCGTCCTCTGATCACCCGTCCAACTGCTCCAGTCATCGAATTGAGCCGGTGTTTCCGGGGCGGGGGCCACGGAGCCGTGACCTGCTGCTTGCGACGTGGGCACTTGGGCCCCGCGTTGGCGCCACGCGAGCATGCGACGGTCGCGTCGGAGCACCGAACCATGACCATCATCCTCCGAGACGACGACGGATCCGACGCTTGCGAGTACGAGAAGGCCTACCTGTCCTTCGACGAGCATGACCCCGATGACATGCAGCGGGCCCTCATGGGCTTGGAGCTCCGTGCTCTCCACGACCGAGAGGATCCACTCCTCTCGCTCTCGATCGGGGTGTTGCGCCGAGCGTTGGCGAAGGCGAGGCACGCACAGCTCGCCGCCGCCTGCCTCGGCACCCCTGAGGCCGACGAAGTCGCTCCCGACATCGTTGGTCGCCGGGGACCCACGCCACGGTGAGGCGCAGCGGCTGGCCTCGCGGAACTCGCGCTCCGATTCGTGGCCCGCCGATTGCTGACTTTGGAGGCGTCCGAATGGTGCCGGGGGGGCCGGTTCGGGCGAGGAGACGGCCATGACGATGAAGTACGAATTCAGCTGGGAGCTCCTGGGCGATATCGAGCTCGGACGACCCAACCTCGGGCCCACGACTCGAGTCGAGGTCTACCGGCTCATGCAGTTCGCCATGCGCGACGTGCTCGAGCGGCAGCTGGGCACCGCCAAGGCCGACGAGCTGTTCTACGAAGCCGGCTACCTCGCGGGACAGCACTTCTACGAGCACGTCGTGAAGGGAGCGGCTTCCCTCGATGAGTTCGTCAGCAAGCTCCAGCGGGCGCTCCGCGAGCTGGGCATCGGCGTGTTGCGCGTGGAGGAGGCCTCGCCGGCTGGCGATCGCTTCGTGCTCACCGTGTCGGAGGACCTCGACTGCTCGGGGCTCCCGGAGCTCGACTTCGAGATCTGCATCTACGACGAGGGCTTCGTGGCCGCGATCCTCGACCGGTTCACCGGCAAGCACTTCAAGGTGAAGGAGATCGACTGCTGGTGCACCGGAGACCGCACCTGCCGCTTCCTCGCCGAGCTCAAGGCCGCCTGAGCCGAGGAGCCTGCCATGTCCGACGCGACGGCGAGGACGCTCCGGGCGCTGGCCGAGGGCCGGCTCCCGAAAAGCCTCCCCGACGACTGCGAGTACAAAGACGAGCTCGCAGCCTTGGTCGCCAGCCTGCGAGAGGTGCAGACCCTCGCCCTCTCCATCTCTCGAGGAGACCTGAGCTACACGCCCACCTCGGGCAAGGGGCCGGTGCTGGGGAGCCTCAAGGCCTTCCAGGCGAGCCTCCGGCACCTGACCTGGCAGACCCAGCAGGTCGCCCAGGGTGACCTCACACAGAGCGTCGATTTCATGGGCGACTTCGCGCAGGCCTTCAACGAGATGGTGCGCCAGCTCGCTGAGCGAAAGAGGATCGAGCTCCAGCTCCGCCAGGCCCAGAAGCTCGAGGCCATCGGGCAACTGGCCGCGGGCATCGCTCACGAGATCAACACCCCGGCTCAGTACGTGGGTGACAACCTCGACTTCCTCAAGGAGGCGTTCACCAACCTCCTGGGGCTCTTCAACCGGTACCGAGATCTCGCCCACGGAGCCGCGACCCCCGAGCTCGAGCCACGCCTGGCCGTCATCGAGGAGGCGGAGAAGACCGTCGATCTGGCCTTCGTCGAGTCGTACGCCGAGCAGGCGTTTCAGTCGGCGAGCGACGGCGTGGCCCGCATCGCCACCATCGTCGGAGCGGTGAAGGAGTTCGCTCACCCCGACCAGTCGGAGATGATCTACGCGGATCTCAACCGGGCTCTGGAGGCCACCCTGACGGTCGCCGTCAACCAATACCTGGAGGTCGCCGACGTGGAGACCACCTTCGGCGAGCTGCCCAGAGTGCGCTGCTATGCGAGTCAGCTCAACCAGGTCTTCCTCAACCTGCTCCTGAACGCGGCCCAGGCCATCAGGGACGCCACGGGAGCCAGCGGCCAGCGCGGGCGCATCTCCATTCGCACAGCGGTCGCCGGAGAGCGAGTCAGAATCGAAATCGCCGACACCGGCTGTGGCATTCCCGAGGAGCTGCGTGAGCGAGTGTTCGACCCCTTCTTCACCACGCGAGAGGTGGGCGAGGGCCGGGGTCAGGGGCTCTCGGTGGCGCGCTCCATCGTGGTCGACGGGCACCACGGCACCCTCACCTTCGAGAGCCAGGTCGGCGTCGGGACCATCTTCACCGTGCTGCTCCCCATCGATGACGGGGGACCGTCGGAGCCGGGTGCCGCGTTGACAGCCGCGCCGACACGGCCCTAAGTGAGCCGGTGACCGACCAGGTATTGTACCAGCGCGAAGGCTCGGTAGCGTGGCTGACCATCAACCGGCCTGAGGCGAAAAACGCGCTCAACACGCCGGTGCGAGAAGGGTTGTTCCAAGGGTTCGCCCGGTTCGCCGCCGATGACGCCGCGGTGCTGGTGCTGACGGGAGCGGGGACCGAGGCGTTCAGCGCGGGCGGCGACCTCAAGGAGATGNNTGATCGCCGCCGTCAACGGGGTGGCCTACGGCGGGGGCTTCCTCCTGGCGCAGAACTGCGACCTCTGCATCGCGTCGGAGACGGCCAAGTTCGGCATCACCGAAGCCCGCTGGGGCCGAGGGGCTCCCTGGGCCGCGCCCTTGCCGAGGATGGTGCCACCGCGAGTGGCTTTGCAGCTGCTGTTGACGGCCGAGCCGATCGACGCCCGCCGGGCCTACGAGGTGGGCCTGGTGAACGAAGTGGTTCCTCCGGGNNGGGCAGGCAAGGCCATGGTGTACGAGGTGGGCGACCTGCCACGGGCCGCGGCCTTCGAGCGCGCCGAGGCGCTGTTCGAGCCAGCCTACTTGAGCGAGGACGCACAGGAAGGCCCTCGGGCGTTTCGCGAGAAGCGTCCGCCTCGGTGGACAGGCCNNAATGAGAGAGGCCTGACGCCCCGTTTCGCGTCAGGCCTCCAGGGAAGACGTGCCGGAGTGCTCCGATCAGCCGCCCCACAACCTCTTCAACAGGGTGGTCCTCTTTGTATCGAAGTCTTTCCACTCACCCCAGCCTGAGGTGTTGGATTTGGGATCGTAAGCGTGGCCGTAGATTCCGCCGGTGTCGCCGGATTCTGGATTGATTGACCAGTAGCAACCTTCGATGCCCTTGGAGA
>PMBV01000545.1 GCA_003153055.1 Myxococcales bacterium
GGCGATCACGGGTGCGAGTACATGACAGGCGGCGTGGTGGTGGTGCTGGGCAGCACCGGGCGGAACTTCGCCGCGGGAATGAGCGGGGGAACGGCCTACGTCTTCGATCGGGGCCGTAGCTTCAAGCAGCGGTGCAACACCGAGATGGTCGAGCTCGAGTCGTTGGTGGACGAGTCAGAGATCTGGCTCGTGTACGGCCTCATCGAGAGCCACCTGAAGCTGACCGAAAGCCCGCTCGCTCGCCGGATCCTCGACAACTGGGAGCATCTCGTGTCGTCGTTCGTCAAGGTCATGCCCACCGACTACCGGCGGGTGTTGCAGGCCAGAAGGGCCACCGCCCTGAGGCCGCCCGAAGCACGGCTCAAGGTCGTCGGCGCGAGGGAGGGCTAGCTCCATGGGAAAGCCGACTGGTTTCATGGAGTGGCCGCGAGAGGCGCCTCAGAAGCGCAAGCCTGCGGAGCGGACGGTCGATTTCCGCGAGTTCGTTCACTCGCTGCCCCCCGAGGTCGCCAAGCGCCAGGCGGGGCGGTGCATGGACTGCGGGGTGCCGTTCTGCCACCAGGGCTGTCCCCTGGGCAACGTCATCCCCGACTTCAACGAGCACGTGTTCCGTGGGCGCTGGCGCCAGGCCTACGAGGTGCTCCGGCAGACCAACAACTTCCCCGAGTTCACCGGCCGGCTTTGCCCCGCGCCCTGCGAGGCAGCCTGCGTGGTCGCGGTCGATCGCGATGCGGTCTCGATCGAGCAGACCGAGAAGGAGATCATCGAGCGCGCCTTCGCCGAGGGATGGGTTCGACCGCGGCCTCCGACCCAGCGCACCGGGCGGCGGGTGGCGGTGGTGGGCTCTGGCCCAGCCGGGCTCGCCGCCGCGGCCCAGCTCAACGCCGCCGGCCATACGGTGACCGTGTACGAGCGGCAAGATCGCCCAGGCGGGCTGCTTCGCTACGGCATCCCCGACTTCAAGCTTGAGAAGTGGGTCATTGATCGGCGCCTCGCGGTCCTCGAGGCAGAGGGGGTCGAGTTCGTCACCGGCGTCACCGTGGGCGCGAAGCCGACGTGGACCGAGCTCAAGGCGCAGCACGACGCGGTGGTGGTGGCCATTGGAGCCGAGCGGCCTCGAACGCTCGATCTCCAGGGAAAGGATCTCTCCGGGGTGCTCCTGGCGATGGACTTCCTCGAGGCGCAGAACCGGGCCGTGGCATCGACGAAGGACACCGCGCTGAGCGCCAAGGGGAAGCGAGTGGTGGTGCTCGGGGGCGGGGACACCGGTTCGGACTGTGTGGGTACCTCGCTTCGCCAGGGCGCGAGCAGCCTCGTTCAGGTCGAGCTATTGCCAGCTCCGCCGGAGCGCCGAGAGCCGAGCAACCCCTGGCCCCAGTGGCCGATGGTGTTTCGTTCCTCTTCGAGCCACGAGGAAGGCGGAGAGCGGCTGTTCGCCCGCCGCACCACCCAGCTCGAAGGACGCGATGGGCGACTGACGGCGATCCACTGGGTCTCAGTGGCCCAGGAACAGGGCCAGCTGAAGGATCTGCCCGGCACCGAGGAGCGTCAGGAGGTCGACCTGGTGATCCAGGCAATGGGCTTCTTGAGCCCCGTGACGACCAGCCTCTCCGAGCAGCTGGGAGTCATCGTCGATCGACGCGGCAACGTGAAGGTCGACGGTCACTTCGAGACCTCGGTCCCTGGCGTGTACTGCGCGGGTGACGCAGCGCGCGGGGCGAGCCTCGTGGTGCATGCCATCTCCGAAGGACGAGAGGCTGCCCGCCAGGTCGACACGTTCCTCGGCGCTGGGTCCTCGCTCTTGCCGACCCGGGGGCGTGACTGCCCCTTGGGAGGCCGGTGAGGGTCAGCCGACCTCGAAGCGGAACTTCGCCGCCGCCTGCACCTCGATGATGTCGCCGGGCAAGAGGTGGAAGAGCGACTCGACCCGATGGTTCACCCGCACCTCGCCACGCATCCGACCGGTGACGAGCTCGACGCGGCTCTCCTCGATCGCGAAGTAGCAGGGGTTCCCGTCGGCGAAGAACGGGATCCCCGGCGGGCTCTCGAGGTGGAGGTGGGTCCTGCCGTCGCGCCTGAGCCGCACCACGCCGCTGAGTGTCCTCAGGCCTTGCTCGAGGCCGACGATCTGCATGCCGTTGGTTTGGCTGAGGGCCCTGAGCCGGCCCGCCGTCCCCGTGGCGTAGACGCCTTGGCCCTTGAGCGGAGGGACTCGGCTCGCGAGCGCCTCGAGCACCGGCACCTCGCTGGGCGCCGAGGACGCGAGGTGGTACCCCAGGTGGAGCGCGCGGAGAGAGCGCGGCGTCGACGGCTGGTCGGCGAGCCACCGCTGGGCAAACGTGATCGCCTCAGGCAGGCGCTCGAGAGGCACCCGGTCGAGGCGGGGCACGTCGATGACGAGCTCGCGCACGAAGCGGCCGACTCGGAGGTTGAACAGGCTCGCGACGGCGTCCCTCCAGTCGATCGGCAGCCGTCCCGCCACGGCCCGCAGCGCCGCCCGCCGAACGAAGCCCAGGTGCCAGTCGATCTCCAGCGCCCCTTGAACCAGTGGGGCCCACAACGGCCCCATCCACGGCTGGTGATCGAGCTTGCCACCGGCCCTGGCGTGCAGCATCCGGTCGCCGAGCGGATCGCCATGCTCCTGGAGGAGATCGGCGTACACGAGCCAAGGCTCCTCGCGGTCGGGGTCCATCGCGAGCGCGGCCATGAGGCCTGGGTCCTCCTTGGGGAGATCCGTGTCGAAGCGGAGCGAGGTGCGGGTGCCGAACGACAGCACATCGCCGGCGAACAGTGCGCGGCTCGTCACCGGATGTCCGTTGATGCGCGTGCCCCCTTCGGAGCCGAGGTCGCGAACGCGCCAGAAGCCGCCCTCGAAGGTGAGCTCGCAGTGCCGGGCCGACACCCCTTCGTCGTCGAACACCAGCGTGGCCTTGGGGGATCGGCCAAAGACGAGCACACCCGAGCCGTCCGGCAGCTCGATCGGTGGGCCCAAGGGGGTGACTCGCTCGAGCCAGGCTCTCACGCGCCGAGTCTACCCCCGCGCGTCGACGACTTCGCCGCCGAGGGCCGTCAGCTCTCCTCTTTCTCGCGCTTGCGGTCCCGGTCGGCCCGGTAGCGTGAATTGAAGCCGAGCATGCGCTTCCGCAACCTGATCGACTTGGGCGTCACCTCGACGAGCTCGTCGGCGGCGATCCACTCCAGGGCCTTCTCGAGGCCCATCTCGACCGGAGTCGTCAAGATGACGTTCTCGTCGCGGCCGGCGGCGCG
>PMBV01000213.1 GCA_003153055.1 Myxococcales bacterium
CGGGTCGAGTATGCCGGAATGTACTGGCACCTCGTCGACATCGTCTGGATCTTCCTCTTCCCCCTCCTCTACCTGGCGTCCTGAAGGAGCTCACTCGAATGATCGCCTCAGTCGATACGCACGTCGCAACGGAATCGCACGCGAAACATTACATCGCCATCTGGGCCTGGCTCTGCCTCGCCCTGGTGGTGTCTCTCGGGCTCGGCACGCTGAGGGCGGGGCCCAACGTCGTCTTCGCCATCTTCGCGGTGGCGGTGGTGAAGGCCTTCCTCGTCGTCAGCCACTTCATGCACCTCAGGTTCGAGCCGAGGACGTACAAGGTCCTCATGGCCTCGACCGTCGGGGTTCTGGCCTGCCTCTTCGTCGGGTCCTTCCCCGATGTCTCGCAGGTCAACGGGAAGATCGAGGCGCCCGCGGTGGTCGCCAAGGCCCCCGGAGCTCCCCTCGTCGCGGCCCTTGACGCGGCACCGGGTGACCCGGAGGAGGGCAAGAAGGTCTACGGGACCTTCTGCGTGGCCTGCCATCAACTCGATGGCAAGGGGCTCAACGGGAAGCTGGCGGCGAACTTCGTCGACGACAAGACCCGCCTGGCCAAGTCCGACGAGCAGCTGCTGACGTCCATCACCAACGGCTTCAAGGGCAACGTCGGTCAGATGCCGCCGTGGGGCCCGGTGCTCAAGCCGAAGGCTCGACGTGACGTGCTGTCGTACGTCCGGAAGACTTTCGGCGGGGCTACTCCGTGACCATCGCCCTGTCTGGAGCCGGCGTGGCGACCCTCGGCGCCACCAGCACTGCCCCGTTGGTCGGCTCGGTAGCCAAGCCGGCTGCTGTTCGTCTTCCCGACGCGGTGCTGGGCATGGCGGTGTTCCTCGTCACCGAGGTGATGCTCTTCTGTGGCCTCATCAGCGCGCACATCGTGCTGAGGGGGCCGGCCATCATCTGGCCGCCGATGGGCCAGCCCCGGCTCCCGGTGGCGGTCACCACGGTGAACACGGCCTTCCTCATCCTCAGTGGCTACATCATGGTGCGCGCCGTGGCGGCGTATGCCCGAGACGAGGGGCTGGCCAAGAAGCTCTTGGCTCAGACCCTGGCCCTCGGTGTCTTGTTTGTCTCGGTGCAAGGCTACGAGTGGGCTCGGCTCATCTCCTTCGGGCTCACCACGCGCTCGGGGCTGTACGGAGCCCTGTTCTACACCCTCGTGGGAGCCCACGCGCTCCACGTCATCGGCGCGGTCACCGCGCTGGCGGTGGTGCGGGCCAACCCCACGGCTGATCGCCTCGCGGCCATGAAGCTCTACTGGGTCTTCGTGGTCGCCGTCTGGCCGGCGATCTTCGGGCTGGTCTACCTGTGGTAGGACTGCTTCAAGCGTGCGCCGCGTGCAATGCACGAGCACCGGCGCCGTGGCTCTACTCCCTGGCGACCATCCTCATGATGGTCTTGCCAGTGGGGGTGTTTGGGCTGTTCATGTGGTGGGTGCGACGGGCCAATCAGTAGGCTCGTCGCGCCGCCGTCCCCTCAGGCCGTGAACCGACCTGAGGGAATGACGGCCAGCAGGGCCCGGAGCTCTGGTTCGAGGGCCCGGTCTTCTTCGAGGAAGGCCACCATCGCCTCGGTCGCCTCGAGGGTGGCCCGTACCGTTGGCGAGAGGGCGCGGCGCTCGAGCTCACCCTGCCGCTCCCGCAGCGCGAGGCCCTGGCGGCAGGCGAGCAGCAGGGCCGCCGCCACCTGCTCGGTGAGGGTCAAGACCCGCAAGGCGTCGCGCGCCGCGATGGTGCCCATGCTCACCTTGTCTTGGTTGTGGCACTCGGTGCTGCGAGAGAAGACCGACGCGGGCATGGTCTGCTTGAGGGCCTCGGCGGCCCACGACGAGGCGCCGATCTGCACCGCCTTGAGCCCGTGGTTGATGGCCGCGCGCTCGCCCTGGGCCCCCGAGAGGTTCGACGGCAGGCCATGGTTGAAGCGGGTGTCGACCAGCAGGGCCAGTTGGCGATCCATCAGGTCGGCGAGGTTGGCCACCGTGTTCTTGAGCGTGTCCATCGCCAAGGCGACGTGGCCACCGTAGAAGTGCCCGCCGTGCAAGACCCGCTCGGCCTCCACGTCGATGAGCGGGTTGTCGTTGGCGCTGTTGAGCTCGCCCTCGAGGAGCTGGCGGAAGAAGGGCAGGGCGTCTTCCACCACCCCGATGACGTGGGGCGCGCAGCGAATGGAGTAGCGGTCTTGCAGCCGGCGCTCGTTGCGAGGCGGGCGATCGCTCTGGAGGTCTTCGCGCAGCCAGGCCGCCACCCGCTGCTGGCCCTTGTGGGGCTTGGCCGAGAACAGGGTCTCGTCGAAGTGGTGGGCGTTCCCCTGCAATGCCAGCACAGCCATCGCCGTCATCCGGCTCGACAGACGAGACAGGTGGGCGGCGCGCTCGAAGGCCAGGCAGCCCAGCCCTGTCATCACCGCGGTGCCGTTCATCACCGCCAGGCCCTCCTTGGGCAGGAGGCGGTGGGGCGCGATGCCGAGCTCCCGATAGACGTCGGCGGCGGGACGCACCGCGCCCCGGTAGGCCACGGTGCGCTGCCCGCATGCGACCGCGGTGACGTAGGAAAGCGGGGTGAGGTCTCCGCTCGCACCCACCGAGCCCTCCGAGGGGATGACGGGCAAGATGTCGTGGGCGAGGAGCCGCTCGAACTGCTCGAGGAGCGCGAAGGACACGCCCGAGAAGCCCTGGGCGAGCGACTGGAGCCGGGCGATCAACACGGACCGAGTCTCGACCTCGCTCAAGACGGCTCCCAGGCCGCACCCGTGGTAGGTGAAGAGCTGCGTCCCCAATTCGGGCACCAGCGAGGCCGGCACGGTGACGGTGACCGAGTCTCCGTAGCCCGTCGTCACCCCGTAGATGACGCCGTCTTCCTTGAGCAGCTGGGCGATGAAGGCTTGGCCGCGCTCGATGCGCTTCACGAAGGCAGGCTCGCGGCTGAGCTGCACCGGTCGTTCGCGCCGGGAGACGGCGGTGACGTCTTCGATGGAGAGCGGACGCCCATCGACGATGACCGGTGGACCCACAGGCGCGGCAACCCCAGTGTCGTTGGCTCGTGTCACTGATTCGGGGGCCTACCCCGCCTTGGCCTTTTTCGCAGCAGGAACCGCCGGTCAGAGCTCAAGCCAGCCGAACCACACCTCGTGGTGCTGCTTGTACCACTCGAGCACTTTCTTGATGGTCTCCTGGCTCTTCTTGGGCAGCACCTTGTCGTCGATGCGGTCGAAGTGCACCTTGATGTGGTCGCCGTTGTACTCGAGCGCCTGAGAGATGAGGGTCTGAAGCTCGTTGCGAATGCGCCCCGAGTCCGAAATCTTCACCGGGCGCTGGCGCCAGTCGGCCCCGTTGAGGAACCGCACCAAGAGGGGGCTGAAGACGAGGCGGGCTTCCTCGAGGCTGTCCATCAGGCGCACCGTGAAGGTGATGCGGCTCGAGGCGTCTCGGGTGTACAGCCGGGTGGTGACGCGGTACCGGCGCTCGTCGAGCTGCTCCACGCCCTTGGTGCCGGTGTACGGGTCGTCGCAGAGGTAGCCGAGCGAGGCGAGCACGTTCCACTGTTTCTCGGGGAGGAAGTCCTGGGCCCGCAGCGAGCGCTGCCGCATGGGGATGTTCGACAGCTCGGCGATGCGCACCGAGTCTCGGTAGTGGGCGAGCATGGCGTCGGCGTCGGGCCGGTCCTTCACCGTCTGGCCGAAGTCGGCGGCGTCGGGAGCGCTGCGCATCAGCGCGTACTCCTCGTCGTGAGGCAGGTTGAAGGTGGGCGACAGCACCGTCATGGTGGAGTCGACCTCGAGGGCCTCCGAGAGGCTGGCGGCCTGCATGGCCTCGGCGGTGGCGGCGTACCCGTCGCAGAGGAAGACGTGACGCTCGCCGGCCTTGTCGAGCCACGACTTCACCAAGAACGTCGGCGCGTAGGTGCCCGAGTCGGTGAACACGGGGATGCCGGTGGGGGCCACCCAGCCGTCCTCCACCAGGTGCACGCCCAGGGCCCGCCACTCGTCCCACAGCTTGCCCAAGCGGACCTGCCTGGGCTTGCCCGAGAGCGTCCATACGTGCACGTTCTGGCTCTTGAGGTCGGGGTAGGCCCCCTTCATCATCTCCAGCACCTGGCTTCGCGGCGTCGCCCAGTCGAGCATCACCGAGCGCCGCTCGGCCTCCTGGGCTACTCGCCGGGGAACGGTGAGGGTCCCGAAGTAGGCCTCGTACGGTCGGGTGACGGTGAGCGGCGAGTCAAAGAGGTGAATGACGCTCATCGGCCCGGAGGGCTTGCCCTCGGCGAAGCGAGATGTGCCCTCGAGCGTGTCGACCGCCGCGCCCCACAGCGTGATGCGGTGGTTCGTCAGCGTGTCGTAGAAGTCTTGGAAGCGGGGTTTGGGGTCGTTGAGCAACACCCGCACGGCGCTGTCGACGAAGCGGGCGACCTCGGGGCGGGCGTAGACTCGGCCGAAGCCGAGCAGCGGGTTGGCGCCCATCTCGGGCGTCTCTCCGGCCTTGGGCATCAAGCCTTCGCCCAGACACACCATGATGGCGTGGTTTTCGGGCAGCGAGCGGGTGAGGTGCCAGAGGCCCTCGCTCATCATGTAGGCGCTGATGGCGTCGGCGGCCTTCTTCACCTGATTGTAGCCCTGCTTGTCGAGGCCCTGACCCTCGCCGTACTGGCCGAACAGCTTCGTGCCCAGCGCCGTGGCCGCCGAGGTGAGTGCGAGGCAGCGGGCCACCCCGCGCGGCGTGAACGCATGAGCCGATACCGCATCGGGTTGGGCGCGCTCGACCTCGACGTCTTCGAGCCAGAGATGGAACCGCAGCGAGACCGGGCGCGTGTCGAAGGCCCATTGGGCGATGAGGTTTCGCTTCTCGGTTTCAGTCATGGAGAGGTCCTTTGGGGGCGATTCTGTACCACGGCCTCATCGATGTGGAGCGACTTCAGTGACGGTCTCGAAGCGCGGTGCTCGCGAGGGCGGTATCATCCGCCCCGTGGATGCCAACACCGATGTCTGGCTGCAAAATTTGACCGACGAGCGCGACGGGGCGGCGCTCTATGATGGGCTCGCCAAGGCCGAGCGGAACCCTGGGCGGGCCCAGGTCTTCTCGACGCTGGCCGCCGGAGAGCGGCGTCACGCGGCGCTGTGGGAAAAGAAGCTCGAGCGGGCCGGGGTTCCGTTGCCCGTCGATCGCCCGTCTCCCCGGGTTCGGATGCTCATCTGGCTGGCGCACCGCCTCGGGCCCAAGGCGGTGCTGGCCCTGGTGATGGACGCCGAGGCCGGCGATGCGGCCAAGTACGCTCGCCAGCCGGGTGAAGACGCTCGGCAGCTCGTGCAGGAAGAACAGGAGCACCAGCAGACGCTCAACGGCATGCGCGGCGTGCCGGGAGAAGTCGGGGCGAGCTCGGCCATCATGGGGCTCGAGCGGTGGCACATGGGGCGGAAGAGCGGGTCGATTCGCGCCGCCATCTTCGGCATGAACGACGGCCTGGTCTCGAACCTCTCGCTGGTGCTCGGCGTGGCGGGAGCGGGCGCGACGCCGGCGGCGCTCCTGGTGACGGGCTCGGCCGGGCTGCTCGCGGGGGCGTGCTCGATGGCCGTCGGGGAGTACATCTCGGTGGCCAGCCAGAGGGACCTGCTCAAGCGGCAGATCGACCTCGAGCGTCGCGAGCTGGCCGAGTCGCCTCAAGAAGAGGCCGGTGAGCTCTCCCTCATCTTTCGCCAGAAGGGGCTCTCGGCCGAGCAAGCCGCCCGCACCACGAGCGAGCTGCTCAAGAACCCCGAGGCGGCCCTCGATACCCTGGTGCGCGAGGAGCTGGGCCTTGACCCAGAAGACCTCGGCTCGCCCTTCGCCGCCGCTGGCTCGAGCTTCGTCACCTTCGCCTTCGGAGCGTCGCTGCCGCTGGTGCCCCTCTTCTTTGCCTCAGGACAGAAGGCGATGCTGGCGAGCTGCGCGGTGTCGGCCGTGGTCCTAGGCGCGGTGGGCGGGCTCATCGGCTTCATCTCGGGGACCAGCCCGTGGCGCTCCGGGCTGCGCATGCTTGTGCTCGCCGCGGCGGCGGCGGGCGTCACCTTCGGCCTGGGCCGGCTCGTGGGAGCGTCGCTGGGTTGAGCGTCAGTCGGGGTCGGGAATGGCCTCTTCCTCGAACTCCTCGTCGAGCTCCACCTCGTCCTCCTCGATGGGGGCGATCTCCTCTGGGTGATTGGGCTCCTCGGAGTGGCCGGCGTCGTCGCCGTGGCTCGGCTCGACGGGCTCTTCGTTGCGAGCGCGTTTGGACCCGCGGTCTCGGGAGTCTTTGGCGACCACGTACCACTGGCGGCCTTGCTGGAGCCGAGTGCACAACCCCGCCGTCTCCATCGCCTCGAGCATGCGCGAGAAGCTCGAGAAGCCGTGGTCGCGCTCGTCGAAGTCGGGCTCCTTGCGAACGATGGTCTCCTTGATGAGCGAGGGGTTGATGGGGCCGGTGGCGCGCCCCAAGAGGCCCTCGAGGACCTCGCGGGCGATGGCGGGAATCTCCCGGCGCCGGCTGCCGCCCTCGGTCTTGCCGCTCGAAGAAGCCGGTCGCTTCGCCTGGCGGACCTCGCGGTGGGCGCCCCTGGCCTCGGGCTTGAGGTAGATGAACTCGTCGCAGGCCTTGACGAACATCGACGAGGTGGCCTCCTTGACCGCGAGGCCGAGCACGTAGCGGTCGTTCTCTCTCAGCTTGGCCGCCAGGGGGCAGAAGTCGCTGTCACCCGAGGCGATGACGAAGGAGTCGATGTGCTCCCGCGCGTAGCACAGCTCGAGGGCGTCGATGGTGAGCCGCATGTCGGCGGCGTTCTTGCCCGCCCGGGTCGACGGGGGCACGTCGATGAGCTCGACGCCCAGCTCGTGGAGGTGGGCCTTGGCCTCGCGAAAGCGGGTCCAGTCACAGTAGGCCCGGCGAAAGATGATCTTCCCCCGCTCGAGCAGCCGATCCAGCGAGGGCTGGAGATCGAAGCTGGCCGCGGTGATGCCGGTGTTGGTCACCAGGTTCTCGAAGTCGATGAAGAGCGCGATGCGGCGGTCGGTCTTTTCTGTCGTCACGGAGGAGGCGTGCCACTTTTCGGGCCCCGGCGCCAGTGGCTTTGTCAAGACCCTCCGCGCGGCTCCCTTCGGTGAGCGGCTCCCGGGCCGCGGACGCGGTCGACACGACACGGCCAAAACGGCAGCCGCGAGCGCGCCACCAGCACAGCTCCGATGGCACGACGGTTGAAGTTGGCCGCGCTATGATCTCTCCTCCCGTTCCCGGAGCCAGCGCTCCTCGGCCACCCGGCAGCTTCCTCCGAGGGCTCAGGTGGGCCTGGCAGCAGCACTGGCTCGGCTCCACGGCCATCGTGCTCTTCGGCACCTGGCTCATCGCCAGTCAAGTCTCCACTCGAACCGACTTCGCGTCGACCGAGCTCGGCGAGAGCGTCGAGTCTCGCTGGGGCGCCCCGGTCGAGCAGGTGGCTCCCTCGGTGCGCGCGGTGCAAAGCGGCACGGTCTTCACCGAGCTCCAGCCGTTGGCGCTCTCGGCCCAGCGGGTGGTGGTCGACGCCACCATGAACTACCGGAAGCGGGGGCTGGCCTATTTCTCGGGCTTCGACTTCGTCTTTGACGGGCACTACGAGGCCACCAACCCCGAGGCCCACGACATCGACGTCGCCTTCGTCTTTCCCATCGAGGTCGACAAGTCGCAGGTGCTCCTCTCGGAGCTCGCCTTCACCGTCGATGACAGGCCCGCCTCCCTCGACCTCGGCGAGGCCGGCAACCGCCTGGTGTGGACTGGCCGCCTGCCCGTCAAGAGCAAGGCCTCGTTCCACATTCGGTACCGCGCTCGGGGCCTCGAGTCCTTCGTCTACCGAATGGACCCCTCGCTCCCCGCGCACGACGTCGACGTTCGCCTCGACGTCAAAGGTGGCGACAACGTCGACTACCCGCCCTTCGTCCTCGCCGCCAATCAGGTGGAGCGGGGCGACGGCCGGGCCACGCTCACCTGGCAGTTTCCCTCGCTCGAGTCGGGGGTGGCCTTGGGCGTCATTCTCCCCTCGATGAAGAAGTACGACGAGCTGGTCGGCCTCATGGCGTTCCGCGCGGTGGTGCCCGCGCTCGCCTTTCTCCTCGGGCTCTCGGCGCTCAGCTTGAGGCATCGCCGGCGACTCCACGTCTGGGAGGCCTACGT
>PMBV01000177.1 GCA_003153055.1 Myxococcales bacterium
GAACCTTGCGCACGGGCTGTCGCAGGACTTTCAGAAGCGAGGCCTGAGCCGCAGCGGGACCTTCGTGATTCACGTCACGACCGTTCCGGGCCGAGTCTGCTACCCTCTCAGCCGGAGTGTCGTTTGCGTTTCAGGCGCCTGCGTGAACATCCACGCGAACCGTTCGGCGCAACGTCCGGGCAAGTGAAGGAGAGAACCATGCTGGCAAGCCGCGTTGTACAGGCGTTCTCGCAAGTCCTGCTCGTATCGCTGGTTCTGGGGTGTGGCCAGGGACCCAAAGGGGAAGCTGGGCCGCCTGGAGACGCTGGACCGCAAGGACCCAAAGGGGAAGCTGGACCACCTGGAGACGCTGGGCCGCAGGGACCCAAAGGGGAAGCTGGACCACCTGGAGACGCTGGGCCGCAGGGACCCAAAGGGGAAGCAGGACCGCCCGGAGACGCTGGACCGCAGGGACCAGTCGGTCCGCAGGGACCCGCCGGCCTGCCGTCCACTGTGACGCAGGATGCCGGATGCCCGGGGATCCAGGCTGCAATCGATGCGTTACCGCCGACCGGAGGCCAGGTGATCATCCAGGCCGGTATGTACACCTGCAGCCAGATGATTGTGATCGACCACAACGGAGTGGATCTCCGTGGACAGGGTTCGGCAACCGTTCTGGTGCTGGCCAACGGTGCGAACGCCCCAGTTCTCGTGATCGGGTCTCCTCTGCATGTGCCCCCGACGCCTCGGAAGAACGTCCACGTATCCGACCTGGTGATCGACGGAAACCGACTGAATCAAACCTCCGAATGCCTCGGTGGTGCGCCGTGCTCGGCCTCGAATTGGCTGAGGAACAACGGGATTACACTACGACGGGTCGAGGACGTCATCATCGAGAGGGTGACAGTGCACTCCGCCAGATCAGGCGGCTTGGTCACCGAACTGGTCTGCCGCCACGTCACAGTGTCTGACTTCAGATCCAACGACAACCAACTCGACGGTCTAGCGGGGTACGAGACTGAAAGCAGCAGGTTCGCGGGTTTGTACCTACACGACAACCTGGCGGCAGGAATTTCAGTCGACATCGCGTTCAACAAGAACGTGATTGCCGATTCGATCCTGGAGTCGAACAGATCCGTCGGAATCTTCATGCGCGATTCCCGCGACAACCTGTTCGATGGACTCCTCATTGAAAACAGCGGCGAACACGGTGTTTTCCTAGCCCAGGTGGATACAGATGCGACCAAGCCCGCGACCGGTAACACGTTCACAGGACTCGTGGTTGCTGGGTCGGCGGGGGCTGGCGTCCGAGCGAACGATGCCTCTTGCGTGAACAATCTTCTTGCTGGGTCACAACTCATCGCGAACACAGGCGGTTGCGTCAGCGAGGCTTCTGCCGGACTCCTGATTCAGTCCGGGGTGGTGTGCCGCTAATGTGCTCGGCCGAAATGGCGATCCCTGGTACGACAGGTCCGAAGTTCGGTCACGTGCAGACCAACGAGGACGGCTGGCGTCACCTCACTCCGCAGTGCCCTTCTCGGCATCTTGGGCGGATGCTCGCCCACTCCCCCATCTCCTCGCCCGCCTCGCCCGCCGGGCGAGGGGAGTGCGCTCACGGCCGCGCGGCCGGGAACAACCCGCACTGCTCCTCGCGCCGCACAGCTTCACGAAGACCATAGAGGGGCCGACCACCCATGCCAACCACGGCCTCTTCTGCCATGAGGCGACGCTCACCTGTTGCATTCAGGGTTCAGGCAAGGCCCTCGATCTTCCACCCTCTGCCGGTCAACCGGGCTGCTGGTCCCAGGCACCCGCTCGTGTTGCCGGCGCGCGCACACGTCGTGGGAGTCTCCTGGGAAGCAGGGGCTGAGGTCCACGGGTGTCCTTGATCGGCAGAGAGAGGTTCCTTCTTCCGGTCGCTTCCCAGTGGTGCTTGACCTTGTAGGGAAGCCGGAAGCAGGTCAGAAGCACCCTCGCGCTGCTCTTTGCCTCTTCGGACATCGGCGAGATGAGGGTCTCCACGACCTGGACATCCCTTTCCGACATCTCTTTGAGTCGATAGAAGTCACGGCGATGTGCGATGTTCTCGGTGCTCGTGCGGAACCGTCTCTCGCCAACCCCAACGGCGTCCTCGACAAGCGAAACGCCGTCACCTCGCGGACGTGGCTCCTCTTCGATGTGAAGACGCTCGACCTGGTGACAAAGGGCAAGGTCTATTGTTCCGGGGTGTACGCCATCAGCGTGACGGGAGGTCCGGGGTAGGCGCGAGTCCAGCCGAGTTGAGGGTTCAGTGAGCGCTCCACTGGCGCTCAGTCCTTCTCCAGCTGGGCGATGAGGATGGAGAGGTCCTCCTCCTCGCCGCTCAGCACCACCGTCCCGTCGTCGGCCATCGGCTCCTCCTGGCCTCGGAGCGCCCCACGGATGCGGAAGGTCGCCGGCATGCCCCCTTCGAGGTCCTCCGGCCTCGTCGACGAGCTTGCGGACGCGCTCGACGTCTCTCGCCCGGACCTTCGCTGATCGCAGGCCTTCGAGAAGCTTCACCGCGAGCTTGTCCATGACTCTTGTGAAGTCTACTCCACCGCCCATCGCCGACCGTCGGGTTTCGCGGCGCGGCGAGGGCGAGATCGCCTGAGGGCGAGGGCCGCCAAGGCCGCCCAGCCGATGGCCTCAGGCGCCCCGACGGCGCTGCACCCGAGTGAGGGCGGCGAGCGGCCCATTTCGCCTGGGCCTCCGGGGGCCGTGCTTTCCGGAACGTCGGAGCTCCCCGCGTCCGGCGTGCCGGGCGCGCCGCCGTCAGCCTCGCCGGTGGAGCCGCCGCCGGAGCTCCCCGCGTCCAGCGTTCCGGCCGCGCCGCCGTCAGCCTCGCCGGTGGGGCCACCGGAGGCCCCCGCGTCGTGCGTCCCACCGTGGGGCTCGCCGCCGTCGGGAACAGGGAAGGTGCAGGGCTGTCCGGCATCGACCTCGCCGGACGGGCACTCGCACTGGTAGCTGGCTGGGAGGTTGGTGCAGGTGCCGAGGAGGCCGCACGGGCCGACGTCGGCGGCGCACTCGTCGACGTCCTGGCAGTGGCCGTCGGAGTCGTACGCGTAGCCCGCCTCACAAGGGCCGCATGCCGGGAAGATGGCGGAGACGCAACGCTCGTGCGCACCGCACAGCCCGTTCCCCACCGCGCAAGGGATGGGTGGGACGTAGGCGAGGCCCTGGAGCCCGGCGACACCCGCGTCGAAGAGGACCGTCTGGGCCCCGGTGGTGACGTCGAGCTCGAGGAAGAGGCCGTCGCTGGAGATGGCGAGGAGGCGGCCGTCTGGGAGCCGGGCGAGATCGGTGAGCGGGCGCGCCGCCGGGCCTCTGCCGCTGAGTGCGCCGGTAGAGGGGTTGACCGCCGCGAGGTCCTCGCCCCGGCCCACGTCGGCGCCCCGGGAGACGAGCCGGTCGCCCGAAGGCAGCACTGCGCAGCCAGTGGCCGCCGCGGTGCCGGTGCCGCTGAGCGGGAGGACCCAGGCGGCGTCGGCCGTCTCGAGCGCGAGGGCGACCACGACGCTGCCGGTGGAGGAGGCCCAGCCGGTGGCCAGGACGTCTCCGTTGGCGTCGCGACAGAGGCCCTCGACTGAGGTGAGCGGGCCGGTGAGCGGTTGGGTGGTGACGTCGGTGAGCGAGGTGTTGGCGCGGAGGAGCATCGGGTCTCGGGTCACCGGGTCGGTCCCCACGGCGAAGAGGTAGCCGTCGGCGTCGACGGCCAGCGCGCGCACGTCGTCGGCGTCGAGAGCGCCCACGAGCGACAGGGAGGGTGCGGCGAGGCTGGGGACGCGAAACACGAGGCCACCCCCGTCGGCGGCCGGCCCGCCAGTCGAGGCGAAGAGGCCGCCGTTGAGGATGACGAGGTGGAGGGTGGACTCCTTCTGAACGTTGTAGTCGCTCAGGGTCCGGCCCTCTTTGAGCTCCTTGCCGGCGAAGACGAGGCGCTGGGAGCCCAGGGGGAAGCCGTCGGCGTCGTGGATCTTCGCTTTGACGTTCTCGATGGAGTCGCTCGGCTCGACATCGAGGACGAGAGTCTTTCCGGAGAGGAGCTTGACGTAGACCTGCATCGCATAGCCGGGTGAAGGCATCGCCGCGGCGAGGAGAACTGTGGCCGCGAGGGCCCAGTGGGGTGCTCGTCGCGGATGAGGTCGGTTGGTGGCCATGGCTCATCGATCTGCAAGCGGACCGCCAGAGGTGAGGCGCGTGCGTGGGGGCCGCCGCGTTGCGCTGGGTCGGGGTCTTCAGAGGGGTCGGGCTGCGCACTGGGGGTGGCGCAGACCCACGTGGTGGGAAGCCGCGAGAACCGCTCGCCCAATCGCGCATCGCGCCCGCCCTCTACGACGCCCTCGCCCAGTTCGCCGGCGGGTTGGACCTGCTTCAGCAGCGGGAGGTCGTCTTCGAGAAGCCGGGGAGCCGGGGCGTCGTTTCAGCTCGCTGAAGAGTCATCTTTCGGGTCGCGGCCAGCCCGTGGGCGACCTCAACGAGATGCCCCGAGATCTGGAGCACCCGGCTCAGGCTGTCGGCCGCGTCGATGTTGTCCTCGAGGAGGAGCACGCGTCGGTGCGTTCGACCATTCGGGTCCGCCTTGGCGGCTTCCAGCGGGGCCGAGGTGGCTGATTCACTCAAGGGGAGCTCGACGATGCTCCGCTCCCCGGCCGGGGCCGTCGCTGCACGCACCGACCTGCACGTGGCGCTGTACGCCGCCGCCGAGGCCATCCAGGACGCGGCGCTCAAGGCGCGTTCGCTGGAGGCCGCCAAGTTGCTGCTCCACGTGGAGCCCCAGATGATGCCTGAGCTGGCTCGTCGCTTCGCCACCGCTGAAGACCTCGCCAACCTCGACCTCGGCCCGGTGCTCCCCGCGGACGCCGGGGCTCGGCCCGCCTCGCGTTGNNCGCGTTGAGCGCTCGTCGACCGGAGCCTCGAGGAGAGCTCAGAGGTGCCCGGACGCCGCCAGGAGCCAGATTCCCAGGGCCAGGCCGAGGCTGATGATGCCTCCCAAGATGACCCAGAGGACCACGGGGCTGCGGCGCATCGACGCCACCGAGTCGCTGGGCAGGGTGGTGCTCGCCTCTCGAGCTCGGGACGACTCCCTGACGAAGGGGGGCAGCCTGGGTGTGCTGACCCCCGGAGTGCCCGACGGGAGGGTCGGGGGCAACAGCTCGATGACGGAGACCTTGCTGTCGGCGCGGGTCGTCTCCGGCCCTGGCGAGGGGGGCGTGAGGTCGGGCGCGGGCATGGGCATCGAGTCATACGGAGTCGACAAGGCCACGGTCTTGGCCCAGGGGCTCTTGTGCGAGTCGGTGCTGGCGTCGGGCGGTGCGTCGGACCTGTCGACGAGAATGGTCTGCGCTTCTCCCCACTGGCGCCTGTTCGGCAAGGAGGCGCGCCGGAGCGAGCCGGGGGCGGCGTGGGCGGGTGCCGCTGACAGGGTGCGGCTCTCGGTGAGTCGGCGCAGGGCCCGGCGGACCGCGTCGGCGTCGCGGGGGCGCTGCTCCGGGTCGCGGGTCAACAGCGAGAGAATCCACCCCTCCACGTCCTCGTCGAGGCGAGGGTTCCACTGGCGGGGGCGGGCTGGCTCCTGCTTCATCTTCTGGGTCAGCACCTCGATGGCCGACGTCGCCTCATGGGGGAGGTGGCCGGTGAGGAGTTGGTAGGCGATGCCCCCCACCGCGTAGAGGTCGGTGGCCGGGGTCACCTTCTGGCCCATCACCTGCTCGGGGGCCATGAAGGCCGGGGTGCCGATGAGGGTGCCCGGGTTCGTCGGCCGAATGGAGCCGCCCACCCGGTCGGCCTGGCGAGCGAGCCCGAAGTCGAGCAGCTTGAGCTTCGAGCCGCCGTCGGCCTGCTGCTCGAGGAAGCAGTTTCCCGGCTTCATGTCGCGGTGGATGACGCCGACCTGGTGCGCCGCGTACAGCCCAGACAAGAGCTCATCGAGGATGCCGCTGGCCGTCCGCAGGGACACCGGTGCCTCCCGCTTGATGAAGACGTCGAGGGGCTCACCTACCAACAGGTCCATCACGATGAAGGGCTGACCGGTGCGCTGCAACGTGCCGAAGCCGAAGGCGTTGACGATGGACGGGTGTCGAATGGCATTGACGGTGCGGGCCTCCCGGACGAGGCGCTGCACCATCTCGGGGTCGTCGGCGTAGTCGCGCTTGAGCACCTTGATGGCCGCTGGCTTGCCGATGAGGGTGTGCATCGCCCGGTACACGATGCCCATCGAGCCCGTGCCCACGACGGACTCGAAGCGGTAGTTCTCCACGACCGTGCCCAGGAGTGGATCTCCCACGGGGCCGCCGAAGCTTCGAATCGTTTCATCACCGACGCGTTGAGGCACGGGTCCTGCACGCTACTTCGGTTCAGAGTCGAGGGCGAGCCGCACCTACCTACCGACCGGGACCAGGGCAGCTCACCTCACCAGCACCGGCAGGGCGAACAGACCCCCGTCGGCCCCGATGCCCAACTCGCCATTGCGGTTGGAGCCCCAGGCCCAGAGCGTTCCGTCGTGCTTGAGGCCGAAGCTGTGACCGCCTCCACCGGAGATGGCGACGTAGCCGGCACCGACGGGGGCAGGGGTTGGGAAGATGCCCGCGTCGCAGCCGGTGCCGAGCTGAGCTCGGTCACAGGAGCCCCAGCTCCACACGGTGCCTTCGGGCGTGAGGGCGAGGCCGTGGCAGTCACCGGCGGCCACCGTGGTGAAACCGGAGCCGACGGGGCCGGGCTCGACGCGGCCTCCAGTGTTCAAAGGGTCGAGGCCCAGCTCTCCGCACTGGTTTGAGCCCCAGGCCATCAGGGTACCGTCGGTGGTGATGCCGTAGCTGACGGAGTCGCCGGCGGCGGCGGCGGCGTAGGTGCCTGGCACTTGCACCGGCACGAAGACCTCGCCCGCGTCGGTGCCGGGGCCCATTTCCCCGTCGTAGTTGAAGCCCCAGGCGAAGAGGCCTCCGTCGGCTTTGAGGGCGACGGTGTGGAGATCGAGCGAGGAGGCGAAGACGAAGTCGTCGGCCACGTAGACCGGGAGGTAGAAGCGCTCCGCGGGGCCGCCCGTGCCGAGCTGGCCCACGCCGTTGGAGCCGGCGGCCCAGGTGGTTCCGTCTCGTCTGAAGAAGATGGAGAAGTTGAGGCCTCCCACCGCGGCGCGGTAGCCATCGCCGACGAAGGTTGGGAACGGGTTGCTCGAGGTCGGGGTGCCGCCGTCGCCGGGGTCTCCTCCGTCTTCGGTGAAGAAGCCGACCCCCAGTGGGCCAGAGTGGTTGTAGCCCCACGCCCACAGGCCGCCGTCGTTGGTGATGGCCAGGCTGTGAGACCAGCCGGCGGCGACGAAGGCGAAGCCCGAGCCGATGCGTTGGGGGCGGTTTTCGTCGGTGCGCGTGCCGTCGCCGAGCTGGCCATCTTCGTTGAGGCCCCACGTCCACAGGGACCCGTCGGTCTTGATGCCCAGGGAGTGACTGGCGCCGGCCGCCACCATGGCCCAGGTGGACACGCAGCTCACCGAGACACTGACGACCCCACCGTCGCTGACGACGCCCGTGCCGTGGTCGACGGAGCAGCGCTGGGCAGAGGGTTGGCGCTTCACCGTCACCGAGTAGGGCGTGCCGAGGGGCAGCGGGTCGATGAAGGCGAAGGCGCTGGCTCCGGCGTCGAGGGCGAGGTCGGGCTCTGTGGGGTCGGCCAGCACCAGGCCGTCTCCCTCGAGGTCGGTCACGGTCCCCGCGATGGCGAAGAAGTCGGTGAAGCTGAGGGCGGGCCGCTCGGTCAGCGCCACCTGGTTCGGGCCTGGGTTGACGGTGGCGATGAGCACTCCGGTGGTGGCGACGTCGGAGGTGACCGAGAAGGTCGCCACGCCGCCCTCGTCGGTGGCCTTCACTGGTGGCCGGATGGTGCCCGAGCCGGTGTACACCAAGGTGACGCCCTGCCCGGTGAGGGGCTGGCTGGTCGAGCCCCGCACCGTCACGGTGACGGAGGCCGCGGTGACTCCGTCGCGGGGGAGCACAGAGGGAGTCACGGTGATGGTCGACGTCGTGGCGCTCGGCCCGAGGGCTTCTCCGCCGCCGGAGCCGCCGCCCGAGCCTCCTGGGGCGCCGTCGCAACGGCCGGCGTCGCGGCAGTGAGCCAGCTCACCGCTGAAATCGAGACAGGCAGTCAGGCCGAGCCCGAGGAGCATCGCCAGCGTGGTGCTGCGTTGTCTCATCTGGCGCGTGCGAGTCATCGGATGAGGACCGGCAGGGGGAAGAGGCCGCCATCGACCCCAATGCCCAGTTGTCCATATTGGTTGGAGCCCCAGGCCCACAAGGTGCCATCGCGCTTGATGGCGAGGGAGAGCGTCTCGCCTCCAAAGACAGACGCGAAGTCGCGGCCCACGAGCACCGGAGCCTTGACACCGCCATCACACCCATCGCCGAGCTGGCCGTACGCGCAGGAGCCCCAGGCCCAGAGGGTGCCATCGGCCTTGAGCCCCAGGCTGTGGAAGAAGCCGGCCGCCACCAGGGTGAAGCCGTCGCCCATGAGGCCAGGCTCGAGTCGCGGCCCGGCGTCGCGCAGGTCTCCCAGCTGCCCGTAGTCGTTGTTTCCCCACGCCCAGGCGGTGCCGTCGGCCTTGAGCCCGAGGCTGTGGTAGCCGCCGGCCGCCACCTGGACGAAGGCGCCAGCGACGGGGCTGGGGACGAGCACCGTGGCGCCTCCGTCGACGCTTCCGGTCTCGCCGTCGGTGTTGTAGCCCCAGCCCCAGAGGCCACCGTCGGCCTGGAGTCCCAGGCTGTGGAGCGACCCGGCGGCGACGGAGGTGAAGTCGGGCCAGACGGAGACGGGGCTGAAGGCCCAGAACTGGGCTCCGAGGCCGAGCTGGCCCGAGCTGTTGTAGCCCGAGACCCAGGTCTGGCCATTTTGCTCGAGGTACAGCGTGTGACAGTAGCCCAGCGAGACGGCGCGAGTGGGCCGCCCGGAAGAGTACACGAGGCGAACGGGGGTGAGCTGGTTGGCTCTCCCGCCGAGGCCGAGCTGCGCGTAGGTGCCGCTGCCCCAGACCCAGAGGCCTCCGTCGGCGTCGATGGCCATGCTGTTGAAGGAGCCGGCGGCGACGAAGACGAAGCCCGAGGCGAGCCGACGCGGTGTGTTGGATTGGCTGACGAGGCTCCCCAGGCCCAGTTGGGCGCTGCTGTTGTCTCCCCAGGCCCACACGGTGCCATCGGTCTTGAGGCCGACGACGTGCTGGCGGCCGGCGGCCACTTGCGCCCAGGTCGACTCGCAGCTGACCTCGATGGTGGTGACGTCGGAGTCGACGATGGCTCCGGCGCCACCATCGACGATGCAGTGCTGGGCGGTTGGCTGGTGCTTCACGGTGACGTCGTAGGCGGTGCCCGGAGGCAGCTTCTGGGCGAAGGTGAAGCCCGTGGAAGCCGCTGGCACCGTCAGGTCAGGCTCTCCGGTGGTGGCGAGCACGAGCCCGGCTCCGGTGAGGTTGGTCAGGTGGCCGCCCACCGAGAGGGAGGGCACGAAGGCGAGCGAGGGTGAAGTGGTCAGCACGACCTGGCCGGCGCCGGGGTTCACCGTGGCCATCAGGACCCCGCTGGTGGGGTGGGTCGAGGTGAGGGTGAAGTGGGCCAGGCCGTCGACGTCGGTCGCCCGCATCTCGGGGCTCGGAGTGGCCGACCCGGAGTACAGCAGCGTGACGATTTGCCCACCGAGCGGCCGGCTGGATGCGTTGAGGACCGTCACCGTCACGCTGGCGATGCTCTGACCGTCGGCCGGAACGCTGGAGGGGCTCACCACGACCGTGGAGTGGGTGGCGCTGGGGGTCGAGTCGGCTCCGCCGCCTGCGTCGTGGCCCGCGTCAACTGTGTCGCTGAGCGGGTCGGCACATCGGCCCGCGGTTCGGCACTGCTCGAGGCCACCCGAGAAATCGAGACACGCGGCCAGGCCGAGCCAGAGGAGCACTGCCAGCGTCCATCTGGTCTGGTTCACGGTCGGTCCCTTCGGGCAGGGCGGGGCGGAGCTGCTCGAGTCTGGAGGATGCCACGCTCGAGGCGCAGCGGGAATACGCGAGGTCGAATGGGCGGCAAGGCGGGCGGCAAGGCGCTGGGGGTGCTGGGGCGACTGGGCGCTGGGGCACCGAGGAGCCTGAGGCACCGCTCATCCGCAGTGGACCGGACTCCCCCAGGGGCGTCTCCTTCGCCCACTCCCCCCGCCCTCGCCCGCCAGGCGAGGGGGCCCGCTCTCAGGGCCGCGGGGCCCTGGACGACCGCCCTGCTGTAACGCTTCGTCTTGGGTGGTTGAACGGTGGCTGGGCGTGGCGGCTCGCCCGGGCATACACCACCGCCCCAGTTCACTCTGACTCGAGAGCTTCAGGGCTCAGGCAATGCCCTCGGTCTTGGGCCCTCTGCTGATCAAGAACCCCAGTGGACTCCGAAGTGCGAGCCATTGAGGCAACCGCGCGAAGTTGCCGAGGAGCCAGGTTCGAGGCGGGCGACCGACGCGGCGGAGGAGGCCTTCGGCGATTGTGCCGGTACCCGCCCAAAAGGCGGTTTGAGGCGAGCCTCGGCACGAGGGATTGCCCTGGGAGGGGTCGTGTGGAATCTCCTCGGGGACGCATTTCTCGAGGAGGTAGACCGTGCGCACAACAGGACGCCTTGAGGCTGGAGCGGTGAAGTTGGGAACAGAGGCTGGGGCGAGCACAACGAGCCGCTCGGCCGTGGGCACGTTCTCTCAAGCAAAGCGAGCGGAGGTGGCCCGAGAGGGGTCTCCCGGATGTACCCTCACAGGTCCGATTCCGCCGCTCGTGTGAGGAGCGACCGCTCCGACGGCGCGACGACCCTGGGGCCCTTCGGCTCGAAGTCGAGGGGCTGATCGGTGGAGCCACGGCGGAGGGCACCCGCACCGTCTTGCCCCCTTGGGCTGTTGTAGTTCATGGCGACTTCGGGGATGCCCAGCCTGAGCTCGGCGAGGTCGAAGGGGAAGTCGTCGGTGCCGCACTCGAGCCCCGAACTCGCGACGACCTCGCCCCTCGCGGTCAACATGAGGATCGGGCACTTCACGCTCTCGTCGCCCGCCTGGTCGACTCTTTTCCGCACCGAGGAATGGACCCCAGAGCCCGCTCGTGAGCCTGAGCGAATCCTGGGTGGAGCAGGGAGTCCACTGGGGTCCTTGACCGGCAGAGGGCGCAAGGCCGAGGGCATTGCCTGAGCCCAGAAGCTCCCGAGTCAGAGTGAACGAGGGCGGTGG
>PMBV01000081.1:0-51553 GCA_003153055.1 Myxococcales bacterium
TCGCGGTCGATCGGCGTCACGAAGGTGCGCGCCAGCGCCTCTTCCATGCGCCGCACGACGTCATCGGCCTGGTGCTCGATGCGCTGAACGACGTCGCGCACTTGTGGACCCGTCTGCGTCTGAAAGTCCAGGAGGGCCTTGGAGGCCTGGTGGCCGAGGCGGGCGAGCTCCTCGAGCATGTCGAACCAGTGGTCATCGTGAGGCAGAAGAAAGCGGATCAGGCCTTGGAGCATGGTGTCGGCACCGAAGTTACGGGTGGTCGGCGGAAGGTAGCGTAAAGCCGGGGAGGAGGCGTGAAGTGTTTCGAAGTGGGCATGGGCGCTGGCGGTGTCTCCGGCCAGTGAGCCGGGCGGCTCGTCTTCGCGCGCCTCGTGGTAGGAAGCCCAGGTGAGAGCACGGAACTCCGGCATCGACGCCCTCCGAGGGCTCTCGATTGCCCTGGTGATGTCGCACCATGTCGGGCTGCGCATTCCGCTCGAGCAGGGTGCCCTCTCCACCGTGTTGCCAGAATGGCTCCTCAAGGCCTTCATCTCCAACGGCTACGAGGCTGTGTTTGTCTTCTTCGTCATCTCCGGTTTCCTCATCGCGTCGAACAGCTTGGCGCGGTGGGGGCGTCTGGCGGCTATCGATCTCCGCGCCTTCTACGCACGCCGCGCCACGCGCATCCTGCCCGGCCTGATGGCGCTCGTGGCTGTGCTCAGCCTCCTCCACCTGGCCGGCGCACAGGACTACGTCATCTCGCGCGCCGGTCAGTCGCTCCCTCGAGCCATCGCCGCGGCGCTCGGGTTCCACCTGAACTGGTACGAGGGACGCACCGGTTACCTCCCGGGCAACTGGGACGTACTCTGGTCTCTCTCCATCGAGGAGGCCTTCTACCTGGGCTTTCCTCTGGTCTGCGTGCTGCTCCGCCGAGACGCGGCGCTGGTCTCGGTGCTTGCTCTGCTTGCGCTGTCGCTCCCGGCCTCGCGGGCGGCGCTGGGCGAAAACCCCATCTGGCAAGAGAAGGCCTACCTCCCTGGCCTTTCCGGCATCGCCGTCGGCGTTCTCGGGGCCGTCGTCGCGAGGCGGCTCCAGCGGCCCGGTCTCTGGGTTGTCTCGCTGCTTGGCGTCGCAGGTGCGGTCGGTCTCTGCGCAGTGCTCTGCTTCGAGGGTTGGCTCTGGCACTTCCTCGGCGACGGCTCCATGCTCCTGCTGACGTTGTCCACGGGCTGTCTCGTTCTCGCGCTGCACTGGCGCGACGCAGGTGCCCCTGTCGTTCCGCTCGCCGGCCTGGGTCCGCTGCGCTCCCTCGGTCGGTTGAGCTACGAGGTCTACCTCACTCACATGTTCGTGGTGTGGCCCGTGGTGCGCGCTTTCAAGGCGCTCGGCGGAGACCTTCGGTGGGGCTTCCTCTGGTACGTCCCGGCCTTCGCCCTCTCATGGGCGCTCGGCTGGCTCGTCGCCAAGTACATCTCGGGCCCCAGCGAGCGGGCCCTCCGTCGGCACCTGCTGGAGGAGCGCCCCTCGCTCGCCTCCATCTGCTCGACTTGGCCGAGCTCAGGGACAGGCACCACTCGTCGTGCCCTCGACGCACCCACCGTTGGCGCAGGGCGTGAAAGGCGCGCCGGTGCAGCTGGATGAAGGGCAAGCGCAGGTCCTCACGCGACCAGAAGCGCAGCAGAACTCGTACGCGACCGAGGTGCCGCCGCCCGAGCCGATCTGGCCACCTCCACCCGTACCACCACCAGCCCCTCCACCTCCTCCCATGGCCGCTCCGGCGTCTTGGCCCATGGCGCTGCCGCCGTCGCCTTCCACCGAGCAGTATGGAGTGACGGAGCAGCGATTCTCGCCGCACGCGTAGATGCTCGAGCGACACGACGTCGCCTCTTGGCAGAAGCAGGTCGCGGGGACACCGCCGGGGCAGCACAGCACCCAGTGCGAGTCGAGGGGCGCTCCGTCCTCGTAGAGCGGGTCGAAGCACGCCACGAGCCAGAGGGCGAAGACGGAATGACGAAGCGCGCGGCGGCCCATGTCCAACTCCTCATAGCTCACGGCACGGAGGGAAGAGCCGTGGCGATCGACATCAGAAGACGAAGACGAGCCCCAGGGAGGCGGCGAGCCGGGGCACCAGCGTCGTGCCCGAGAGCTTCTTCACCACCGCGCCGCCGCCGGTGCCCACAGCGAAGGCCTCGAGCGGCCCGACGAGCTTCAGGCGTGCCTCGAGGGCGACGCACATCGCCAGACCGAGGCTCGTCCGCCCGGAGCCATCGGGCAGGTCCGACTGAAAGGCGAGGAGCGGGCCCGTCTCGACATCGAGGGCGAGGCTCCATCGCTCCCAGGCGAACCGATGACCGACTCCGAGGCGGAGCTCGAGCTCGTCGTGGCGGAACGCCGCCGTCTGCGAGCGCCCCCCTCGCCAGCCGAACGTGGCCACGAGCTGATTGAAGGGGCCCCCCACGAGCCCGTCGCGGCGAAGCCGCAGCTCCGCTCCCCCCTCGAGGCCGAGGCCCGCCACGAGGCCGGAGGCCACGCCTCCTGACGCGGACAGCCCCAGCNNACGGTGACGGTGCGCTCCAGCACCGCCTCGCCCACGCGGAGCTCGAGCCGGTAGACTCCACCCGGGAGCGCGAGCACGAGTGGCCCTTCAGCCTTGTCGACGTCCGCGAAGATTCGTCCGCTCGCCTCGGCCACCACGAGCCAACGCCCCGGCGCCTCGACGTCGAGCTCGAGCCGCGAGGCGCTCTTGCGCGGCTCGGCCATCACCAGCTGACCCGCTCCGCGGAGGTCCACCGAGAAGGAGGGCCGCTGCACCCCGCCGCGGGAGGCGAACGTCGCCTCGATGGTCCTCGCCCAGGCCCAGGCATACGCCTCGTCGAGCGTCACCTGCCCGTCGCGCGACGAATCGGCGGCGCCGCGGAGCCCGGTGACGAGGTAGTGGGTGAAGTAGCTGCCCTCGAGCGAGTCGCTCTCCTGGGCGTACTCGTCGGCGCCCGAGGACGAGATGAGCACCCGCCCCTCGACCCCCGATGCCTCGATGCGGGTCGCCGGTCCATCGGCTGGCTTGAGGCCCTTGAGCCGCGTGAGGCGACCCGACTGACAGGCGTCTATCACCAGGAGCCCGACCCGCACCGGCGCCGCTTTGACGAACTCGACGAGCTCCTCGAGCATGAGCTCGGTCCCCGCGAGGTGCAGGGCGCCTTCGGCCGCGTGCGACGAGACGTAGACAACGAGGCGGTCATGAGGCCCCCCGGCCATCCTCGACTTGAGCTGTTTCAGGGCGGCGTGAAGAGACTCGGCGTTCGCGCCCAGGAGCTCGGTGACGTTCGCCTCGGAGAAGCCCCCCACGTCGAGGAGCGCGCGCTTCATCTTGCTCGCGTCGCGCTCGGCGTAGCGGAGCTGCTCTTCCTCGATGAGGCCTCGATTGGAGCCGACCACGAGCGCGAACCGCTCGCCCTGGGCCCGCGCCGCCGACCCGACGCCGAGCGTGAGGCCGATGAGCACCGCGAGTAGAAGGCTGGTGCCCGGATTCGCCATGCACCTCATCGTACGAGGAGCCTCACCGTGCGAGCCTGGTCTCCCTCCTCGCTCACCGGACGCGCCTCGTTCGCGAAGACGGCCTTCACCGTCACGTCTCCCGGTGTCACCACGAGCTCGATGAGCCTCGACCGCGCGCCGGGGGCCAGGGCTTCGTACACCCGGCCGTCTCGAGGCCAGAGCGTCTCGACCTTCCCGTCGTCGTCGATCGCGAGAACCGCGCCGTGGGAGTACCCGCCGCTGCCGACGGCCACCGTCAGCCGTTGACCCGGGCGGGCCTCGGTGACGGAGCGGTCCGCCTCGTCGAGGAGCATCACCGCTGGCGCTCCCTTGAGCCGCGCGTCGCCAGCGTCCCGAGGCCAGGCGAGGAAGAGCGCCACGCCCGCGGCGAGCGGCGCCGCCAGAAGGACGAGGCGTCGCCGCGACGTCTTCGCTGGGGCAGAGCGGGGCGCCGCGCCGAGCAGGGCGAGCTGGCGCTTCGCCTCGGGCCGGCCGAGGAGCTCTGTGCTCGCAAGGGTCAGCTCGTCGAGGCGAGCCCGACACGCGGCGCAGGCCTCGAGGTGCGTGGGGGGCGGCGCCAGCCCGGCGGCGATCTCATCGAGCTCGAGGGGCGAGAGGTGCCGCGGCATCACGTCGCTCCTTCGGGGAGCGCTTCCAAGGCCACGAGCTTGGCCCGCAGCTCGTCGACTTCGCGCCCGATGGTCTTCCGCGACAGCGAGAGGACATCGGCGACCTCCTGCTGCGTCAAGCCGTCGACGTAGAGGAGCGCGGCGATCTCGAGCTCGCGCTCGTCGAGGCACGCCATCCACTTCGAGAGCAGCTGGCGCACTTCCAACTGGTCGGGTCCGCTCGAGGGCTCCTCGGGCACGACGCCCAGGGCCGGCTCGCGAAGGTTCCGGCTCCGGAGGAGGTTCAAGGACGCATTGGTCGTCACGCGGTACACCCACGTCATCGGCCGCGCCTCGCGGCGGAAACTCGCGCCCTGACTCAGCATGCGCTCGAACACCTCCTGGACGACGTCCCACGCATCCGCGTCGCGAGCGACCAGCCGCCGCGCCCGACGAAACACCACCGGCGCGAACTGCGAGTAGAGGCGCTCGACCTCGGCTCGCGTCAGCCCTCCGCTCATTGGACCACGGGGCGTGGGCCCCATTGTCTGCCACTCCCTACCGACGCTTGTGACACGCGAGCAGTCGCGCGTGGGACACGGCGGCGCCTGCCCCATAGCACGCGCAGAGCAGGAGGCGTCAGAGGTCGGCCGAGAGCGCGTCGAGGTCTTGCTGCCCCAGCGCCGGGGAGTTGAGCTTCACGTTCTCGAGGAGCGCGTCGTCACCGGTGTACTCGGCGGCGCAGCCCGGGTGCAGGTACCCGGGGCCGGTGGTCATGAAGCTGCCGGTGTCGACCTCCCGCTCGACGGCGATGCGAAAGGTGTCTTTGTCGATGGTCTCGTCGCACTGAAGGCACTTCGAGCGGCTGGTGGAGGCTCGCTCGGCGTACGGGTAGGCGGCCTTGGCCCCACCCTTCTTGCCGGCCTTCGGCGGGTTGGCGAGGATCTGCTCGATCTTCTCGCGATCGGGGATTGTCCCGCCAAAGGCCGCCATCGCGGCTGTCACCTTGGCGGGCAGGCGGCCAGCGGCGCAGGCGAGATGGTGCCACTGGAAGGCAGTGCCCCCGTCGGAGCTGAACTGGTTGGCGACCTCCTCGCCGAAGCGCAGGACGCCCTTGTCGATCTTCTCGCGGCAGGTGCGACACGTGGCGCGGTTGGATTTCGACTCCTCGATGATGTCGGCCATGGAGACCCCCAGGCGGAATTGTAGCGCCTCTGCGCCGCCGTCGCGCCCGATTCGACCATCAGCCCGTCCACCGCGCGAGCAGCCCCACGGGCCCCGGCCGCGGAGCCTCGGGCAGGCCGAAGGGCTCCTCGATGACCTCATAGACAGCACAGTCGAAGGGCTCCTGGGGCGCGGGCCGGCGCGGCACCAGGCGCTCCTGCAGACCCCTCGAAGCGAGGGCCCGGGCTCGGTAGTGGCACAGCGGGTTGTTGCCCGGCCGCCCCATCAATGCGTGGGCCGTGAAGCTGCAGCCACCCAGGCATTGGGCCGCGAAGGGGCAGGTTCGACAGAAGCCCCACAGGTCGTCCACGGTGCGGGTGCGGGTGAAGGCCAGGCTCGAAGGGTCGCTCCAGAGCGCGGCCAGAGGGCGCTCGCGCAGGTTGCCGCCGACGTAGTGCGATGTCTGCAGCGACGGGCAGCCCTTCACCGCGCCGTTCGACTCGATGCCCAGGAGCTGCCGCCCGGCCTGACAGGTCTGGAAGTGGTCGCTCATACCGGCCTTTGGAGAGCGCAGCACTGCCTCCTCGGGGCCGAAGAAGCCGAGGTTGTTTCCCGGCTGAATGAGGAGGCCGTCGGTGAAGCCTCGCTCCTTGAGGGCCGCGAGCCGGGGCATGAAGTCGAGCAGGTCCCACGGCTGGAAGGTCATCGCTGGGCGATCCGCCGCCCGGCCCAACGGCGTGGTGAGTTGCACCTGCCAGGCCGTGACCCCGAGCCCTCGGAGGAGCTCGTACATCGCCTCGAGCTCACCGTGGTTGAGGCGGTTGAAGTTCGAGTTGGCCGATCGGCGAAGGCCCGCGGCGCCGAGGTGCCCGAGCGCCGCCGTGGCCGCCGCGAAGCTGCCCCGATGGCCGCGCATCAGGTCGTGGGTCGCCTCCATGCCATCGACGCTGACCGACACGGTGTGAAGGCCGGCGTCGGCCCAGGCGCGCGCGGCCTCGGCGGTGATGCCCCAGCCACCGGTCGTCATCGTGGGGCGCACGCCGCGGGCCTTGAGGGCTCGCACGATGTCGAGGAAGCCGGGGTGGAGGTACGCTTCTCCGCCGATGAGGGCGCATTCGAAGCAGCCCAGCTCGGCGAGCTGTTCCACCACGTCGAGCGCCTCGGCGGTCGAAAGCTCGTTCGACCTCGCCACGCCAGCCCGTGAGCCGCAATGCGTGCAGTGCTGGTCGCACCCCAGGGTGAGCTCCCAGACGACGTACCGGGGCCGTGGTTCTCCGCGCACATCGAAGCGACGGAAGGCCTCATCGTCTCTGGGGCTCACCCGCCGTCCTTCCCTCCATCGGGCGCCGTGTCGAGGCAGTTGGTCCGCCACTCCGGGTCGGAAGACAGGACTCCTCCGTCGGCCAGGGGCGCAGCGCAGTCATAGCCCAGACAACTGTCGTAGTTTCGGCCGCCGTCAGGGAGTCGCGTCGCCGCGCAGGGTGGGCCGTAGCAGGCAGAGAGCGTGACCGAGGCCAGGCCGGCGCCCGCGAAGGCCAGCGGCACCGCCCACCAACGGCGAGTGGAGCTGCAGTTGGGGCAGGTCGAGCTGCCCTCGGGGACGAAGCCCTGACACCGCTGACATTGCCTCATGGAGTCTCCTGTGGCGCTTCGGTTGGGTGTCTGTGTTGTGCGGGGGAGCCGTGGAGCCTAGGCTGCTCGCTGCCGGCAGGGAAGGGCTCCGAGTCAGAGCCGTCGTTGGTCGAGCAACGCGCGGGAGGTGGCCAGAGCTTGCGCTTGGTCCATCAGACCGAGAGGGCCGCGGGCCGCCGGGCGTATCTCGTCACCGGCCAGCACCTCGAGGACGACCTCCTGGGCTTCACGCGCCCGGCGGCGCTGGGCCACGGTGAGCCGGGGCATCAACGCCTCGGCCAACCCGAAGGAGAGCTCGGCGTGCTCGGCCTCCTCGGCGGCGATCTCCGTCATCACCTCGGCGATGGCTGGGTCCGTCGCGGTGCGAGCCTGGTGAACGTTGAGCACCGAACCGAACAGCTCTCGGCCGCACCCCTCGCCGGCGTTGTCGATGGCGATGGCCTCGAGACTCCTCAGCTCGGAGGTCCGCATCTCGAGCGGTCGAGGGCAGTACCCGTAGCGCAGCGCCAGCCGGGTCACGCTCGTGGCGTGGCGGACCTCGTGCTCGGCGGCTCGCAGGGCCTCGGCGGCGAAGCGCGGGAGCCCGTGGGCGTCGAGCTCGGTGGCCAGGTGCATGAACGCGTGTACGGCCGCCGCCTCGAGCTCGGCCATGCGCGCCAGCCACGAGCCGGGGGAGGCGTCGACTCCCGAGAGGCTCACCAGCCCCGGAGGTACCCGACCGCCAACGCAGAACAGGTGGCACTGCACCAGGCCAGCATCGAGGATGACGCAGGCGTTGGCCGTGGAGCAGACCTGCTGGCAACTCGCCCAATCCAGCTGCCCGTTCGTCACGCTCCCTCCGTCGACCAGGCCACCGTCCCATGGTTCTACCCAGGTGTCGCTCGGGCCTCCCATGAGCCCACAGGTGGTCGGCGCAGGGCAGTTGGCGAAGAGCGGCACTCCTGCCGCGAGCAATAGGTTGGCTTTTCGCATGTGCACACCGACAGCAATGGACATGCCATTCATCAGGCCGACTGTTTCCGAGGTGTTTCGATGGAGGTCGAGAGCCCAGCGCGACATGGCTGCCCTGCGACCAGGTGCCGAGCCTCTCAGTGTCGCTGTGACGGAGGCCGGCCGAACCAGCGGCGCCAGGCGCGGGTGAACGAAGCCTGCTCGGCGCCGACAGGGAAGGGCCACAGCCGTCGCTGCTCGAGGAACCCGCGGGCGGCGGCGCTGGTCCACGGGGGCCGAGACATCAACGCCTCGGCAGACCCGAACACGCACTGGGCCTTTCGCGATCGGCTTGCCGGCTATGCCGTTGGCGATCGCGTTTACCCACAATCTCACCCAGGTCTCCGGAGCCTGCGCTCGCTCAACGGACGCAGATGGCTCCCTCACCGCCCACGTTGCAGTTCGACATCGCCGACACCGTGATCTTCGTGGTGTTCGCCGGACACTTCACTTGTGCGACGTTGCCGCTGGCGGCAGGACAACTGGTAACTGAAACGTACCCTGCTTTGTAGTTGTCGCAGGTGGCGCCCCCGTAGGTTGGTTGCTGCGGGTCCCAAAGCCCTAGGATTCCGTTCATGCATGTCCCGCCCGCCACCACGCCCTTGAATGCAATTCCGTTCTGGGAGAAACTGCCGATCGTATTGACGTTGCCGGCGCTGTCGACGCTCGCCACGGCGCTCGCGCTACCATTCCCAAACACCACGCCTTTGCCATCATACCAGTTCAAATAGATGAGCCCTCCAGTTTTGGTCTTGTCGGCGTCGAGGTGAAGGTTTCCCCCGCTGTTTGAGCCCCAGAGGGTGCGGTTAGCAAAGCCGAGTTTGATCTGTGTTTCACCATTGTCCAGTGAGGCCGGTCCGTTGTAGAGACGTCGAGCGTCGATGGCGGTGTTTTCGCCCGGCGCGAAGCTCAGCACCCTGAACATCGAGATGTTGACGGGTTTTCCTGGAAGGGCCGGGGCACTCACCGTCAGGCGAATATAGCGAGCCTGTACTGACTTGAGCTTGTGGTCGAAGAAGTCGCCACTCACAGGGGCTACGGCTGGGACCGGTGTCCACGGTTTTGAAGTGTCCTCACTGTACTCGAGTTGATAGAGGCCGCTGCCTTGGTAGGCTGGAATATTCTCGGCCGCTCCACGCGGATAGCTCTCGAAGGCCACCTCGAAGATGCCCGTGACCAACTGGCCGAGGTCCACCGTCATCGAACTCGCGAACGTCGAGGTCGTCCAGTAGCTGTCGGGAGCTTCGCCAGTGGGGCCTGAGTTCTTGATCGACCCAGCGCTGACCGTTGCCTTTCGACCTCGGGCCACGTCGGTGAAGAGACCTCCGCGCTCGGTGGTCGCTCCGCCTGCGACGCTCTTGCACGAGAGGGCGTAGGGGACCGAAGCAATACGCTGCCGAGGTGTCAGTGCAGCGCCGTTCACCGACAGCTCGAGAAAGAGCGTCCTTCCGTCGAAGACGTCGCCGAGAGGCGTCGATTGCCCGAGGTAGGTCGCATAGAAGCCGTCTGAGAGTCCGACCGTCTGGGTTTCGCTCCAGACCTCGCTCCCTACGGTTGCAGCGTCAAAGAGCGAGAACTTGATGCTCACCTGCCCTGCGACTGGCAAACCATCGGAGCCGTACAACCGGCCCTGGTAGGCGAGACTCGAGGGAACCTGAGCGAGCGCAAGAGACGGAAGTAAGAGAAGGGCGGTAATCATATGTGCCATCAGGTATGAATCACAACGACACAGACATGTCGAGTGCCGATGGGTCATGCGAATACAAGGACAGCCTCATGGCCGCTGTGACGGAGGTCGGCCGAACCAGCGGCGCCAGGCGCGGGTGAACGAAGCCTGCTCGGCGAAGCCCACCTTGGTGGCAACCTCTCCCAACGTCAGGAGCCCCTCGTCCAAGAGTTCCTCGGCTCGGTCGCGGCGGACCTCGTCGGAGAGCTGAGACAGCGTGGTGCCGCTGGCGGCGAGCTTCCGTTGGAGTGTTCGACGGCTGAGGCCCAGCGACGGGCCCGCGTCGTCGAGGGTCAGGCTCCCTGGCAGTCGTTCCCGAGCCAGCGCCCGGACAGCCACCAGTAGCGCGTCGGCCGAGCGATGCTCCGCGCCGACCATCGAGCCCAGCGTCTGGAGGAGCAGTGGATCCGCGTGGCGCAGCGGGATGGACCAGTCGCTCGCCGTGAGCTGGAGCGATGTCTGGCGGGCGCCCAGGCGCACCCTGGGCACGCCGAGGAGCTCGCTCCATCGGTGTGGAGAAGTGGTTGGTTCGGTCAGCTCGACGACGCGGAATGCCAAGGGCTGGCTCGCGAACGTGCGCAGGCGACTGATGAGAATGCCCAAGACCAGGAGGTCACTCTCGGCCTGACCAGGAAACGGGGGCTGATTCACGATGACGACCCGCCGGTCTCCTTTGGACAGCCGAACGAGTGACAGTTGCAGCCCTGGGGCGACCAAGGGGAAGAGCTTCTGGGTGACGGTGAGCGCGGCCCCGATGGTTGCGGAGGCGGCCGCCATGTAGTCGACCACGCCCATGACTCCCAACGGCATGGAGAGACCCAGCTCGAGGGGGAGGGTGCGCCGGCCGGTCGCCGCCAGGGCCCTTTCCCAGAGCAGAGCGAGGGCCTCGTCGTCCTCGATGCGCTTTGGCCCGAGCCGCTTGGCATCGACGCCGAAGCGCCCGAGGGCGTCGACGATGGCCTGGACCGAGCGAGGAGAGACGGGCACGGTGGAACGCTCGCATGCTTGGCGCGCGAAGACAAAAGTTCGGAGCTAGAAGACAAACGCTCGTCGATACCTTGGATGCATGAAAGCGCACCATCTGTTGGCTCGAGCATTTCAAGAAGACCCCTTCATTCGCTGGGCGGAGCCCGACGACGTACGCCGCCCGAGGACCATGCGGCGGGTGTTCGGGGGAATGCTGGCGTACGCCCGGGGCTGCGGCGGCCATGTATTCGAGCCCGGGGTTGGCTCGGTGCACTGGCGCGACGGGCGCTCCGCCAACATGGGGTCCTTCTCGGTGGTGACCAGTGGAACCTGGAGCGTGGCGCTGGTCGCCCCTCCGCCCGTGTGGCTCCGGCTCTCTGCCCACGAGGACGCGGCGATGGCTCGGGTGCAGCCGTTCCTGGGAACTGGCTCGGTGTACCTGTGTACGCTGGGCGTCGAGCCGAGCGTGGCGGGCCAAGGCCATGGCAGTCGCCTGATCCGGCGGGCGCTGGTTGAAATGGGGCGCCGATGGACGAGTTGCGTGCTGAGGACGGAGCAACCGAAGAACCTTCCGTTCTACCTCCGCAATGGCTTTCGGCAGGTCGATGAGCAGGTGGTGCCAGAGAGTGGGCTCAGGGTCTGGGTGTTCTCTCGTCCACTGGAGTCGCTCGGGACGACCACCTGAGCCTCCAGTCTACCTCCCGGAGACGCGGGTTGGTCGTCGAGGCGTGGTCCCGTTCTCGCCACCTGGATGCTGGCCGAGCCCGGGAGATGCGGTCAGCTCTGAGGTCTGCTACCCATCGCAGTCAAACCATGCTCCCTCTCCTCGAGGGGCTCGAGCGCGGCCTCCCGCTCCTCGCGCCTCTGTCCCTCTCCGCGGCCACACAAGAAACGCTGCGCGGCGTCGCCCGAGAGCTCCCCGACGCCTGGTACTGCCTCGCGCTCGAAGCGCGCCTCACCACTGACGACCCGCGGGTCGACCTGCTGGTCTGCGCCCGCGCCGACGACGGCGGACGTCGTGAGCTCCTCGCCGGTCTATCGCGTCTGGTGACGAGTCTCCCCCCATCGAGCGCCTGGCATCGCATTCACGACTTCTGCAGGGAATGGGCGCGCGAGGGGTCGACGCTCAACCAAGACGTGCCATTCATCTGGCTCGAGTTCGACCTGCCACCTGGCCCACGTGCCCCGGCGGAGCCCTTCCTCTTCTTCTGTACGCAGCGCGACTTCCTCACCTCTCCCTTCGGCTACCTCAAGTCGCTCGACGGCGAAGCCAACACCCAGGCTCGGCAGCTCAAGCTCATCGACGAAGGACTCTCGCTGCTCCTCGGGCAGAGGCCCTGGCCCACGGTGCTGGACCGGGTCGCTCGGTGCCTGGCCACGCTGCCCCTCGCCGGCCACCTGCTCCACGTCGCGCCGCTCTCGCTGCGTTCACTCGACGCCGTCCGGCTGGTCCTCACGCTGCCCCGGAACGAAGTGCTCACCTACCTCCAATCCATCGAATGGCCGGGCCGCCTCGACGAGGTGCGCTCACTTCTGGAGCGACTCCACGCCGAGAGCCCGATGGTGGGCATTCAGCTCGACGTCGGCGCGGTCATCGGCGGCGCCCTTGGCCTGCAATTCTACTTCTCCGGCTCAGACGACCGATGGACCTCCCTCCTCGACGCCATGGTCGACCTGGGGCTCTGCGCTCCATCGAAGCGCGGCGCGGTGCTGAGCTGGCCGGGGAAGGAGACCGTGTCGCTCTCGAGCCGGGCATGGCCCGTCAGGCTCCGTCGCGAGCTGGAGCTCAAGCTCGTCTGCCGGCCCGGTCAGCCGCCGCTGGTCAAGGCCTACTTCGGAATGGGCGCCGACTTCGTGCTCTTCGCCGAGCCAGTCCCAGTGCCATCACCTTGACCACTCGGTCAGCGCGAGCCTACCATTCAGCCCCGCCGCAGGGGCCTCCCGATGTCGCAAGACTCGAACTCTTCCTCGGAGTCTCCAAAGCGCTACGCAGGGCGGTTCGAGCTCATCCGAGAGCTCGGCCGTGGCGGGTTCGGCGTCGTCCATGAGGCCCTCGACCACCAGCGGAACCAACGGGTCGCGCTGAAGATTCTCCGGAGAGATCGCCCGGCGAAAGTCTCGGCGCTCAAGGCCGAGTTCCGCTCTCTCCGAGACATCACCCACCCCAACCTGGTGGTCCTGTACGATCTCATCGGCGGAGGCGACGAGTGGTCCATCAGCATGGAGCTCGTCGAGGGTTCCAGCTTCCTCGCCTATGTGTGGACCGGCCCCGTCGGCCTCCCTTCACCCGCCGACGATGGCGCCTTGGCGACGACGTGGCGCGAGGGGACCAGGCCACAGAGAGTCGAGACGTCGAGTCACCGGACCCACCTCTCCTTCACCCTCGACCGGACCCGCCTGCGCGCCGCGATGCGACAGCTCGCGCTCACCGTCGATGCCCTCCACCAGGCGGGCAAGCTCCACCGCGACATCAAGCCCTCGAACATCCGCGTGACCCCCGCGGGCCGGCTGGTTTTGCTCGACTACGGCCTCGTCGCCGACGTCGACGCCGAGGGGCGCTTCGACCAGCAAGGCACCGTCGCCGGCACCTCGGGCTACATGGCCCCGGAGCAGGCGGGAGGTGCCGACGTCACCGAGGCGAGCGATTGGTACTCGGTCGGGGCGGTGCTCCACGAGGCGCTCACCGGCGCGGCCCCCGACGTGGTGCAGCTCGCGGACCTCGACGCCGCGGCCGAAGCCCGGGTGGCGCAGGGCCAGGAGTTGGGCGACGAGCCTCCGGGCCAGCTCGAGGCGCTCTGCTGCGCGCTCCTCCAGCCCGACAGCGCGGTGCGCCCCAACGGCAAGGTGGTGTTGCAGCTCCTCGGGGCCACTGGGCCTTCCCGGTCTTCGGCGCTGGCGCGGCCGTTCGGGCGCTTCGTCGGCCGCAACGAGCAGCTCGTCGCGCTGGAGCGGGCCTACCAGCTCGCCGCGTCGGGCAAGGCGGTCTGCGCCAAGGTCCACGGCGGCTCCGGGTTCGGCAAGAGCGCCCTCTGCGAGCAGTTCCTGTCGCAGACACGGGCCCATGACCCCGACGTCGTCCTCCTCCGTGGGCGCTGCTACGAGCGGGAGGCCGTGCCCTTCAAGGCCATCGACCCACTCGTCGACGGCCTCGCCGCCCACCTGATGGGCTTGAGTCAGACCGAGGCCGCCCAGCTCTCTCCCCGCGACCTCTCGGCGCTGACCCGCCTCTTTCCCGTCTTCGGAGAGATGCCGCGGACCCTGACCGATCGAGAGGTCAATCTCCCCGAGCTCGAGCCTGCCGAGCTCCGCCGCCGCGCCTTCGGAGCCTTTCGAGAGCTCCTCGGCCGGCTCACCGATCGCCACCGGGTGGTGCTCTTCATCGACGACGCTCAATGGGGAGACGAGGACAGCGCCGCGCTGTTGATGGAAGCGCTGCGACCACCCCGCGCCCCCGGCCTCCTGCTCCTCATCTCGCATCGAGCGGGCGAGCCCGGTCCGCTCCTCTCGAATCTCCAGGGCTGGCTGACCGACGCTGCCCACGAGGACCGGCTGGTGGATGTGCCGGTTGAGCGCCTGCCCCCCGAGGAGGCCCGGGCCCTGGGCGAGTCACTCCTCCACGGCGTCTCCGACCCCCAGGCCCTCGAACGCCTGTGCGATGAGGCGGGTGGGAGCCCTCTGTTCATGCTCCAGCTCGCCGCTGAGCCCCGCAGGTCCCGCTCCCCCGGGGCGCCGCCAGTCACGCTCGTCGACGTGCTCCGCTCGACCGTGAGTGCGCTTCGCCCCGAGGCCCGGGCCCTGCTCGACATCGTCTCCATGGCAGGTCGGCCGGTGCCGGCCAGCGTCGTGCTGCACTCGGCGGGCTCGCCTCCCGACGGCCTCGCCACCATCCTCCGCCTCGTGGGGGAGCGGATGTTGACGAGCGCCTCGAGCGGCCGGTTGGAGCGCTTCGAGACCTACCACGACCGCATTCGAGAGACCGTCGTCGGGCTCCTCGAGCCGGATCGCCAGCGGGACATTCACGCGGCGCTCGCGGCGGCCGTCGAAGCGGGCCCAGCGGAGGAGCGGGACCCCGAGGTGTTGCTCACTCACTACGAGGGCAGTGGTGACTTCCAGCGAGCCGGCACCCAGGCGCTCCTCGCGGCCGAGCGAGCCGAGCAGGTGCTCGCCTTCGAGCGGGCCGCCGAGCTCTACGGGCAGGCGCTCGCCTGGCGCCAAGGCACGGAGCACGACACCCCCGAGCAGGAGCGCGCGCTGCGCTGCAAGAGAGCCAGGGCGCTCGCCAACGGTGGCCGTGGCAAGGAGGCCGCCGAGGGCTACCTCGCCGTCGCCGCCCTGGCACCGGAGCAGGAGGCGCTCGAGCTGAGCCGCCTCGCCGCGGAGCAACTGTTCGCGTGCGGTCGCACCGACGAGGCGCTCGCAGTCCTCGGGCCCCTCTTGCGCCGGGTGCACCTGACGCTCCCGAGGAGCGGGGCCGGGGCCGTGTGGCGAATCATCTACCAGCTCGGCAAGCGGCTCCTCCGCGGCGTGAAGCTGAGGGAGGCTGGGCCGCCGAACGCCGACCCGCTGGTGAGGCTGGGCCTCGAGGTGGCGTGGACGGCCGCCGCGGGCCTCTCCAGCGTCAATCCCGTCGTGGCGATGGCCCTGGTGCTCCAGCACCTCAACCTCGCGCTGGCCGCGGGAGATCGCCGGCACGTCTGCCGGAGCCTCCCCAGCTTCGGTGCCCTCTGGCTGGTGGCCGGCTCCCCCGGTGGCCTCAAGCGCGGCACCGCGTTCCTCGAGCAGGGGAGAGCCCTGGCCGAGGGGCTCGACGACCCGCTCGTCGACGCGCTGCTGGGCATCTTCTCCAGCACCCGCTCCATGGTGCTCGGCGACTGGTCCGCCGCGCTCGTCCAGGTCGACCGGGCGCTCGAGGTCCTCGCCGCGCGCCCGAGCGGCGCTCGCTACTGGCAGACCGTCGCCCTCGGCATGCGCCTCCAGACGCTCGAGCTCTTGGGCCTCGTGACCGAGCTTCATGCCGGCGCGACCCGCTGGGAGGACGACGCCGCCGCCCTCAAGGACCTCTTCGGTCAGCTCTACGCCTCTCTCTTCGGGGCCCTCGCGAGGCTGGCCGCTGGCGACCCGACCGAGGCACGCCGCCGCTCCAGCGCCGCGCTCGCCACCTGGACTACCCGCGCGGGGTTCTCCGCCCAGCACCTGTTCGCACTCCGGGTCACGGTCTGCGTCGACCTCTACGAGTCCGCTGGGCTCGAGGCCCACCGGAGAGTCGAGGAGGCCTGGCCGGCCGTGAAGGCCTCGCAGCTCCTCCGGGTGCAGTCGACGCGCATCGACGGCCTCTCATTGCGAGCCCGGGCCACGCTCGCCGCCGCCGGAGCGTCGAAGTCGCCCCAGCGCCTGCTGCAGGCCGTGGAGCGCGACGCCGGCCACCTCGAGCGGGAGCTGCGGCAAGACGCCCGGCCGTTGGCGAGCCTGCTCCGCGCGGGCGCCGCTCGGCTTCGGGGAGATGCCTCGGGAGCGCTCGCCCAGCTCGAGCTCGCCAGCGCCGGCTTCGGCTCTGCGCACATGGAGCTGCACGCCGCTTGCTGCCAACGCGCCAGTGGGGTGGTGGTGGGTGGTGAGGCAGGACGGGCGCTGGTTGCCCAGGCAGACAGCCTGCTGAAGAAGCGCGGAGTCGTCGACCCGCGGCGTTGGGTCGAGGTGCTCGCGCCTGGCTTGTCCGAAGCTGCCCCGGCCGATGGGGCGCAGGGGAGCAGCGAGAACGCGCAGGCGAAGAGGGAACCGGCTGACTTCCTGATGAAGCGGGGGTGAACGTCCGGGGGAGCTGCTATATTGCGCCATCGCTCGTGGATGGGCCGCGTGCGACTCGTCTGCATTCTCGGAGCCTGCCATCGCTGCCGCGGCTCTCAGTCTCGAAACGTTCCGGCGGCGCCTCGTGCGTGTCGGCTACGCCCCGGCTCTTCTGCGCCCGGAGTATGCGTTCGGCGTCGCAGACGAGACCCGCCGTGCGTCTCTCGTGGCGTTTGCGCACGAGCCGATGGACGTCCGGTCCGCGTGCATTGCCGCCTTCGACGCCACGGCGGTCGACGACGACGCACCTGTCGACGCCACGGTCGCAGCCTACAGGGACGTCGGCGCTCCACTCGTGTTCGCGCTGCGCCGCGGGCGCCTTGAACTCTGGAAGCAGACAACCGACGGTGCGCGGCTTCGGCAGTCGCTCGCGCCGGGCGAGATCGATCCGTTCTTCGCGCAGGAGAGGTCGAATCTGTCCCCGGCAGCCCTCTATCGGGCGAAGACGTTCGGTCGGTTCCAGCCGGAGGCCCAGCTCGACTTCGTCGACATCGGCCTCCTGCCGTTCGTCGAGACCGAGCTGGGGCGACGGCTGAGTTCGCTCATCGAGGAGATGGTCGGCGGCGTCCGCCAGCGGCTCGGCTCGATGATGGCGGCCAGCCGCGGTCAGTGGATGCTCCGCGAGGTATTCTGGCTCGTCGCCGCGAAGATTCTCCACGACAAAGACGTCCCCCGATTCCAGCGCCTGCGGCTCGACGACCTCGACCAGGCGCGCGAGCGCATTGCGCGCCACTACGGAGCGCACGAGGGCGCCCCAGCGCTGTCTCCGCATGAGCGCACCGCGCTCCTGCCAGTAGGCCAGCGACTCGCCGGCCTCGCCTCGCTCGCGCAGGTGACGACCGAGGCACTGTCGTTCGTCTACGAGAACGCTCTCGTCTCGGAGGAGACTCGGAAGCTCCTCGGTACGCACAGCACACCCACGACGCTCGTCGACTACGTCGTCGGCCGGCTCTCTCCCTTCATGAAAGCGATACCGTTGGAACGGCGCCGCGTGTTCGAGCCTGCGTGCGGCCATGGGCCGTTCCTCGTGGCAACGATGCGCGCGCTTCGCGACCAGCTTCCGCCCGAGACGTCCGAGGACGACCGGAAGCGCTACCTACGGTTACGACTGGTGGGCACCGAGTTCGACGCCGGCGCGCTGGAGATTGCACGGCTGTCGCTGACACTGGCCGACATCCCGAACCCCAACGGATGGAACCTTCAGCAGGAGGATCTCTTCGTAGGGGATCGGCTCGAACGGGAGGCGGCGCAGGCGACGGTGCTGCTCAGCAACCCCCCCTACGAGGATTTCTCCGCAAAGGAACGCGCGCAGTACACGAGGGCAGGTATCTCTCTTCGGACGACGAACAAGGCCTTCGAGCTTCTCGAGCGCGCGCTGCCGAAGCTTCCGGACGGCGCGCTCGTGGGGCTCGTGCTGCAGAGGACCTTCCTGCAGGCGAAGCAGGCCCGAAGCATCCGCGAAGAGCTCGTCCGGCACTTCCAGCTCGTCGAGATCATGATCCTCCCGGAGAAGCTGTTCGAGCTGGCGCACCATGAGACGGTGGTGATCCTCGCGCGTCACAGCACGCCATCGGCTGACCAGCAGACGACGTACCGACGGGTTCGCGAGCACGACAGGGCGCGGTTCAGAAGGACAGCCGAGCCGACGAGCACCCGACAGGTTCCACAGCGTCGCTTCCTCGACGCGCCCGCCTTCGACCTGCGCGTTCCGGACTTCGAAGAGCTGTGGAGTCCGAGGCTGCCGCAGGTGGAGACGATCGCGGACATCGGGCAGGGCTTGACGTTCAAGGGTGCTGCTCAGCCGCCGCGCGACGCAGTACCATGGCGAGAGGAGCCGTTTGACGGCAGCGTGCCCGGCTTCCTTCGGTTTCCAATCGGAGGCCTCAGTCTGCACGCGCTCCCGCGCGAAGTGCACTTCAAGCTCTCGGACGATGCCGTCGACAGGCCTCGATCCGGCACGGCGGTGCACGTGCCGCAGGTCCTGCTGCCGTACGCCCCGGCGGGACTGGGCGCGTGGCGCCTTACGGCGCACATCGATCGGGATGGCCACGCCGTCTCGAGCAGGTTCCTCGTCGTTCGTCCGCGAGATCCGTCGGTGCCGCTCGAGTATCTGTGGGCGCTCTTCAACTCGCCGTACGCGAACGCCTACGCGTACGCGCACCTCGGCAAGCGTGACAACCTCTCGGGAGTCGTCCGGAAGATGCCGGTTCCTGTTGCGGACGCCGCGGGCATCGCGCGTGTGACGCAGGCGGCGCTGACCTTTCTCCGCACCGCCCAACGCAAGACCGCGACCTCAGACGAGCTTCGCGAGGCGCTCCTGCGCGTCGACGCCGAGGTGCTCCGGCTCTACGGCCTCGCGGCCAAGCTCGAGCGAACCCTGCTGCGCCTCTTCGACGGATTCAAACGCCCGGGCGTGCCATTCGCGTTCGACCGCTACTTCCCGCCCGAGTTCGAGTCGGCCGTACCCCTGCACATCTACCTCTCGGAGGCGTACCGCCGGGCTACCCCCGACAACCTGCTATCTGCCTCACCGGCGCCGCTGGAGTTGGTGGCTGCGTTGAAGCGCGCGACGGAAGAGTTCGGGGACTGACGTGGCGCGCGACTACGTCATCGACACGAACATCGCGAGCTACTGGTTCGACGAGCACGCGCCCCAGCACGCCCTCGTCAAGAGTCACCTCGAGCGGATCCCCAGACAGAGCCTGTTCTTCTCACTCTTCTCCCTCGGCGAGGTTGAATACGGACACCGGGCCAACCCGGGCTTTGCCGACAAGCAGCAAGCCTACGCGGCCTTTCTCCAAGAGCGATTCGTCCTGCTCGGGCTCGAACCGGGCACGACCGAGGAGTACGGCAAGATCCGCGCGGCGCTGTTCGACAAGTTTGGGCAGGGGCCGAAGAGGAAGCCTGGGCGTCGACCCGAACAGCTCGTTGACCCCGAAACAGCCTTGAGCCTCGGGGTTCAGGAGAACGATCTCTGGATCGCCGCGCAGGCTCTCGCGCATGACCTCACGCTCGTTACCGGTGACCGGATGGAGCACATCCGGAAGGTGGCGCCGGACCTCGTCGTGGAGGATTGGGCGACCAGCACGTAGATTTGAAGAATGCCTTGCAACGCCAATTGGAACGCCCGTCCCCAGCACATACGGCCGAACTGTTGTCGACGCCTGGGCCTACCAGCCTTCCTTCACCTCGGCCCCGTGCGAGATCAGCCCCGGCGGTGTCGTCATCATCGGCAATTGCGACTGACCAGCACTACCGGCCTGGTCGGAGGCGGCCAAGCGGGAGTATGCCTGGACGACGAGGTTCAAGAAGCCCCGCGCCCCGAGCATCCGGGAGCACGCGGGTGTCTCCTCGCCAGGCTCATCGCGCCGACGCTTCGGGCTCGGCCGGAGTCGAGGGCCGCTCCACCCGCCCGTCGACGTGCCTGGCGAAGCGCCCCGGCGTCTCCCCGTGGGTCGGCGCGTCGTCCGGCCACGGCCACCCGCCGAAGCCAGTGCGGCGGTAGTCGTCGAAAGCCTGCTGGAGCTCGGCCGTCGAGCTCATCACGAAGGGTCCATGGGCCACCACCGGCTCCCCGAGGGGGCGCCCCTGGAGGAGCAGCGCCTCGCCGGCCAGCGCCCCGTTCACCAGCTCTGGCGTGGCGCTCCCCTCGAGCCTCGCCACCTCACCCACCGCGAGCGCGCGCCCGTCCACCGACACCCCCGCGCCAGCGAAGACGTACAGCGCCCGGGTGGTGCCGGCCCGCGCGGGAGGGAGCCGCCACCGAGCCTCGGCTCCCAGGCGCAGCGTCCAGATGGCGAGATCCGACTCGGGCCGAGAGGCCCACGAGCTCGGCGGGGGCTTGGGCGGCGCCACCTCGCCCAGGGCGCCGGCGATCAACGTCACCTCGACGCCCACGCCCACCTGCAGGCGGGGCAGCGTGTGGCTCCACAGCATCGAGAAGTGCGGCGCCGCCAGCTTGTCGGCCCGCGGGAGGTTGAGCCAGATTTGAAACAGGTCCAGGGGGTTGGTCTGCTCCCGGTGCACCAGGGGGAACATCTCGGCGTGCACCACGCCCCCTCCGGCGGTCAGCCACTGCACGTCGCCTCCGCCGTAGCGAGCCGCCGCGCCGAGCGAGTCGGAGTGGTCGACCAACCCCTGCCGCACGATGGTGACCGTCTCGAAGCCCCGGTGCGGGTGCTGGGGAAAGCCGGGGACAGACCGGCCGTGGTACATGCTCCAGCCGTCCTTTCCCTCGAAGTCCTGGCCGAGGTCGCGCCCGTCGAGCGGGGCGAGCGGGCCGAGGCGCCCGTTGCCTCGGGGGTAGGCATCGAGGTGGTGGACGCAGAAGAGGAAGGGGTCGAAGGTGCGCCAGGGGAACCCCAGCGGGTGGACGTCGAGGACGGCGTGGGACATGGGCCAAGGTAACCAGCCGGGGCGGCGGTTCAACCCCACGGGCCCGGTCAGATCAAAGGGGCCACCAATACCGTCGTTGCGCGAGACGACGTTGGCGGAGCCGGAGACCGTGCCGCCGAAGGTCGTGTCCTGCGCCCTCACCAGCGGGCACTGCGCGAAGGCGGTGCCGTCGAGGGAAAGCGCATCGCCCAACGGGCGAATAACTCGGGCATCGAGGATCTGGCCAGTCTGATGTCTGCCAGATGGCCCAAATCCGACGCAGCCGCGACGTCCCGGCGTCGCCACCAACTCCGCGAGGCTCTCGTCTCACTCAATCGGGTGCTTCGCCCATGAACGGTTGGGCAAACTGTCACGAACGGAAGCTGCTCTTCCATTTGGTCCTCACCCCCGCCAGCCACGGACCTCGAGTCGAGGGTCGTGCCGTTGGTGATGCGCGAGAGGATGCAGTCGAAGCGTTGGCCGGGGCGTGGGCTGGGCCTCAGCGAGGGAACAGCTCGAGGCAGGGGTCGGGTGAGGGGCTCGGAGACCCTGGGCGAGGCCTCACGAGCCACTCGGCCGGTCGGGTCAAGTGGTGCATGGGCCGGTGCTTCTCACGTATGCTCACCGAGGTCTCGGGCCGAGAGGCTGGCCATACGGCCTCGGTGGTTGGACAGCAGCCTCGCCCTCGCACCTCAGGGCGTCGCCGCTCGGCGCCCCGCTGGCGGGTCCCTTCTCCTCGGTGGGAAGAGGTCTCCGAGCGTGTCATCACGGTGTACGAATCAGTACTCCGTGATGACAGGGCTGNNGAGTGGCCCGTCCTCGAGGTCGGTGCCGAGGTTCAAACATTGCCGGATTGAGTGGTGGCGCAATCCCGGCGAAGCGGAACTCATCACCTTCGATGGCAAAATAGACAGGCTTTCCGCAAACTCTCCCGGTCAAAGGAGACGGAGAGACTTCAAGCAAATTGTCCCAGAAGAGTTTGACACCCGAGATCTCGCTCGCGAGTAGGGGCGCAATCGTGCCTCGCGCTACGCCACGGCGAGATTTCCGCCGCCCACCCTCGCGCAAGCGCCAGTTTCGACGGATCAAATGATTGAGATCGCCACGAGCGCACTCTGCGTCCGGGGTGGCCGGAAATGGATCGAGCACGCAGGCGGTGACCCCCGGCACGCCCAGGTCAACTCGGAACCCGCCTCATCGGCGAACGGCCGCTCCTTCAGGCATCACGCTCCTCTTCGAGCCAGTCATACAGCGAGCCCATGGGGTCGCCTTCCCAGGTGAGGCGCTCGTTCCACCACGCGAACCTCGGCGCTCGTACCCGCACCATGACACCACGGCCGACCTGGCGGATCTCGAGGTCGGCCCACCCGACGAGCCGCCTCCCGTCCGCGTCGACCGTTTGCGTCGGCTCGCCCTTCCATCGCCGTGCTTCTTCGCCGAGTGCGACGAACTTACTGCGCGCGGTTTCCTCGCTTTGCAAGGGGAGCACTCGAGCATGAAAGCCGCGCAGGACCTCATTCTTCTCAAAGCCGTCGATGAGGATGTCGATCAGCGTCGCGTCAACCTCAGTCTTCCCTGTCGGCATGGTGCCTCCTTCCACTCCCCCTCTCCCGGGTGAGCACTGGTAGAGCGTTTCCTCGCACAGACCGACGCGCGGCGAAAGCCCCCGAGTGCCGTCTCGCCGACGCGTTGAGCGCCCTATGTGTTGTTTCCAGGGCCACCGCGACCCTCTGATCTCCTGCCCGGACTTCATCGGCAGCACCGAGGACGGCAAGACCTTCAACGGCTGTGGTGACGACGCCATCCAGGCCCTGCGCCAGGGGAAGAAGCCTTTGTGGAAGGACTCGTTTAGAACTTGCCGTTCTGGTTCTTCCAGGCCTCGCGCCCAGGAATGGTCTCGATCGTGTCCCAGTGCTCGACGATCTTCCCCGCCTCGACCCGGAACAGGTCGTAGTACGCGGTGCTCTTGTCGCCGAAAGTGCCCTCGCTCATTGTCAAAACGAAGTTTCCCTCGCCCAGCACCTTGTGGACCCGGGCGTATTTGATCGCCATCCCCTGCTTCGCCAGCTGCTCCAGGGCTTTGCCGAGGCCGGAGAGCCCGTCGGCCACGCCGGGGTTGTGCTGGGTGTACCGGTCACCGTCGATGTAACCAGCGAGCGTGTTCATCTTGCCACCGACGAGCACGTCCTCCACGAAGGCGCGCACGAGGCGCTTGTTGGCCTCGGTCCGGTCCAGATCGACTGCCTCGGTCGGGCCGTCGAGCATGGTGTGGCCGCTGGGGTTGGCCGCGGCCGGCTTCTCCTGGAGGTTGTCCCAGTGCTCGACGATCTTCCCCGCCTCGAAGCGGAACACGTCGAAGCCGACCTTGGGGCCGAAGAAGTTGTAGTCGGTGTGCGCGAAGACGAAGTCGCCGTCCTGGAACACCCGCGCGACCGCGACCCGCGCCGAGCCAGGGGGCAGCTGCTGGAGCAGCGCACCGAAGCCGGCGAGGCCGTCGGCGACGGCGAGGTTGTGCTGGGTGTACTTCGCCGGGTTCACGCTGGCGACTGGTCCGGACTCTCCGGTCTCGATGCTCTTGAGGAGGGCGGCGACCTGCTGCTTCGGGCTGGCATTCATGGGCGTTTCTTTCTGGACGACGGGTTTGGAGCTGGCGCAGCTCGAGACGACGGCGAGGGCGCAAAGAATGACGGAGCGACGCATGGTGGTTTTCTCTCTTCGGGTTCGAGGGGCAGTCATAAGGTAGGGCTCCCTGCAAGGAGGCGCGAGGTGAGAAGAGGCGCAAACGGGGTCAAAAAGGGACATACCCAGGACGCGGGAACGGGGGAGATCGTCCCGGTGGTCTTCCACAACAGCACGCGGCCCGCCTCCGAGGTTGAGCTGGTCCGCTTCTCGCGCATCCTGAAGCAGACGGGGCCCGACCACTTCCAGAGAGTCCAGCGGTTGGGGTTCCACCTGGTCGCGTTCTTCCTCGAGGGGCGCTGCACGCACACGGTCGATTTCCACCCGCACCCCTGCCGACCCGGGACGCTCCTCCACGTGCAGCCGGGCCAGGTGCAGCGCTGGGACCTCACGCACACTGGTCTCGAAGCCGTGGTGCTGCTCTTCACGCCCGCGTTCCTCTTCCCGGATCGCCCGCGCACCGGCGCGCTCTGGCAGGAGCGGTTCTTCGACGAGGTGACCTGGCCCTCGGCGATCCATCTGGATGGCGAAGATCGCGAGGCCATGGGGGACTGGTTCGCGCGACTGGAGCGGGTCTACCGAGAGGTGGACGACACGCTGGTGTCGGCGGCCTTGCTGCGCCACCTCGTCTCCGCGTTGTTCCTGGACCTTGCCCGTCGACGTCACATCGGCCAGGGACCGATGCGCGCGCCCGATGCCGAACTGAGCCGGCTGCGCCGCTTCAAGGCCGACGTCGAGCGCTCGTTCCGGATCACCCGCCGGGTGCTGGACTACGCCCAGCACCTGGGCTGCTCGGCCAAGACACTCGATCGAACCTGCCGCACCGCGCTCGGGGTCTCAGCCAAGAGCTACGTCGACGCTCGGGTCGTGCTGGAGGCCAAGCGGATCCTCGCGCACACCGCCCTCAGCATCGCTGCCATCGGCGAGGACCTCGGCTTCTCCGAGCCCACCAACTTCGTGAAGTTCTTCAAGGCCCGTGAGGGTTGTCTCCCCGGCGTCGTTCGGGAGAGGTCGCGCCCGAGCTCCAAAGCAGGGAGGCCGGCCCGGCTCACCTCCTTCCACGGCTGACAGCGGCCTCCTCCCGCTCGGCGACGCGACTTCCGGACCGAGACCGACGGGGCTCAGGCGAACAGCGAGAACGCGCAGGCGAAGTCGAGGTAGGCCTTGGCCTCGAGCGCTCCGACAGCGCAGCAGAGCTTCACCGTGAGGCCGCGCCGAAACCCGCAGGCGAGCCGCCTCCCGGGGAGCGTGATGGAGGAGAAGCCCGGCCAGCCCATCGCCGCCGCTGCCTTTTCCTTGGTGGAGAGCCCCGTCGACACGAGGTGCTCGAAGAGGTGGACCCACCGCTGGTCACCCACCGGGAAATGGTAGTCGAGCTTGATGGAGGGCCGGACCTCCGCGCCGAGGTCCAGGTCGAACCACACCGTGCTCGCTGGCACTCCGGGAGGAATGCCCGTTGTCCCCAAGAGCTGCTGGAGGACCGGGAGCGGCCCACTCCAGCCGATGGTCTCCAGGTAGTCGAAGAGTTGCCCAGAGGGGACCGCGACGTTTAGGCGCACCGTGTCTTCGCCCCGAGAAACCAACGACGCGGCGTAGGTGGGGAAGCCCCCGGGGGGCAGCGCGTCGAGGCACCGGTCGAGGCAGCGTTTCATCGCGACGGGCATTGGGGCCTGGCGCAGAGAGCCCAGCCCTCGGTCGAGGAGCGTCTTGGCGTCTCGCGGGGAGGTGAGGCCGGCGATGTCTGGAATGTGGGCGCGACGGTAGTGACTGGGCTGGAGGTAGAACACCACGAAGGGCGCGGCGAGGCCGTCTGGGCGGTGGTCGAGCTCGAGCCAGATGAAGGGCACCCCGTCATGGAGCGGCGACCGCGCGTCGAGCCACTCAGCCATGAACGTGAAGACCGGGGCCCACGACGGGTCGCCACCCATCGGCTCGCGGAGTGTCGCCAGTCGCCTCCGCCCTTCGTCGGTGGGGACGAGCAGGCTCACGTCGATTCGCCCGTCCGTCGCGTCGAGCCGGCACTCGACGAAGCTCTGCAACGCCATCGCTGGGAGCGCGGCGAGGCTGGTGACCAGCGCCTGCTGGGTTCGCTCCGGCACGAGCTCGAGCGGCAGCGCGCCGGTCGACTCGATGACTTCACTGAAGGCGTGGAGCACGGCGCGGGCTAGGTGACTGGTGTGAAACGCGCTCCCCTCGGGTCGGGCCTGGAGCCGGTCACGCCGTCACGTGGAAGGCGTCGGTCGGGGAGGGCACGGTGCCGCTGTTCGGGCTCATGTTGTACGTGGTGACGACTTGGTACGGTCCCGTCGGCGCGTCGGAGGGAATGTCGTAGACGGCCTCGATGACGGCATACGGGTCGCTCTCGATGGGGAACCGCACCCGCTGGGTCTTCCCCCGAATGGTGTAGCTCCCCTGCTGGAGCACGGTGTCCACCGAGCTGGACGATTGGCTCTTTGCCCCGGCCAGCGCCCGAGCAGCCGGAGCGGCTATCGACAGCTTGGTGGTCGCGCTGACCGAGGTGCCACGTCGGCCGCTGCTCGGCGTGATGGACGCGAAGCTCGGGTTCCCGCTCCCTGGCCAGGGCGTCGGCATCATCAGAGTGAAGGGCTTGTGCAGCTCATGGCCGATGGCGGTCAGTACCCCTGAGCGGTCGCTGGAAAGGAAGAGCCGCTGCTCGTCTCCGTCGAGGCCGGCGCGCTGCATTGTCTCTTCTGGATTCCGGGTGAAGTCCTCTTGGAGCGCCTGGGACCGAGCGAGGTCGGAGAGGAAGTGAATGATTCTCATCGGATGGTCTCCCTGCTTGATGGCACTGCGGAACGGTGACACGCAACGACAGCAACGGCTTCAGCGGCGAAGGTGGTCGAAAATCATCACGCTGCCGGCGAGCTCGCGATTGAGCCCGTAGTTCGCCACGACGATGTCAGGCTCGCTCGACCAGGCGTAGGTCACGACCACCGTCTCGCCGGCCTTGAGCGGCTCGGAGAAAGACACCCAGCGCGCCCCTGGCACCCAGAGGTACTCACCCTTGCGCAACGCCCGGCCGTCTCGGGTGATGGACTCCACGCGCTGCACCACGTGAGTGGAGAGCGTCACCACACCTTGCCCTCGGCTGGGCTGGAAGGTCTCTTTCTTGGGGCTCACTGCGCTGTTGTCGAGGTCAGACAGGGCCACCGCCTCGGCCAGCACCCTCGACGAGCTCTCCCACGGGTTCGGGCTGAAGGAGCCTCCCTTCCCCGAGAAGACGCGCAGCGGTACGCCATCGAGGTGTTGTGGGTCATCGCCCCAGCTCCCGGCCACCAGGTCGGCGATGCCGTCTGAATCCACGTCAGCCACCGCGACGCCGGAGTTGCAGCTCGCCTTGGCCGCCTCCCAGCTCGGTCTCGGTCCCGTCGCGGGTCGATAGGCCGTGACGCGGGAAGGCTTGGTGCCCATGGCGAAGTCGCACGACGTATACGACGCGACGAGGTCCGCCGCTTCGCCGTCTCGGTGCGGGGTGATGTCGAGGAAAGGCGCGGGCTGGGGCTCGGTGCTGACCGGGCGCCAGGGGTCAACCGCTCGCACGTGCACGTGCCCCGCGTCGTCCCGGCCGCCGGGGAACGCCAGGAGCCCTTGCGAGGTGCCGACGACCAAATCGAGCCAGCCGTCTCCATTCCAGTCGTCGAACTTGACGGCCATGCCTGGCATTGAGTCCACGCCGGCGTCTCCCTGGTGAACGGTGACTGCCCAGTCGGGCACCAACGAGAGCGTGCCGTGTTGGTTGTAATAGATGCGCGCCGGAGCGCCCGGGCTCGGCCCACCCTGCGATGGCACGACATTGAAGATGGCCACCGCGAGGTCCGGCCAGCCGTCGCCGTTGGCGTCTCCGAAGGCGATGCCGGTCGGCTGGAATGACCCGTTGGCTCGGGCCGTCGCGGGCAGGCCTCCGTCGGCCGTGACGTCGGGCCGGTACCCGATGGACCAGCCCGGGCGCTGCTCCAGCGCACAGCGGCCTCCCCCGCCTGGGATTGGCCGGTTGAAGAAGACCGCCAAGCCGCCTTCTCCGAGGTAGCCGTCGTGGCCGTAGCTCACCGCGACGTCGAGACAGCCGTCGTGGTCGACGTCGGCGATGGCCACGCCCGAGTACATCGCATCGTTGGCCGACCGCCAGGGAGCGGCTGGGAAGGCACCGTGGCCGTCGTTGTAATAGACGAGCACTGGGCCGACCTTCCACTCGACCCCCGCGGCTACCGCGATGTCGTCAAAGCCATCACCGTCGAGGTCCGCCAGGGCCAGCCCCATGAGGTGGTATGGCACCGTGGGCAGCTCACGGGCGGTGGGCGAGAATGGAATCCGCGTCTGGCCCGGCGGACCGCCGCTACCAGTGGGAGAGCGGCAGGACCCCAGCGTCACCGCGAGGAAGAAGCCAACAGCGAGAGACTTCGAGCTGGTGCTCATCTGTGTACCTCGAGTCGGCGAGCCCCTCAAAGGTCGAGCGTGCGAGTGACACGCTATCAGCAGTCGTCCGGGGGTGTGCAAAAAATACGAGACGGCGGTACCTCGCTGGCGCGCGACACCTCAGCCAACCAGCGCCGCGAGCTCGTCGCGAGTGATGAGACGGCGCCACTTGAGGCGCTCAGTGCAGGCCCATCGCGCCGCTGTCTGGCCCCAGCGAATCGCCTCCTCCACCGGTCGGCCCTCGAGCACGTGGGCGGTGAGGAAGCCCGCGGCGAGGCTGTCTCCGGCGCCGTTGGTGTCGACCACGGGCCGGTCGAGGTCCACTGGAGGGAAGGCGCGGTAGCCCTCCGAGGTGTACAGCGCAGCGCCCCGCGGACCCATGCCGAAGACGATGATGGCCTGGGGGTTCCTCTGGAGGAGTGCCGCGCCGATGGTCTGGGGCTCCAGGTTGACGGCGGAACAGAACAGCACCTTCGAGGCGTCGATGAAGTCGCGACGGTAGGGGTCGTCCAGGCTCGTCAGGTCCTGCAGGTCCGTGGAGATGACGAGTCCGAGCTCCTTGGCGATGGGCAGCAGGTGACGCGCCCAGTTGGGCAGGTGAAAGTGGGCCAGCCGCGCGCCAGTCAGGAAGGCTCGGCACTGCTCCAGGTTGGGCGCCAGACGCATGTGTGACTTGCCGTCGTAGAAGTTCTTGCGGCTGCCGTCGCGCGCCATCAGGTTGATGGAGCGTGCGGTGCCAGCGGGGTCGACGAAGGTCAGCGCGTCGACGCGCGCGGAGGTGAGCTCCTCTGAAATCCACCGGCCGAGGGCGTCATCGCCGAGGGAGCCGATGAAGCCCGTTCGCCGCCCCAGCGCTGCGAAGCCGAAGGAGGAGTACCCGCCGGCTTGTCCAATGGTGTCGACATCGTCGGTGAAGCTCGACTCCCAGGCCGCGGGGTTGAAGCCCTCGGGGAGGTAGACGTTGGTGTCGATGCCGATGTTGCCGACGACCACCACCTCGCGGCTCGCCCGAGGCTGGAGGAGCTCCACGCCCGAGCGCCTGGCTCCGAGGACCTGGATGATGGCACCGGCGCGAGGCGGGAGCTCGACCCGGAGCCGCCCACCGTCACGGCTCAACCGAGGCGTACCCTCGCACGTCACCGGCTCACCTGGAGGCGAGTCGAAGGCCAGGCTCGTCGTCGTGTCGCCCGCGTTGACCGCGACGAGGAAGGTCTCGTGCTCGTCGCTCCGCACCAACGCGTAGCTCGCGCCCTCGGCGTGCACCGAGCGATAGGCGCCAGTGCGCAGCGAAGGGTGCGTTCGCCTCAGGGCAATCAGCCGACGGTGGAGCGCCAGCGCTTCGTGGTTCCACTGGCTGGCATCGGGGAAGCCCCGGCGGCAGTCGGGCGGGAGCCCGCCTCGAAGGCCCACCTCGGTGCCGTAGTAGATGCAGGGCGCCCCGGGGAAGGTGAAGAGCAACAGGTTGGCCAGCGTGACGGTCGCCTCGTCTCCCTGGGCCAGCGTCACGAGCCGCGCGACGTCGTGACCATCGATGAAGTTGAGCTGGTGCCAGGTATGCCACGAGGAGTGACGGGCCAGGAGCTCCTCGACGCGCCGGGCGTACTCGGGCCCGTCAATGCCGCCGGCCCGCATGCTCCCTGGGTGGGCGTGGGAGGGCTCGAGACGGGAGCCCCCACAGAATTCGCGAACGGCGAAGTGCAGCGGGTAATTGGTGGCGCCGTCCCAAGCGTGGCCATCGAGGCCGGCCGAGGCGTCGCCCCAGGTTTCCCCGACGATGTACAGCTCTGGGTTGATGGCTTTGACGGCGTGGCGCAGCTCCTCGAAGAGCGCCGGGTGCTCGACCTCGCTGGCCGCGTCGAGCCGCAGCCCGTCCACGCCCTTTCGAGCCCAATGCTCCGCGGCGCCCACCACGTACGCCCGCGCCCCGGGGCTCCGGTGATTCAGCACTGGCATGGAGACGTTCCCATTCCAGCACCGGTAGGTCGGCGGGCCTGAATAGGGGCGTACTGGGAAACCGTCGAGGTGAAACCAATCACGGTACGGAGAGCGCTCACCGTATTCGATGACATCGGCGAAGGGGAGGGCGCCGAGGCCGACGTGGTTGACGACGAGGTCGAGCACGACTCGAAGGCCTCGGGCGTGGGCGTCGCGGAGGAGCGCGTCGAGGGCCTCGTCTCCGCCGAGCATCGGGTCGACGTGGAGCAGGTCGAGTGGTTTGTAGCGGTGGGAGGTGGGGCTCGAGGTCACTGGCGTGAGGGAGAGCGCCGTGACGCCGAGGTCGGCGAGGCGATCCAAATGACGAGCGACCCCTCGCAGCGTGCCGCCCTTGTACGCCCGATGGGCCGGGGGCGCGTCCCATGGCTCGAAGACGTCGCGGCGGTAGGGGGCCAGCTCCGAAGGCCCGGGAGGTTCCAGGCGATCCGGGATGAACTCGTAGAAGACCGCGTCTGGCACCCAGCCGGGCATCGGTGACGTCATACTCCTCCTGCCCACTCGAAGCGGAGGTCTGGTGACCCGATTGATTCGGCGCCTCGGAATCGCTCCCGGAAAGAGACCACCCTGCTGCACCGAGGTCTCGCCAACGGACAGAAGGAGTGCAAGAAGCACTACCACTCATGTCGAAGCTCAAGCCACTCGCGGCCTTCGGCTGCTGGGCAGTCGCCGCCATGGTGCTCTTGGTTGGTGGAGGGCTCATTGCGACGAACCACGAGGGCGGATTCATGCCAGATTTCCAGCTTCATCTTGGCGCTGGGATACTGGCAGTTGGCAACGGCCTCTCGCTGCTCCTCAACTCTTCCTACTGGGCCAGTTTCAACAGACCAGGCTGGCTCTCTGGAGTCATCGCCCTGCAGCTGTTCGGTGTGGCACTCACCGTTGGAGTGCTGGCCTGGCAGTCGGCCACGTAGAGGGATTCCGGCCCGCGGGCTCAAGGCGCTCCAGAATGGCCACCGCGGCGCTGAAGCCAGCGCCCTCTGATTTCGTGAGCCACTTCTTCCCGCGGCTGCGCGTCTGACGTGGTGGCAATTACGCCCCCGCGCATTCGGAGCAGGCACATGGTCTTACCGTCTCCTTCTCGACTGACCCAGGCAACCCTCGCGGCGGCCGTCGCACTCGGCCTCAGCTGCGGCCCAACCAATGACGACACCGTTACCCAAAGTTCGCTCCACACCCAACAGGCGTTGCTCGCCGCCGCGCCTGAAGAATTCGCCATCGAAGTACCAGGCTCGGGCCGATGCATGGACGTGCCGTCGTTCAGCACCGCGAGCGGTACCATCATGCAGCAGTACTCATGTCACTTCGATGCCAACCAGCTCTGGCGCTTCACGCCGGCCGGCCCGCCTGGCCAGGCCATTTACCAAATCACCTCTCGCACCAGCGGCCTCGCCCTCGACATACCCGGATTCTCATCGCTACCAGGCACCCAGCTTCAACAATTCACACCGAACGGCGGCACGAATCAGCAGTTTCGCGCCATTGACGCCGGCAACGGCCTCGTTCGCCTTCAAGCCGTCAACAGCAACCTCTGTCTTTCGGTCAACCACAGCTACACGTGCATCTCTGGCCGGTGCTTCGACTCGCCTGACAACTTCAACGATGGCCAGCCCTTTCGACAGTATGTCTGCAGCACCACCGACTGGCGACAGCAGTTGCACATTGAACGCCGCGGCACGTTGACGAAGAAGGCGCTCGTCGTCGTGATGCAAAACGGAGGATACCAGGGTGGCTTACCTTTCAACCCACAGATCAACCTGGGCAGTCAGCCTGTCGGCCTGCATTTTTCGTGCAGCGGCTTTCAGGTCGACCTCGGTCTGACCGCGACCATCACCGACGCCATCAATCAGCTCCGCAACCATGGCCTGCCACTTATGTGTCTCAATCCTGGTAACTGGTCAGTTACAACCATCATGCAGGCAGTGAGCCTCAGCGCCGCTGATGTCCTCCAACGAGGCACCAGCTTCGTGCCCGAGGAAATCGCAGCGGGCACCATTCACACCCTCGCTGACCTGAACTACGACGCTGTGCGAATTCTGCAGGGCAGCGATTTTGGGCTCACGCGACTTCGTCAAGAGCTCCTGAGCCTGTCGGCGTCGTACGTCATCGACCTGCACGTGCTCGCACATGGAGACGCCTCGGGCTTCGGGCTGAACGACGAGTTCAACGCGACCTCGATTCGGCAACTCCACGACATTGTTGGTCTCAACCTCCGCACCGTGTATCAACAGAACTGCAACGCGAGCGGCCTCAACGACGACTTTCGAGTGGCCGGAGCACGCGTCGTCAGCGGTTCCAGCGGCATCAACTCAATGCCCATCGCGTACGGCTTCTTCTTGCGCCGCTGGGTCGCTGGCGAAACCTTCGCAGGCGCCGTGAGCCACTCGTACGACGACGTGGCACCGATGTACGGCGTCGCGTACCACTTTGTCGACCTCTACGATGAGGGCGCGCAACAGTCACGGGACCCGGGTCAGTACAGCGTCACTGGCAACCTGAGCCCAGATGACGAACTGCTCAACAGCGTGCAACTCCTCGACGGCGACGGGTCGATTACGAAGAACCAGCTCTGAAGAGGAAACAGGTTGGCTCCCCGCCAATCGGCCTGGTCGTGAGCTTCCTGGCATGGCGACCTGCTACAACCGGCAGGAGCCATGGCTCACCCTCGAAAGAGCGTCTTTCGCGACACCGGCGAACTCGAGAACGATCCAGAGATGGCGGCGCCCCTGTGATCCGCTGGTGCTGCTATTGCCAAGACTTCATCGGCGAATGCGCGCCCTATGACGACGTGAGCGTGACCCATGGGATCTGCGAACCGTGCCGTGAGCGCCTCGTACGCGGGGACCCGTTGAAGGAGCAGACGGCTTCGGTGCGCGCGTTGAGCAACAAGCTCTTCGAGAGCGCCCGCCAGGGTGACCATGCAGCGTGCGCCGCCACCCTCGCCGAAGCCAAAACGGTCGGCATGGACGGCGTGTCGATTCTGGTCGGCCTCGTCCAGCCCGCTCTGTATCGGGCGGGCCTCCAATGGCAGGGCGGGCAGATGTCGGTGGCAGAGGAGCACCGGGTGACGAGTTGGTGTGAACGCATGTTCGCGTTGCTCGCGCCCGCTCCAATGAGACCGCCGCCGGTGGATCTGCTGATTCTCCAGGCGCCTGGAAACGCGCATACGCTCGGGCCTCGCTTCGCGCGCGAGGTCCTCTCCGCCTGGGGACTGTCCGTGGAGGTCGTGGTGCCGGAGCTGCCGCTGGACGAGGCGGTTGCGCTCGTGAGGCAGTGGAGGCCGCGGGTGGTCGGGCTGTCCTGTGCGCTGGCCTCGCAGGTGCCGGTCGCGACCGCGTACATCACTCAGCTTCGCGCCCGCCTGTGGCCGGCCATCGGAATGCGCTATCTGCTCTCGGGATTCGCGTTTCGCCTCGGCGGGGGCGCTGAGGTCCCTCGGATGGAAGCGGGCATCGACGCGGCCGTGGAACTGTCCTCGGCGAGACAGATCATCGCCGAGTCGGAACATCGAGACTGAAATCTGAGGTGGCTTCCCAGTACGCGATTCAGAGACCGTGCCGCGACGCGAGCTCGCGCAGTTCGGCGTCGGCGGCACCCGAGGTCCTCAACGCTGCCACCAGGGGTCGCGCGTCCTCCAGGCGCCCGAGCTCGATCAACACCTGAGCCAGCCGACCGCGCTGCTTCACCGGTGCCTCCTCCACGCCTCCCACCGCGCTGAAGAAATGAAGCGCTCGTTGAAAGAGCTCGCCCGGGTCCTTTCCTTCGAGGCGTCGCACTCGACCCAGCTCGAGGTACGAGACGCCGACGTCGGCCTGGAAGCTCGGGTCGCTCTTGGCGAGAGAATCGCGCAGGCCGAGCGCCCGGACGTGGGCCTCGCGGGACGCCGCCGCGTGCCCCTGCTTCCGCTCGACGCGGCCCACGTTGGTGAGCCCATCGGCGAGCGCGGCCTGAGCGAAGGCGTTCTCGGGCTCCTTCGCGAGGAAGCGCTCCGAGAGCTTCACGTCTTCGCGATACTCCATCAGGGCCCCATCGAGCTTGCCCTGGTCTTCCCTGGCGCGCCCGAGAAAGGAATGGGACGCCGAGACCCCGTCGATGCGAATCGCGTTCTCCGGGTCTCTGGCGAGCGCAGCCTGACTCAGGGCCAAGGCGTCCACGGCCAGCGCTTCGGCCTCCGACGGTCTGCCTGCCAAGCGCGTGACCCGCCCGAGATCGTTCATCGAGATGGCGAGGAAATCCTCCAACTCCAGGTCCTGGGGGAATTCGGTATGCAACCCGCGGGCGCGAACCAGGTTCTCGGTGAATGCTGCCTCGGCCTCCTTCTCCGAGCCGAGCGCCTCCAGGGCGCGGCCAAGGTAGATGAAGCCCTTGGTCTGCGAGAAGCGAACGTCGCGACTGGGCGTGGCGATGCCCTCCAGGTGTTGCAACGCGAGTCGATGCACCGGCACCGCCTCCGCCGGGCGCCCCAGCGCGAAGAGCACCCGGCCGCGATCATTCTCCGCCTCCCCGAGGTTCGCGCGCAGCTCGGCATCCGCGGGAGCACCCTCGAGCGGCGAGCGCAGCTCCGAGCCCGCGTGCTCGAACTCCACGAGCGCCGCGGCGAGCTCTCCCCGCTCTTCGAACACGCGACCCTGCAGGGAGGCGGCGAAGGCCCGCAGCAGGTGCACCTCGGTGGTCGGCGCCGACGCCATCAACAGCTCGCGCGAGTGCTTCACCAACCCGGCGGCGTCATCGCCCTTCGCCTGCGCCAGTCGCAGGTAGGCGAGCTGTTGCAGCATGCGCGCTCGCTTCTCGGGGGCCATCTCGTCGGCCGGCACGGTCTCGAAGTAGCGCTGCACCGCCTTCGACACGTCCTCGAGCACGTCGAGGCGGCTCGAAGGCTCGAGCTTGCGGCGGAGATCACCCATCATGAAGTCGACGAGCTCCTCGGCGTGTAGGCGCGAAGCCTCCGCCCGAGCTCTCGCGGCCCGCGCCTCTCGAGCCTGCACGGCCGTCGAGATCGCCCCCGCGACCAAGGAAATCGCGACCAGCGCCGCGGCGCCGACGGCGAGGCGGTTGCGCCTGACGAACTTGCCCAGCCGGTAGCCGAAGGTCGCGGGCCGCGCCCGCACCGGCTGCCCCGACTGCCAACGCAGCAGGTCCTCGGCGAGTTGATCGACCGTCGCATAGCGAAACTCGGGCTCCTTTCGCAACGCGGTGAGAATGATGGTGTCGAGGTCCGCCCCCAGGCGCGGCGCGGCCGGCTCCGCTTCGAGAATGGCCCGTTCGAGCGTCTCTCCGTCCCCGAGGAACGGCCGCCGGCCAACCAGCAACTCGTAGAGGATGACGCCCAGCGCCCACACATCACAGGCAGTGCTCACCCGCTCCCCGCGGAGTTGCTCAGGGCTGGCATACACCGGAGTGAGCAGTTGCTGGCCCGTCCTGGTGCGGTCCCGGGCGTCGGGCGCGAGCACCTTGGCGATGCCGAAATCGAGCAACTTGAGCTCGCCTCCCGCGGTGACGAGCACGTTGCCGGGCTTGAGATCGCGGTGTACCACCAGGTGCCGGTGCGCATACTGCACCGCGCTCGCGAGCTTCTGAAAGAGCGCCAGGCGAGAGGCCCGGTCGAGCTGGCGGTGCTCGCACCACTCGAGCAGCGACTGGCCTTCGACGTACTCCATGACCAGCCAGGGCCGCCCGCCAGGCGTCGCTCCGCCATCGAGCAGACGCGCGATGTTCGGGTGTTGCAACGAGGCGAGTATCTGCCGCTCGTCTTTGAAGCGGGCGAGGAGATCGTCGGTGTCGATGCCGCGCCGCATCAACTTGAGCGCGGCGTGCATCATGAACACGCCATCGGAGCGCTCGGCCAGGTACACCGTGCCCATGCCTCCCCGCCCGAGCTCGCGCAGGAGGCGCCAGGGCCCGACCTCGGCAGGGACCGCCTCCGTGGGAGAGGCGGCAGGTGCCTCGAGGAAGGCGCCAGCGAGCTCGTCTGCCTCGAGCAGGGAGCGCGCCTCGGCGAGCAGCGCCGCGTCAGTGCCACAGACCTCCTCGAGGCAGCGAGCTCGTGCCGGGCCCTCGAGCTCGAGCGCCAATTGAAACACTTCATTCACCCTCGCCCAGCGGCTCGCGTTCATCGCGCGAAGTATTCTAGAGTTTCATTTCAGAAGGAACCCCGTGGGGGAGGCCATGGCAGACGAGGCAGGAGAGATTACTTCGCTGCTGACCCAGCTGCGCGGCGATGGCGCGCAAGAGCGGTTGTATGGGCTCGTCTTCGAGCACCTGCGCCGCATCGCCGCCAGCCAGTTCAAGGGCGAACGGGCAGATCACACCTTGCAGCCCACTTCGGTGGTGAACGAAGCCTGGCTCAAGCTCGTCGCTCAGAACGTCGAATTCAAGAACCGGACTCATTTCTTCGCCATCGCCGCCCAGGCCATGCGGAGGATTCTGGTCGACCATGCGCGACAGAAGCGGGCTCAGAAGCGCGAGGCTCCGGTGTGGCTCGAAGAGCCCTCAACCCCCGGGCCAAACGTCGACATCATCGCCCTCGACGTGGCCCTCGAGCAGCTGAGCGGCCTCGACTCTGGGCAGGCGCGCGTCGTCGAGCTCAAGTACTTCGCGGGGCTCACCAACGAGGAAGTTGCCGAAGCGATGCAAGTGTCGGTGGCGACGGTGAAACGAGGCTGGCAGTCGGCGCGGGCGTTTCTCTTTCGAGAGCTCAACGGCACGTAGCCACGTCCGCGCACCCTTGGTGCCTTCCTCCGCCGGGCCGGGTCAGCTCGCCGGGGCCTTCGTCTCCATGGCGTCGGCGACGAGCTCGGCCACGTCCTTCACCTGCACCTTCTCGCGGTTGGTGTCGGCCAGGCCGTCCTTCAGCATCGTGTGGCAGAAGGGGCAGGCCACCGCCACCACGCCCTCGGCCTGGCCTTGGAAGTCGCCCACCTGCCCGGGCTTCGCCAGGTCGGTCGCGTTGGGGAAGGGCACCGACGGGTCGGCCGCGTGGGCCAGCGTGAGGGCCACCTCGTTGACTCGGTTGTGGTTGATGCGGGTGCCGAGGTGCTCCTCCATCCACATGCGCGCGCCGCCGGCTCCGCAGCAGAAGCTCTCGCGCTCGCTGCGCTGCATCTCGACCACCGTGGCTCCGGGAATGGCAGCCAGCGCCTCGCGGGGCGCGTCGTACACCCCGTTGTGCCGCCCGAGGTAGCAGGGGTCGTGGTACGTCAGCCGCTCCGTCATCACCTTGCTCAACGTGATGCGCTTGTCTTTGATGAGCTCGGCGATGAGCTCGGTGTGAGACAGCACCTTGTAGGTGCCGCCGAACTCGGGGTACTCGTTCTTCAGCGTGTTGTAGCAGTGCGGGCACTGCGTCACGATGGCCTTGATGCCCTTGCCGTTCCACGCCTCGACGTTGGCCTTGGCGATGGTCTGGTAGAGGTACTCGTTGCCGCCGCGTCGGGCGAGCTCTCCGTTACAGGTCTCTTCTTTGCCCAGGGTGGCGAACTTCACCTTCGCCTCGGTCAGCACCTTGGCCACCGCCCGGGACACCTTCTTCATGCGCTCGTCGTAGCTGCCAGCGCAGCCGACGTAGAAGAGGTACTCGTACTCGCCGCCGTCGCCCCACTTGGGCAAGGGAAGGTCGCCCTCCCATTCGTCGCGCTTGTCTTGGCCCAGGCCCCAGGGGTTGCCCTGGCGCTCCACGCCCTCGAAGACGCGCTGGAGCTCGGGTGGGAAGTCGGCCTCGACCTGCACCTTGTACCGGCGCATGTCGATGAGGCGAGGCACGTTCTCGATGAAGACGGGGCAGGCCGTCTCACACCAGCCGCAGGTGGTGCAGGCCCACACCGTGTCGGGCTTCAGCACGCCGCCCTCTTCGGCCACCAGCGGAGGCACCTCGGCCTCTTCACCATCGACCTTCCACATGAAGCGCCCGTCCTCCGTCTTCGTCACGGTGGACACTTCGACCTGGTGGTCCCAGAGGAAGTGCTTGATGGCTTGGTTGACGGACTTGTGGGTGAGGGGCTTGCCGGTGACCGAGGTGGGGCAGTGCGTTTGGCAGCGCCCGCACTCGGTGCAGGTGTTGACGTCGAGGCCCTGCTTCCACGAGAGCTGCGTCACCACCTTGGCGCCGAACTCCTCCTTCTCGAGGTTGGGCGTCGACAGGGCCGCGCTCGACGAGATGTTGGGCCGCTCCACCGGAGGCAGCTTTCGCATCAGCACGTTCACCAGCCCCACCACCACGTGGAAGTGCTTCCCATGCGGGAGGAAGTTCAAGAAGGTGACGATGATGGCGAGGTGAAGCCAGAAGCTCACCACCCCGACGAGGTGCATCGACGAGGACGCCGCGCCTCCGGTGAGGCCGGCCACCAGCGACGTCACCGGCTCGTAGGCCGTCGGGCCAGACAGGTGCGAGGCGCCGAAGAGCAGCTCGGTCACCATCAGCCCGCCGATGAAGCCGAGAATGAGGAGCGCCTCGTTGGAGGCCGTCATGCGCTTGGGCTTCGTCACCAACCGGAGGTAGGCGAAGTACGAGACGCCGACGAGGGCCAGCACCGCGACGATGTCCTTCACGAAGAGGTAGGCGCCGTACGCGGCCTTCCAGAAGGGAGCATCGACCCAGGCGGGGTCATCGAGCGACGTCAGGGTGGCCAGCGCGCCTTCGCTGAAGCCCATGACGAAGAGCGACACCGTGCGCACCGACAGCACCAGAAAGGCGCTGAAGATGAGCACGTGCATCAACCCGGGGACGAACTCCTCCCGGTCCACCATGCGCCGCTGGCCGATGCCGAACGTGAGCAGCGCCAGGAGCCTGTCGGGGAGGCGATCCAGCCGGTTGCCCGGCACTGGAGCCATCGCCGCCATCGCTCGGAATCGGCCGAGCACCGTCGCCGTGAAGAGGGACACGCCGCCGACGACCAGGAGGGACGTGAAGAGTGGACTCATGTCCTGACCGCAATTATCAGGAAACCGCGGCGCGGGGGAGGGAAGGAAAGGCCAGGCCCTCGCTTCGACAAGTCGCCGCGAAAATCGTAGACGCACCTCCATGTCGCAGGCGCTCCTGGAGGCCATCCGTCAAGAAGCCAAACCCGCCCTCTGGGCCATGGGCGTGAAGCTCGCGCGTGGAAACGCGGCAGCCCTCGAGAAGCACGAGGGCAAGGAGTACTGCTTCCGGGTGAAGCCTCCCGCGCGCCCGGTGGCCTTCACGGTGTACTTGACGCCCGACGACGCCTGGGAGTGCTCCTGCGACGGCGCCTTCGACCCCTGTGAGCACGTGGTGGCGGCGGCCATTGCCCTGGCGCAAGGCAACGTGGCCACCATCGCCCAGACGTGGACCCGCCTCGTCTACCGCTTCACCCGCGTCGACGGCGGCCTCACCGTCGCCCGCGAGCTGCTCCACGCCGACGGCACCCGCGCCCCGCTGACCACGAGCCTCATGGCGATGATGGCCTCGGGACAGTCTCGAGACTTGCAAGTCGAGAATGGAGACCTCCTGGCCGACCGCGCCTTGGAGCGGCCTTGGCGCGGGGCCCTCGCTCCCGACCGCCTCGATGGCCTGCTGGGGCTCCTCGAAGCGGCGAAGAACATTCTCCTCGAGGGGCAGAGCGTCGCCTTCTCGAGCGAGGTGGTGCTGCCCCGGGTGCGGGTGGAGGACCAAGCCGGCGACATCGTCGTCACCGTGCACGCCGACCCCCGCGTCTCAGAGGTGGTGAGCCCGGGAGTCGCGCGCTGCGGAGACGTGGTGTGCAAGCTGGGCGAGACAGACATCACCGGGCGCTCCCTGGAGCGGCTCCCGAGCGTGCGCCGGTACCAGGCGAGCCAACTGGGAGAGCTGATGAGCCGCGTATTGCCCGAGCTCGCCCGGCGCTTCCCCATCGACAACCACTCGAGTCGGTTGCCCCGCATCGACCGCTCCCTCGTGCCTCGCATCGAGCTCGAGCTCGCCCAACTCGAGACCGGTCTCTCGGTGCTGCCCACGCTGGTGTACGGCAGCCCAGCCTGCGCCCGGGTCGACGCGGGCAGACTGGTGCACCTCCAGGGGCCGCTCCCACTTCGCGACGAGGCCGCCGAGGCGCGGGTCACCCATCAGCTCCGTGAGTCCATGGGCTTCGTCCCCGGGCGCCGCACCACCATGCAGGGCCCGGAGCTCGCCCGCTTCGTCGACACCTTGAAGCGCTGGCGCGGGGGCCTCTCGGGAGACGCGAGGAAAGTCGTCGGTCAGGGCCTCTCGCTCACTCCGCGCTTCTCCACCACCACCTCGCTCGACGCCGGCGGTGTTCCCCTGGCGAGCTTCTCCCTCGACTTCGAGGTCGAGGGCGGGGCCACGGGCGTGACGGTGAGCGGCGACGCGGTGCTGCGGGCCTGGCGCGAGGGCCTGGGTCTGGTGCCCATCGAGGGTGGTGGTTGGGCGCCGCTCCCCACGGCCTGGCTCGACACCCACGGTGCGCGGGTACAGCGGTTGCTCGAGGCGCGGGCCGAGAACGGCACGGTCGCGAACCACGCGCTGCCTGCGCTGGCCGAGCTCTGCGGCGCGCTCGACACGCCACCTCCGCCAGGTCTCGAGCGTCTCCGCCCGCTGGCCGAGGGCTTCCAGACGCTGAGCCCGGCCCCCATTCCCGACGGGCTGGAGGCGACGTTGCGCCCCTACCAGCGTCATGGCGTCGACTGGCTCCACTTCCTCAAGCAGGCAGGGCTGGGCGGCGTGTTGGCCGACGACATGGGCCTGGGCAAGACGCTGCAGACCATTTGTGCCCTCGAGAAGGGCTCGCTGGTGGTGTGCCCGACGAGCGTGCTGCCCACATGGAAGGCCGAGCTGGCGCGGTTCCGCCCCGGCCTCTCGGTCAACACGTACCACGGCGCGGGTCGAGCGCTCGACGACTCGGACGTCACGGTGACGAGCTACGCCTTGCTCCGGCTCGACGCCGACGTGCTGGCGAGCAAGCGCTGGCAGGTGCTGGTGCTCGACGAGGCCCAGGCCATCAAGAACCCCGACAGCCAGGTGACGCGGGCTGCGTACCGGCTCGGAGCGGGCCTCAAGCTGGCCGTCACCGGCACGCCGCTCGAGAACCGCCTCGAGGAGCTCTGGAGCTTGATGCACTTCACCAACCCCGGTCTCCTCGGTGGGCGGAGCGATTTCGCCACCCGGTACGCCGAGGGCATCGAGGCGGGCTCAGCGACGCACGCCGCGGCTCTGCGCAAGCGCGTGGCGCCCTTCGTGCTCCGGCGCCTCAAGCGCGACGTGGCGCCCGAGCTGCCGGCGAAGACCGAGGCCGTCCTCTACGTCAGCTTGGAGGACAGCGAGCGGGCCGTGTACGACGCCATTCACGTGGCCACCCGGGCCGACGTGGTGCGGTTGCTCCAAGGCGGCGGGAGCGTCTTGAAGGCCCTCGAGGCATTGCTTCGGCTGCGCCAGGCGGCGTGCCACCCGGCCCTCGTTCCCGGCCAGCAGGCCAAGTCGTCGTCGAAGGTGCGGGCGCTGGTGGAGGCCCTCGAGACCGCCGCGGCCGATGGCCACCGGGCCCTGGTGTTCAGCCAGTGGACCTCGCTGCTCGACCTCATCGAGCCGTGGCTCACCCAGGCAGGGTTGTCCTTCAGTCGACTCGATGGCTCGACGCCGAACCGGGGCGAGGTGACGACGGAGTTCCAGTCACCTGATGGGCCGTCGGTGTTGCTCATGTCGCTCAAGGCCGGCGGCACGGGCCTCACCCTGACGGCGGCGGACCACGTGTTCCTGGTGGACCCCTGGTGGAACCCTGCCGTGGAGGAGCAGGCGGCGGATCGCGCCCACCGCATCGGGCAGGACAAGCCGGTGTTCGTCTACCGGCTGGTGACCCAGGGGACGGTGGAGGAGCGCATCCTCAAGCTCCAGGAGACGAAGCGAGCGTTGTTCGAGGCTGCTCTCGAGGGCGGAGCCGGAGCCGCGGCGCTGACTCGAGAGGACCTCCTGGCCCTGTTCGACTGACGAGGGGCCCTTGGGTCAGTGGCAGGTCGAGCAGGCCTGGCGCTGGAGATCGATCAACGAGGAGTGAACATGAATGTCGGCGCCTCGAGGTGGCACCAAGGTGTCAAGCCAGTGGTCTGGCCCTGGGCGCTCGGGCCGCCCGGCTGGGCAGGGTGATGAGGTCCCGGTGATCGCCTTTGCGCGGGTCCTTCCACTGTCTCGGCATGAAACGAGAGATGACTGGAAAGAGAAATCGACTGCCGCGAGCAGTGGCTGCGTTGGTCCTGTCGGCCGGTGCCATCGTCGCCGTCGCGGTGTATGAATTGTCGCCTGAGGTCATGAGCGAGGTTCGGGCCAGGGCCGGATTGGCGACGGTGGTGGAGCCTGTGCCGGTCGAGGAGGAGACGCCCCCGTATGATCCCGAGGACCTCGAGCCCACCGGCCCGGCGAAGGTCCGCCCGTCGCGGGCCGAGAGCCGAAACGAGGTGCGCGCGGCTCCCGGGGCGACCGCGCGGCGGCCCGCGTCGCTCTGAGCCTCGTCTCTTCCTGCGCTGGTCGAATACGTCGACAATCAGAGGCGGCATTCGGTTGAGCGCCGCATCAGCGTGCGCGAAATGTGATGTGGTAACGCCCCCAAACGCGCACGCTGCGTCACGCCTGGCAAGTTCCCTTCTCGAGTTGCGCCGCGGCTCGATGATTGCTCGCACCGCGGCTTCGAGCTCTGGGCGCGAGGCAGGTGGCCGGGGCAGTCCCTGGGGCATGAGTGGGTGAGGTCCGCAGTGGGCAGGACGGTGCGAGCATGCCTTGAGGTGCGCTGGTGGGGCCGGTTGCCCACCCACCGGGCGGTCTGCCCAGCCCCTCGACCCGAGGCCGAAGTGAGCACACGTGTTGGGCCACGAGCCTGACCCTGCGCCACTCGACCGACCGGCCGAGGGGCTCCTGATGCTCGCCCAGAGCCCCGGCCCATTGCCTCGCACCCAGCGCTCGATCCGCTGTGAGAGCAATCATCAAGCCTTCGCCGCAACTCGAGAATGCGGTTGGCGTCGGCACCAGGTCCGTGGCTGGCCGGGGTGAGGGCCAAATGGAAGAGCAGCTTCCATTCATGAGCGCTGCCCGCGGCGGAGGAGGGGAGACCTTCGCGACCGCGACGGAGCCGTCGCCCTCGCGGCCGAGCATGGCGATGTCGTCCACGGGTCGGCTCAACGACGCCTCCAAGCCCCACGCGGGCATCAGCGTGCGCGAAACGTGATGTCGTAACGCCCCCAAACGCGCACGCTGCGTCCCGCCTCACTTCTCGAGTCGCGACCACGGCTCCATGGTTGCTCCCACCGCGGCGTCGAGGTTTGGGAGCGAGGCAGGGTGGCCGCCCCTCGGCCGGTCGGTCGAGAGGCGCAGACCCGTGGCCCTTCACGTGTGCTCACCGCGTTCTCGGGTCGAGAGGCTGGCCAGACCGCCTCGGCGGATGGGCACCGGCCCGCCCAGCGCACCCCAAGGCCTGCGCGCACCGTCCCTTCCGCTGCCGAGAACGCGGCGAGCTCCCCCGCTCCCATGGCCCATCGAACACGGAGCAGTGAGGGCAGCCCCTCTTCGGGGCGACAACCAGGTTGTCGCGAATTGGCGTCTGATCCCGACAACCAAGTTGTCGCTCTCGCCAAGGTCGACCGTCCCTTGATTGGGTAGAGAGCCGGAAGGTGCGACGAGGGCGTCAACTGAACGACTGGGCAGTGGCGAGGCGGCTCCTCGGTCGGTCACCACCCGGGGCGAGGGCGGCGTGGCTCGGCCAGCTCCCCATGCTGTCGGTCAAGCGACGCCTCCCTCGGGGAAAATCGAGCCCCTCAGCATTGTTGAGAAGCATGCGCCTGGCCCCCTTTGGCCAAGTCACGCATGGAAACCTTCGCTTCGGCTGAGCTACTCTCTCGAGGCTTCTCACCGAGCGCCCAGGAGCTGCGCCTGCGTTCGGCACGGTGAGGTGGGGGCGGGCCGGTGTGTATGGCGAAAGGTGGCATGGCTCGAGTGAAATCACAGACGACAGCGTCCGCCCCTGGGCGGAAGCGGAGCGCCACTGCCTCGGCGCCGGGGCTCGAGGCGGTCTTCGACGCGCTGCCGTGGCCGGTGGTCGTCTTCGATGACGCCGAGAAAGTCACCTGGGCCAACTCGGCGACGGCAGCCCTCTTCGGCCTGGACCCCCTCGACCTCGAGCTCGAACAGCTGGTGCGGGTCGGCTGCGAGCGGCATGGCATGCGCCACGTCGGTGGGCAGGCCGTCGGCGCCGATGGGCTCCTGGTGCGCCGCGCGCTGGCCGGAGAAGCGCCGCCTCCCGCGACGCTCGTGCTTCGGAACGCCGCGGGGAGCTGGGTGATGATGGAGGCCTCGGCGGTCCCCTTGAGGTCGGGCGATGCCATCGTCGGCGCCGCGGTGACCTGGAAGGACGTCGGCGAATCGACCCGGCACGTCGAGGAGGCGCTCAAGTCGACGACCTTGCGCCTCGAGTCGCTCCTCGAGAACTCGCCCCTGGCCGTCATCGAGTGGGCCTCCGCCGACTACCAAATCATCCGCTGGTCCGATGAGGCGACCCGCGTCTTCGGGTGGACCGCCGCCGAGACCGTCGGCAAACGCATCGACGAGCTCGACTGGGTGCACCCCGACGACGCGCACCTGGTACAGGACGTGATGGCCGACATGTTGAGCGGCAAGCGCCCGCGGACCGTCAACGCCAACCGCAACCTTCGCAAGGACGGCACCGTCATTCACTGCGAGTGGTACAACTCGACGCTTCGCGGGCCCTCCGGCAGCTTCTCGGTTCTGTCCCTCGTGCTGGACGTCACCGACCGCCGGCGGGCCGAGGCCGCGGCCCGAGTGGCCCACGAGAACTTCGTCGACGCGGTGGAGAGCCTCGAGGACGGCTTCGTGGCGCTGGATCGCGAGTTCCGCTTCACCTACGCCAACCGTCGGGCGGCGGCCAACGTGGGCCGCGAGCCCAAGGAGCTCATCGGCCACAACCTCTGGGAACTCTTCCCCTCGCTGGCGGGGACCAGGCATGAGGCGGCCTACCGCCGCGTGATGGCCCAGCGCGTACCGGAGATCATCGAGGTGCGCGGCGCCGTCGCGCTCGGCTCGTTCCGCCTCGGCATCTACCCGGCGGCCAACGGTCTTTCAGTGGTCTTCACGGACATCACCGAGCGTCAGAAGGCCGAGGAGGCGCTGCGGGCGAGCGAGGCGACGGTCCGGGGCATTCTCAACGCCGCCACCGAGTCGATTTGGCTCTTTACCGTCGAGGGCGTCGCGCTGGTCGGCAACCGGACCGCCCTGTCACGGGTGGGCGGGCCTCCCGGGGCGCTCCTCGGGCACAACATCGCCGAGTTCCTCCCCGAGGAGGTGGCGCGCTCCCGCCAGGCTCGCCTGAACGAAGTCGCTGAGTCGGGCCAGCCCCTGGAATTCGAAGACACCCGCGCCGGCATGCGCTTCGAGCACACGTGCTACCCCGTCTTGGGAGAGGACGGGCGGGTCGCTCGAGTCGCCATCTTCAGTCGAGACGTCACCACGCGGCGGAGCGCGGACGCGGCGCTCCGGCGCTACGAGTTGCTCGCGAGCCACAGCCGAGACATCGTGCTCTTCATGCGCCTGGACGACGGGCGAATTCTCGAGGCCAACGCCGCCGCCCAGAGCGCCTACGGCTATTCACGAGAGGAGCTGCTCACGCTCTCGGTGCGTCACCTGCGGGCGCCCGACACCAGGAGCTCGCTGGCCGAGCAGCTCGCCCGCGCCGGCACCGGCGACCTGTTGTTCGAGACGGTGCACCAACGACGAGACGGCAGCACCTTTCCAGTCGAGGTCAGCGCCCGGGGGGCCACCATCGATGGCGCCCGCACCATCATCAGCGTGGTGCGTGACGTCACCGAGCGGAAGCGGGCCGAGGAGGCGCTGCGGGAAGCCAACCGCCAGCTCGCCGAGGCCGACCACCGCAAGGACGAGTTTCTGGCCATGCTGTCTCATGAGCTGCGCAACCCCTTGGCGCCGATCCGCAACAGCGCCTATGTCCTCGAGCGAGCGGCGCCAGGCGGTGAGCAAGCGAGGCGGGCGCTGGCGGTGATCGACCGACAGGCGGCCCAGCTCTCTCACCTGGTGGATGACCTCCTCGACGTCACCCGCATCACTCGACAGAAGATTCAGCTCAGGCTCGAGCCGCTCGACCTCGCGCTCGTGGCGCGCAAGACGCTGGAGGACCAACGCTCGCTCTTCGAGCAGGCTGGAGTCGCGCTCGAGCTCGAGCTGCCCGACGGACCGGTGATGGTGACCGCCGACTCCAGCCGCCTGGCCCAGGTCTTGGGCAACCTCCTGCAGAACGCCGTCAAATTCACGCCTCCGGGAGGGGTGACGCGGGTCACCCTGGAGCTCGACGCCATCGCTCGTCGCGCCGTCCTCCGCGTCACCGACACCGGTGAGGGCATGAGCCCCGAGCTGCTCGCTCGCCTGTTTCAGCCTTTCAGCCAGGCCGACTCCAGCTTGGATCGCAGCCGGGGCGGCCTCGGGTTGGGGCTCGCCCTGGTGAAGGGGCTGGTCGAGCTCCATGGTGGCGACGTCACGGCCCACAGCGCAGGCCCGGGTCGAGGGGCCGAGCTCCGCGTTCGCCTCCCGCTCTCGACGACCGAGGCCACCGTGGCCACTCCGGGAGCAGTGTCGGCGGTGACGCGTCGGAGGGTGCTCGTCATCGAAGACAACGTCGACGCGGCCCAGAGCTTGAGAGACGTGCTCGAATTGGCCGAGCACGAGGTCGCGGTGGTGCACAGCGGGCCCGACGGCCTCGAGAAAGCGCGCGAGTTCCGGCCAGACGTGGTGCTGTGTGACATCGGGCTGCCAGGCATGGACGGGTACCAGGTGGCCCGCGCCTTCCGGGCCGACGAAGCGCTCAAGGCCAGCCGGTTGGTGGCGCTCAGTGGCTACGCGCTCCCCGAAGACGTGCAGCACGCCTTGCAGGCCGGGTTCGAAGCGCACCTGGCCAAGCCGCCGAGCCTGGAGCGCCTCGTCGAGCTCCTCGGCCAGGGCTCCTCCGCCCGAGCTCGCAGCCGAGGCCTGTCATGACTCACGCAGACACCCGCGGGCTGGAGAACCTCGAGTCGCGGCTCCGTCTCGCTCGGGTGGCTGATGCCTGCGGGCTCATCGTCGCGGGCCTCGGCCTCTCGGTGGTGGTGGGCTGGTTGTTCGACCTGGAGCCGCTCAAGCGGGTGCTGCCCAGCTTCGCGTCGATGAAGCTCAACACCGCGCTGGCCCTGGTGGCCGGAGGCGTCGCGCTGAGGTGGCGCGCGCGCGCTCGGTTGCGGCTCGTTCTGGCGGGGGTGATGGCTGTCTTGGGCGCGGCGTCGCTCATGGAGGATCTGGTCGGCGTCGACCTGCACATCGACCAGGTGTTGCTCCGCGACGTCATGGCCCCATCCGAGACGGGCTTCTCTCCTGGGCGCATGGCCCCCACGACGGCGCTCTGTCTTCTGCTCCTGGGTCTCGCGCTGATGGGCACGGTGGGGCCCAGGCAACGGCCGCGCCGAGGAGCCTTCGCCGTCGAGCTCGTGGCGCTGTTGGTCACCGTCATCGCGGCCATCTCCTTCATCGCGTACCCCACCGGCGCGGTGCACCTTCGCCAGCTTCCGGGCTTCGTCTCCATCGCGATGCACACCGCGGCCGCCCTCGTGCTGCTGGGCCTCGGGCTCCTCTGCGCCGCCGACGGTCTCGTGGCCCAGAGCGTCCGTCTCCAGGGCACCGGGCGGGTGCTCTGGCTCGGCTTTGGTGTGTTGATTTGTCTGTTGGCGACGGTGGGCATCGTCTTCTCGGTGAACCTGGAAGAGCTGGCCGAGGACATCGACGCCCAGGCGAACGTCGCCCGGCCCAGGCGGGAGGTCGCGATCGAGCTCGAGAAACACGTGCTGGCCTACGGGCTGGCGGTTCAGCTGGCGCTCTCCGGCGATGCCCAGCGCCGCGGCGCCGCGGTGGCCGATGTCACCGACGTCGAGGGGCACCTCTCCGAGTACGGTGCCCTCATCAGGACCGACGAGGAGCGCCGCCTCGAGGCCCAGTTTCGCGCCCAGTGGCGCGAGGTCGAGACGATGGGCTCGGCGCTCCTCGGGGCCGCGGTGCCACCGAGCCAAGGGGATCTCGCCCGCTTCGCCGACGCTCGGCTGAGGCTGCAGGATCTGTTGGAAGACGAGCTGCAACCCGATGCGACCCATGCCTTCGAGGCCCGCCAGGCCGTCACCCTCGCTGCACTGCGCAGCGTCGGCAACTGGCCTTGGGCGCTCCTCGTCGCCAGCCTGCTGCTCGCCTTGGTCACCAGCGGGGCGGTCGCGCGCACCGTCATTGGCCAAGAGCGCACGCTGCGCGATCAAAGCGAGTGGCTTCGTGTAACCCTGTCGAGCATCGGCGACGGAGTCATCGCCTGCGACACCGAGCGTCGCGTCACCTTCCTCAACCCGGTGGCCGCCGCGCACACCGGCTGGACTCAGGAGGAAGCGCTCGGTCGGCCGATGTCCGGCGTGCTGCGACTCGTCGATGAGGAGACGGGCGGCCCGGCGAACGACATCGTGGCCCAGGTGCTGCGGGAGCGCCGCGTGGTGGGCCTGGCCAACCACACGGCCCTCATCTCGCGCGACGGCCGGCAGGTGCCCATCGAGGACAGCGCGGCACCGATGACGGACAACCTGGGCGCGCTGACCGGGGCAGTGCTGGTGTTTCACGATGTCGGGCAGCGGCGCCAGGCCCTCTCGCAGCTCACCGAGAGCGAGGCGCGGCTCAACCGGGCCGAGGAGATCGCCCACCTGGGGAGCTGGGAGCTCGACCTCGTCGCCGACCGACTGACCTGGTCCGACGAGGTGTTCCGCATCGGAGGCGTGGCGCGAGAGGGGTTCGGCGCGAACTTCGCGGCCTTCCTCGCCATCGTGCACCCGGAGGATCGCCGGCTGGTCGAGATGGCCTTCGCCAGGTCGCTCGAGAAGGACGATGACGTCTACGAGCTCGTGCACCGCATCGTGCGGCAGTCGACGAAGGAGGTGCGCACGGTGCACGAGAAGGGGCAGCACTTCCGCGACGGCACGGGCCGGGTGGTGCGCTCGTCGGGCATGGTGCACGACATCACCGAGCGCACGCGAGCCGAGGAGGCGCTGTGGGCCGCCAACGAGCAGCTGGTGGAGGCGGACCGCCGGAAGAACGAGTTCCTCGCGGTGCTGTCACACGAGCTGCGCAACCCGTTGGCGCCCATTCGAAACAGCCTCTATGTGCTGGAGCACGCGGCGCCGGGTGGGGAGCAGGCGCGGCGGGCACAGCAGGTCATCGGTCGCCAGTCGGGCCACCTGTCGCGGTTGGTGGATGATCTCCTCGACGTGACCCGCATCTCGCAGAACAAGATTCGTCTCGAGCGTCAGAACCTCGACTTGGGCGAGCTGGTGCGGCGCACCATGGAGGACCTCTGCTCGGTGTTCGAGAAGAATGGCGTGGCCCTCGAGGCGCGGCTGCCCGCCGAGTGCGTCGAGGTGAACGGCGACGCGACCAGGCTCGCGCAGGTCGTCGGTAATCTCCTGCAGAACGCGGCCAAGTTCACCAAGCGGGGTGGGCGGGCCACCGTGAGCATCTCGGTGGACGCCTCGAGTCGCCGGGCCGAGCTCAGGGTGTCGGACTCCGGGGTCGGCATCGAGCCCGAGCTGTTGGGGCGGCTGTTCGAACCCTTCATGCAGGCCGACACCACGCTCGATCGCAGCAAGGGCGGTCTGGGCCTGGGCCTCGCGCTGGTCAAGGGCCTCGTCGAGCTACACGGCGGCGACGTTCAGGTGCGGAGCGAGGGGCCGGGGAAGGGCTCGGAGTTTCTGGTGCGGCTGCCGCTGGTGCAGTGGGCCGTGCATGTCCCCGGCGAACGACCTGGTGCTGCCGCTCCGGGCCGGCGGGTGTTGATCATCGAGGACAACGTCGACGCGGCCGACAGNNGAGATCGTGCTCTGCGACATCGGGCTGCCGGGCATGAGTGGCTTCGACGTCGCCCGCTCGTTCAAGGCCGAAGAGGGGCTCAAGAGCGCGCTGTTGGTGGCGTTGAGCGGCTACACCATGCAGGAAGATTTGCAGCGGGCCACCGAGGCCGGCTTCGAGCGCCATCTCGCGAAGCCGCCCAACATCGCGAAGCTGGAGGCGCTGCTGGGAACGCTCTGAATCGACGCCTGGCTCCGCGGCAACCGCTCAGCGAGGAAGGCCGCCGTCGGGCACAGCCAAGAGGAGCGCCTGGCCGGCCGCGCGATCGGCGTTGCTCGCCGCGGTCAACGCATCGGTCAGGCCCAGCACGTTGCTCTTCTGCTCGAACATGGAGAGGGCCTTCGCGAACGCCTCAGCCGAGCGCTCGAGGTGCGTCGCGGCGATCTCCGCTCGCGGGTCTCCGGGGAACAGCACTGCGAGCATGCGCGCGTCGTCCCGGCGAGCGAGCATCGCCAGCCGCACTGCCCGCTCCAGCGGCTTGGTGAAGCCCTCTCGCCCAGCGCGTGAGACGGCCTTGGAGGTGTCCTCCACCTCGTCGGCCCCCGCCGCGAAGTCGTCGAGCTTGAAGCCCACCAGCGCCCGGGCGTTTCGCAGCAGCACCTCTTCCAGGTTCACGACCGGCTCGCCGGCCTTCTCCAGCACCAGCAGTTGGTAACGCCAGGGGTACTTGTAGACGATGCTCTGTTGATCGACCGCGTCGAGCAGTTGCGCGGTGGGCACCCGCTGCCCCGCGAGCCCCGGGGGCCGAGTGCCCGGCTCGCACGGAGATGGATGCCGGCAGAGCGGCTCGTAGTACTCGAAGGAGGCCTCGTCGTAGCCCACCAGCACGATGGAGTGGGCGATGGGCTCCTCCTGCTTTCGCTTCTCGAGCGCCACCAGGTTCACCGCCACGCGCACTGCCCGGCCGCCGGAGAGCTGGGCCTTGAGCTCGCGGATGTAGCGCTCGGCGTCGTCGGTGACGAAGTACCGACGCCTCAAACCCAACGCCGCGGCGGCGGAGCGGAAGCCGAGCTCTGGGTCCTGCCCAGGCACGAAGCCGATCTGCCGAGGAATTGGCGTCGCACCCCAGGTCGTGCCCATGAGGAAGTCGATCTTCTGGCGGGGCTCGTCTTTGCCGAACTGCGCCGCCAGCATCACCAGGGAGATGGACGAGGCCAGCTCGAGATCGCTGCTCACCCACGGCACGTCGGTCAAACGGAACGACGTGGGAGGCGCTGCGCCCACTGGAGCCAGGAGCCGCTCGGGCTCGAGGACGCGCTCGTAGTAGGCGTGCACCTGTTGCCGGGCGGAGTAGAGGGCTGCGCCGACGAGGGCCGCGAGCAACGCCGCGCCTGCGCTGATGAAAGTTACGGTCCAGGAGGGGCGCCGCATAGGCGGGCATCCCTAGCAGAGAAATGCTGAGGTGGTGGTGCTGGGTGCGGGAATTGGCGTGCCCAACAGCCGGGGTCGGGCATCGGGCATCGGGCATCGGGTGACGGGTGACGGGTGACGGGTGACGGGCATCGGGTGACGGGCATCGGGTGACGGGCATCGGGGCCGGGGCCGGGGTCGGGGTCGGGGTCGTGCGCGGGTGCGACCGCCGGGGACGGGGACGTGCAGCGCGAAGACGGGCACGGTACCTCCTCCTCCCGAACCCCGAGTCCCGAAGCCGCACGCGCAAACGAACGCGCACGCGCACGCGCACGCGCTCCCGGTCCCGAGTCCCGAGCCCCGAGTCCC
>PMBV01000081.1:51681-52273 GCA_003153055.1 Myxococcales bacterium
CCGAGTCCCGAGTCCCGAGTCCCGACCGGCAGCCCTCCCAGCACCAGTACTTGCTGCACCCTCGCCCGAAACGCGCGACGGTCGGCCCCCCATGCGACACGCGCTCCTCCTCGCCGTCCTCGCTTCGTCGCCAGCCCTCTCGACCCCCCCGAAGACCGACGATCTCCCCACGGCACTCCGCGACTGGGAGCGCTGGGTACTTCACGACGAGAAAGACAGAACCTGCCCCTTCCTCCACGGCACTCGCGACCGACCGTGTGCATGGCCCGGCCAGCTGACCCTCACCCTCGATGAGCAAGGCGGCCGTTTCACCCAATCCATCAAGACCTACCGCGAGGCCTGGCAGCGGCTCCCGGGGGAATCTCGGCATTGGCCCCAGGACGTGCAGGTCGACGGCAAGGCGGCGGTGGTGGTGGCCGACGGCTCGGGTCGTCCGGCGGTGCTGCTCGGCGCGGGAGAGCACTCCGTCGCCGGCCAATTCACCTGGGGCTCGCTCCCCGACGCCCTCGACATTCCCCCCGACACCGGCCTCGTGGCCTTGACCGTGAAGGGCAAGCCCGTGGAGCTGCCCAACCGCGACGCCGAGGGCCGG
>PMBV01000367.1 GCA_003153055.1 Myxococcales bacterium
AGCCAATGGCCGAGGCCTCGTTCAGGTTCTTGAACGACACCCGCTCTTGTGGCGAGAGGAGGTTCCCCCACCGGATCGTCCGGGCGACGTGGATCACCGCCAGGATCATCAAGAAGGGAATGAGCACCACCCAGTTGGCGCTCCTGAGCGAGCCCCACAGGTCCGGCCAGTGGGTGTCGCGAAAAGTCCACCACAGGCTGGCGCCGGTGATGGCGAGACTGACCGCGAACTTAATCCAGCGGCTCATCGCCAGCGTCCTTGGACCGAAACCATGGAGAGGCTCCCTACCACCTTGTGGACCGTTTGCGACTGCTACAGCGCGGCCCCGGCGAGCACGGCCCGAGGCCCGCGCTCCAGGAGCTGGTGAACCCCCTCGCTCCCCACCGCCTTCTCGAGCGCACCGAGGCCCAGAGAGACCCAGTCCTCGAGGTTCGCGCTCGAGTGGGCATCGGTCGCCGCCACCGCATAGAGCCCCTCACGGAGGAACTCGTGCGCGAGCCGCTGGGCGGGCTTCCCGTAGCGACCGATGAGCGAGCCGAGATCGAGCTGGAGCAAAGCTCCGCAGCGCACCGCCTCGGCCGCTCGCCCCTTCTTCTCGAACTCCATGCACCGCTCAGGGTGGGCGATGACCGGCGTCACGCCTTTGAGCCGCATTCGAAAGACGAGGTCGGGGAGCATCGGCAAGGGCCCGGTGTAGGGCGCCTCCACGAGCAGCGCCTTGCTCGATCCGATGAGTCGAGCCCGCGGGGTCCCCAGCTCCGAGAACAGCCCCTCCTCGAGAAAGAAGTTCTCGGCGTTGTTGAAGAGCTCGAGCTCGAGGGTGTGGGCCTTCAATTCCCCCCGCAGCTCCTCGAGCTTCGCGAGGCAGAGCTCCACCGAGGAGGAGGCATACTGAGCGCGGTGGTGCGGGCTTGGGGCGGCGGCGGAGAAGCCCAGGCGCGTCAGCGCCCGCGCCATGGCCAGGCTGTCCTCCATCGAGCGAGCCCCGTCGTCGATCCCGGGCAGAAGGTGGAGGTGGAGATCGACGAAGCCCATCAGGAGTCACCGAAAATCGGCATAGAGGCCGAACATGAAGCCCCCGACGAAGAGGCTGCCGGGGTGGAGGAGCGGGTAGTACAGCGGAGAGCCGTAGCCCACGTACACGCCCATCCGGAAGGACGTCGCGAGCTTGATGCCGAACTGCGCTCGCCCCTCGGAGTAGGCGGTCACGGTGCTCTCGAAGAGGTAGGGGCCCGGCTTGAACGAAGTGCGGTACCAGACCGCCCCCAAGGCGAGCTGGAAGCCCCAGCTGATGAGATCGTGGTTGCTGCGGTAGCCAAAGCCCGCCATGGCCACGTGCTGGTAGTGCTCTTTGAAGACCGAGTCCGACGGGAACGAGATGGCCATGCCCGAGCCAACCTGGATGAGCGCGACGAGGTCGTTGAGGGGCCGCGAGTAGAGGGTGAACTCCCCGCTGATCCGCGCGTGCGTCGCGACCCCGAACTTGTTGACGAACAGGCCGATGTTCGCGCCCAGCCCGACGGTGTTGGGCTTCGGACCCTCGACGCCAAGCTGGGAAACCGACGAATCAGCAGCCTCGAGCAACGCAACGAGGACGAGGGCGGAGGCGACCATGCCCTCGCTTTCGCCTTCCAGCCCCACCCTTGTCAACGCTCCTCGCCGGTTCTACAACACCGGTACCTGCATGAAGGGGCCTCGCTCCCAAGGAGGGGTCTTGGCGACCTCGCTGCGCACCTACGCCTTCCTCGACAGCCTGCAGCCGCAGCTCGCAGCCCACATCTGCACCACCTGCCGCGGCTACTTCCCGGTTCCCTTCGTCGCGTCCCTCTTCGTGGAGATCGCCCCGGGAATGGCGATTCACCGGCTGATGGACGTGGCCCTGAAGGCCACCAAGGTTCAGCCGGCCACCCTCGTCGTGGAGCGGGCCTATGGCATGCTCGAGCTCCACAGCGACGACAAGGGCGAGGTGCGAAGTGCGGGAGACGCGATCTTGAAGGAGCTCGGGGTGACGGTCGACGATCGCCTGAAGCCTCGCCTGGTCTCCAACACCGTCATTCGGGCCATCGAGCCCATGCACGCGATGATNNGATGATCGAGCCCGGGCAGTCGCTCTACATCCTCGAGACCGAGCCCGCGGCCTACGCGGCGCTGGCAGCCAACGAGGCCGAGAAGGCCGCCGACATCAGGCTTGTCGACGTGACGCCCTTCGGGGCCTTCGGGCGCCTGTACCTGGCGGGCTCCGAGTCGGAGATCGACTCGGCGGCCAAGGCGGCGCTGGACGCCCTCGGGGCGCTGTCGGGGAGGGACCAGCCCCCGTTCAAGGACAAATAGACCCCATCTGAACTACCCTCAAGATCGAGAGGCGACACTCCAATGGCTGACGCGCTGGGAATGATCGAGACAAAAGGCTTCGTGGGCATGGTCGAGGCGGCCGACGCCGCGGTGAAGGCGGCCAAGGTCGAGCTCGTCGGCTACGAGAAGATCGGCGGCGGATACGTGACGATGATCGTCCGTGGCGACGTGGCCGCGGTGAAGGCGGCGATCGAGGCGGGCGCCCGAGGGGCCGAGCGCGTCGGCGAGCTCGTCTCCACCCATGTCATTCCACGGCCGCACACCAACATCGACCTCGTGCTCCCGCTCGGCAGGCAGGATCAGGCCAAAGCCGAGTCGGGCCAAAAGTAAGGAGCCTTGGATGCTGCTCGGCCGGGTGGTGGGGACCGTCGTCTCGACCAGGAAGGAGCCGCTCCTTGAGGGCTCGAGGCTCTTGCTTGTCCGCGGCATCGACCCGGACGGCGCGGCGACGTCGGCGCTCGTCGTGGCCGTGGACACCGTCGGTGCCGGGCCAGGAGAAGTCGTGCTCTATGCGTCCGGCTCCTCAGCCCGGCAGACGGAACAGACCCGCGACCGCCCGGTCGACGCCGTCATCATGGCCATCGTCGACCAGGTGGAAGTCGACGGTCGTCTCACGTACCGGAAGTAGCGTCGCCTGGGGAGGCCGTCGACCATGCCGAACGCGCACATCGACCGCATCGTGGAGGAGGTCGTGCGGAGGCTGGCGCGGGAGCTGAAGGCGACGAGCGGCGATGTCCCGGAGCCCCCCCGGCAGGCGCCCGCGTTGGTCCGCCGGCGGGTGGGGGTCTTCGATGATCTCGATCTCGCGACGGCAGCCGCCCAGCGGGGCCAAGAGGCCTTCATCGCCCAGAGCGTCGAGAGCCGACAACGCGTCATCGAGGCGATGCGGGCGAAGTCCCGTGAGCTCGCCGAGCCGCTCGCCCGCATGGCGGTGGCCGAGACAGGCCTCGGCAACGCTCCCGACAAGGTGAAGAAGAACCTCCTGTGCGCCGACAAGACGCCGGGAATGGAGCTGCTCGTACCCAAGGCGTTCAGCGGCGATCATGGTCTCGCGCTGTTGGAGCGAGCCCCTTTCGGAGTCATCGGCGCCATCACGCCGTCGACCAACGCGACCGAGACGGTGATCAACAACGGCATCGCCATGGTCGCAGGGGGCAACGCGGTGGTCTTCAACGTCCACCCCGCGGCCAAAGGGGTGTGCACCTTCCTGGTCGAGCGACTCAACGAGGCCATCATGGCCGCGGGAGGCCCCCAGGACCTCGTCTGTGCGTTGGCGGATCCGACGATCGAGTCGGCCCAGGCGCTCATGAGACATGCCGGCATCAGGTTGCTCGTCGTCACGGGGGGCCCGGCGGTGGTGAAGGCGGCGATGACCTCGGGGAAGCGCGCCATCGCCGCGGGCCCGGGGAACCCTCCAGCGGTCGTCGACGAGACGGCGCACCTCGAGCGGGCCGCGCGGGACATCGTGGACGGTGCGTCGCTCGACAACAACATCGTCTGCATCGTCGAGAAGGAGGTCTTCGCGGTCGCCTCGATCGCCGATCAGCTGAAGGCCGAGCTCGCTCGCCACGGGGCCTCCGAGGTGCCTCATGGCGCCCTCGGTCGCCTTGAGCGGCTGGTGGTCGACCAGGGCCACCCGGCCCGCGAGTGGGTCGGCAAGGATGCTGTCGCCATCGCCAGGGCGGCCGAGCTCCATGTGCCTCCGGGGACCCGGCTGCTCTTCGCCGAGGTCGACCCGGCGCACCCCTTCGTCCAGCTGGAGCTGCTCATGCCGGTGATCGGCTTCTCGCGGCTGCCGTCGGTGGAGGCGTGCATCGCAGCGGCTGTCCAGGCCGAGCACGGCTTTGGCCACACGGCCACCATGCACTCGACGAACATCGACCATCTCTCGAAGATGGCGAAGCTCGTCAACACGTCGATCTTCGTGAAGAACGGGCCCTCGTTCGCCGGCCTCGGCCTCGGTGGCGAGGGCTACACCAGCTTCACGATCGCCTCGCCCACCGGCGAGGGCCTCACGACACCAATCAGCTTCACCCGGGAGCGGCGCTGCACCCTCAAGGACTCGTTTCGCATCGTGTAGTTTGAGGAGCCCATGACGACCATGACCGGCCCGGCGCTGGGCCTCATCGAGCTGACCTCGCTGGCGCGCGGCGTAGTGGTCGCGGATGCGCTCGTGAAGCGGGCCGAGGTGCACGTCGTGCGGGCTGACGCCGTTTCGCCGGGGAAGTTCCTCCTCATCTTCGTCGGGTCGGTGGCCGAGGTCGACGAGTCGTTCCAGGCGGGGCTGTCGGCCGGAGGCTCGCTCGTGCTCGACCGGCTGTTCCTTCCCCACGTCGCCGAGCCCGTCCTCGCCGCCCTTGGTGGACAGGTGGCGACGTCGAGCGCCACCGACGCCGTGGGCGTGGTGGAGACACATACCGTCGCGGCGACCATCCGCGCTGCCGACGCCGCGCTGAAGTGCGCCGCCGTCGCGATCACCTTCCTCGAGCTCGCCCGGGGCATCGGTGGCAAAGGCTGGTTCAGGCTCTCGGGCGTCCAGCACGACGTCGAGGCTGCGCTGGAGGCGGCGGCGGCTTGCATCGGCGTGGAGCTCCTGGTGGGAACAGAGATCGTCCCCCGCCCAGACGAGGCCCTCCGCAGCCTCGGGCTCACCTGACGGGAGCCAGCTGGCAGCCTTTGGTGAACGTCACCACCTCAGGCCTCAGGGTCCAAGACGAGCACGCGCTTCCGGCTCGGGTCGTGCACGACTGCCCCACGGTCGAAAGTCACCAGCATGCCTCGGTGCAGCTCCGCGGTCTTCACGAGAAACGCGTCGGTCAGCTGCTGGTGTCCGGCCAGCGGCAGGGACGCCAGGACATCGACGGACGGCAGAGCGTCAAGGAAGCGGTGTTTCCCGAAGCCCCGTAGTCGACCCAGGAGCTCGATGGCCTCCGGCGGCGTAACCGCCTGGCGAGTGAAGGCCGGGTTCGACGACAGCCGGACGAACCCGAGCTCGGTGAGGGCGCAGGTTGCCCAACCCGCTCGCGCCTCGCGCTCGAGCCACCGTAGCGCGGCGCTATGATGCTGGTGAATTGGCCACGTCACCGCCAAGAGGACGTTGACGTCCAGCAGGCGCATCAAAGGCCCTCTTTGGCCAGGAGCATCGAGGCGCGATCCGCAGGAATGATCTCGTCCTCGTCGGCGAGCGCAAAGACCGGCACCAGCCCCTTGTTCCTCCCACTCGAGGGACGTGCCTTGAGGCTCCTCCGAGCGAGATCGGAAACCACCTGGCCCAGCGTTCTTCCCGTGGAGCGGACGAGGGACTTCGCGGCCTCGGCGACGTCATCATCGAGGGTAATGGTCGTGCGCATGAGGGCACGATGATGCAGTGATGCAATGATGTCAAGGTGACGACGGGCCCCTCACTTCTTCCCCCGCTTCGCGCCCCGCGTCTCCGAGCCCTTCCCCTTGCCTCCGCTCCGTTCTCGCCACAACCGATCGAGCACCGCCCGGGCGTCGAAGCCTTCTTGACTCCCAGCGGTCTGCGCTTCGGGCCGAGGGCTTCGGCGCGTCTCCTTCTCGCCCGTGGTCGTCCGAGTTCCCCCACGGCGCTCGGTTCCCGTGCGATCGTCCTTTCCCTTCCCCGCCTGCTTCCGCCCGGAGGCCCCGGGACGCGACGAGCGATCGAGAAGCTGGCCGTCGAGGGAGATCGCCCCGAACTCCATCTGCTTCTTGACCAGGTTGACGCTCAACAGGACGACGATGGCCTTCTGACCGACGCGCACCACCCGCCCGTTCCCGAACTTGAGACGGTAGGTGGCTGGATCAAGCTCGAAGTCGGAGGCGATGGTCTCTCCCCTGACGAAGCCCTCCACGTGATGCTCGTCGAGCACGACAAAGAAGCCGTTCTCCGACAGCCCTCCGATGGACGCGGAGAACTGCTCGCCGACCCGCCCCTTCATCAGCAGGCACGCGTAGAGGGCGCTGACTTCGCGCTCGATCTGCATCGCGGCCCGCTCCCGCTCCGAGCACTGGACCGCCAGCATCTCCAACCGGTCGGCTTCGCCCTCGAGCCGCTGGCCCGAGAGCCTCCGCTTTCGGCTCCAGAAGGACTTCAGCAGCCGGTGCACCAGGAGGTCGGGATACCGCCGAATGGGAGAGGTGAAGTGCAGGTAGTCTTCAGCGCCCAGCCCGTAGTGCCCCGACTGGTGCGACGAGTACACCGCCTGCATCATCGAGCGGAGCGCCAGCTGATGCAGCGCCCGCTGCTCCGGGTGTCCGTCGAGCTTCTTCAGCACCCGGTTGAGCTCCTTGGAGTCGAGCTCGCCCTTCACCTCGATGCCATACGCCCCGAGGAGCCCGAGGAAGGTGGCCAGCTTCTCTTCGTCGGGCTCGCCGTGGAAGCGGTTGACGGTCGGGAGCCCTTGCTCGCGGAAGAAGCGGGCCACGGCCTCGTTGGCCGCCAGCATGCACTCCTCGACGAGCCGATGGCTCTCCCACCTCTCGCGCTGCACCAGGCGTAGCGGCTGCCCGCCCTCGTCAAGCTCGACCCGGTTCTCTGGCAGATCGAAGTCGATGGCCCCTCGCTCGAGGCGCATGGCGGTGAGCCGCGTCGCCAGCGCATGCGCCCTCTGGAAGAGCGGCTTCAGCTGATCACGACCGGGGACTCGCTCCCCGCCGAGGACCTGGTGCACCTCGGTGTACGTGCAGCGAGCGTGGCTCCGCATGACCGCCGGGTACAGCTCGGCGCTCAAGGTGACGCCCCTTCGGTCGATGATCAGGTCGGCCACCATGCACAGCCGATCGACGTCAGGCTTGAGCGAGCAGATGCCGTTGGACAGGCGCTCCGGCAGCATCGGCAGTACGCGGCCCGGAAGGTACACACTGGTCGCCCTCCGCAAGGCCTCGCTGTCCAGCCACGAGTGCTCGCCGACGTAGTGAGCGACGTCAGCGATGGCGACGACCAGCCGAGAGCCGCGGGGGTGATCGTCGACGAAGATCGCATCGTCGAAGTCACGGGCGTCCTCGCCGTCGATGGTGACCAGGGGGAGCTCTCGCAGATCCTTCCGGTGCTCCTCCAAGGACTCCCGCTCGGCGACCTCGACCGGCACCCGATCTGCCTCGTCCATCACCTCGACGGGAAACTCGTCGTGGAACCCACGGGAGAATGCGATCGACAGGACCTCGACCGAGTGATCGTCTTTCGACCCCAGCGAGCCCGCCACCTCTCCGGTGAGCCGTCGGTCAGCGAAGAGCGAGTCCCCGATGCCCAAGCGCACCTTCACCACGTCGCCCGCCCGCGCGAGCTGCGTCAAAGGCACCCGGATGCTCCCCAGCTCGCGCTCCCGCGGCTCCACCCATGCGCCCCTGGAGCTCTCGCAGTACGTCCCGATGACGAACTGGCGGGTCCGTGACTTCACCTCGACGACCCGCCCCATCGTTCGCCCACCCCGGCCGGGGACGACCTCCACCATGACCTGATCGTGGTCGAGCGCCTTCTTCGCCTCGTCGGGGGGAATGAAGAGATCTTCGCTCTCCTGGCCGACGATCGGCTTCACAAAGGCAAACCCGTCGGCGTGGTGATGGATGATGCCCTCGACCATCTGCCCCCTCGTCGGCCGGACCCGTGGGGGGCCGCCTCGCCTGGGGCCCTCTTCGGTGGGGCTCTTCGCAGACCGCCGAGGCGACCCTCGTCGGGCCTCGGCCGCCTTCGGCGCCGCCTTGGGAGGCGCCTGCCGTCCGCGGCTCGAGACGACAGCGGCCTTCTGCCACGCGGGGCCAGAGCTCGCTCTGGGCTGCCCGGGAACGCCGAACCGCTTCCCGTCGCGCTCAACCTTCCCCTGGCGCACCAGGTCCCGCAGCACTCGCTTTAGCTCGGTCTGGACGCCGGGGTTCAGGTTGCCGACCCGGAGGATCTCCTTCATCCCGACCAGCCGGCCGGCCGTCGCGATGAGCTCCAGTACTTGATCCTGATCGATGGTCACGAACACCTCATGCGGGCCTCGGAGACCAGCTCCGAAGCACCTGCTGACGGCCTCGCTCTCCCTTCGACCGGTCGATCGACGAGAGTCCGAAGCTACCCTACGCCTTCCAGCCCCTTCACGTTCACGATGGCCTTGAAGGTGCGGCTGACCTGCATCGGGTTGTGCAGTTTGCCGAGGAAGAACTCGAGCTCGTGGATCCCGGGGTTGCGCGGCGTGAAGAAGAACTCCCGGACCGCGGCGCCTCCACCCGTGTGAAGCGTCACTTCGCGCAGGCTGACCCGCTTGGCCAGCTGTGGCTCGATCGCCCAGACATGCCCCTGCTTCTCGGCCAGCTTCACCACCAGGCCGTGATTCAGCTTCACCTCGATGTCCTTCGGTGAGCCGGTCGTCGGCGACACCTCGAGCTCGACGATCTCGAACGCGTCACGGGACACGGGCGGGAACTCCGGCGCCCTGGGCTCACAGATCTCCGCGTCGACGCGACCACCCCACCCCGTCTGCTTCTCAATCACTCCGGTAGCCACCGCTACCTCACCCACGTACTTCTTGAGGCCCTTGGTCGCCTTGCCCTCGATGGTGAAGGCCACTTGCTGGCGGGTTCCGGCGTTCGACACCACGAGGAAGAACTCGTCGCCACTCATCTCGAGCCGGCCGCGAATGGTCGCGAAGCCCTTGAGCCCGACCGACATGCCGGGGCTACACAATGTCTCGACCTCACCGGGCGACAACAGGCGCAGCTTCGAGGTGTCCTCTGGGGCCGGCCCCTCGGGCTCTGGAGCTTCCTCGGGCTTTCGCGCGGTGTACTTCCGCACGTCGACCGAGCCGCCGTAGGGGTGAAACCGGCGAATGAGGCCCGACACCGAGACCTTGTGATCGACATAGGCCGGGAACACTTCTTGATCCGGTCCCTGAAGCAAGAACCACAGCTCTCGCTTGTCCCGACCGATCACCTCGAGGTACGGGAGGTTCTGATACAGCACGACTCGGCCTTTGAGCCCGCCCTCACCGGCGACGCCACGGGTGCCGACGGTCAGCACTTGCTCCATTTCGCGCTTGGTGAGCGCGGCCCCCTCGCTGGGGAGCTTGGTCGACCTCGGAATCTCCTTGTCGGGCAGCGGACCCTGCCAGCCGTCGGTGCGCTTGGGCGCACTGATCGGAGGAGCCTTCGCGGCTTTGCCCTTGGCCTTGACAGCGGGCTTGGCTGTTTTGGGCGCCGGGCTCGGAGACGACTTGGTCACCTTCTTGGCGACCGTCTTCGTCCGTTGCGGCGCGGATTTCTTGGCTTTTCCTCGCGGCGTCTTCGCCTTCTTTTTGGCCAACGCTGTCTCCTTAGGTGCGTCGCGGCGACCGACCTGACCTGTGGCCTCGAGCATGCTCCTCCACAGACCAATGCCAAGTTCCGATACAGAGGACCTTCCCCATTGTCAACCCAAATCCCTGCAATTCCTATTGGTTTTCTCCGTACAAAAAGGACATGAAGTGATCATGGCGATGCTCTCGGTGGAAGACGCTCAAGAGCGGGTGTTGGAGCTGTGCTCGCCTCTTCCCGAGGAGACCGTCTCGGTGGAGGACGCGGTAGGCCGCGCGCTGGTCACGGACTTCATGGCCGTGCGGACCCTGCCCCCATGGGACAACTCGGCGATGGACGGCTACGCGGTGCGCACGATGGATCTGATCGGCAAGCCAGTGCCGCTCACGGTCATCGAGCGCATCTTCGCGGGACAGAAACCGTCGTTGGCCCTCGAAGAGGCCACCTGCGCGAGGATCATGACCGGGGCGCAGCTTCCCAGTGGCGCCGACGCCGTGGTGCCCCAGGAGCGCGTGCAAGTCATCGATGAGGAACAGATCGAGATCCTCGAGATACCGAAGCCGCACGCCAACATCCGCTTCAAGGGCGAGGACGTGCGAGAGGGGCAACTGCTCCTCAAGGCGGCCTGGCCCATCGGGTTGGCCGAGGCGGGGGCCCTCTGGGGTCAAGGGGTGGCCCGGGTCGTCGTGAGGCGCAGGCCACGGGTCGCCATCGCGTCGAGCGGAGACGAGCTGTGCAACGCGTGGGAGGAGTCGCATGGGCGCATCGTGGACACCAACTCACCGGTCATCGCGCAGGCGGTCAAGCGAGCCGGGGGCGTGCCCACGACGCTCGGGGTAGTCGCGGATCGCATCGAGGCGCTCACCGCTTCGTTCCGCCAAGGACTCGACTCCGACGTGCTGGTGACGCTGGCTGGCGCCTCGGTGGGCGACCACGACTTCGTCCGGGACGCCTTCACCGAGTTGGGCGTCGCGATGGACTTCTGGACGGTGGCCATGAAGCCAGGCAAGCCCCTGGCGGTCGGGCGCACCGATCGCACCCTCGTCTTCGCGCTCCCCGGCAACCCCGTGTCGGCGATGGTGACCTTCGAGCTGTTCGTCAGACCTGCGCTCCGGGCACTCCAGGGCCTCCCGTCTCGCGTCACGCCTCTGCCCGGTCGCGCAGCCACCCCATTGCAGAAGCCCGCCGGCCGCCGCCACTTCATCCGCGCCACGGTGGAGCTTCGTGATCGAGAGTTCTGGGCGACGCCCCTGGCGAACCAGTCATCAGGATCGCTCTCCTCGGTCACCGGGGCGACCCACCTGATCAGCGTGGCTCCAGACACGACCGAGGTCGAGATGGGCAGCGAAATCAGCTTGATACCCGTCGACTGGCTGGGGTGATCCGCGGTGATGCGAGACGTTTCTCTTCGCAGCGCATCGAACATGATGATGACCTCGATGCTTGACCAACGAAGCCTTCAAAGCGAGCGTCGCTGCATTGGAGCAGCCCTCCTCGGGGCATCACGGTGAGGAAGGAATGAGCGAAGCCAAGGTTCTCCCTACCAGGAAGCTGTCGAACTTCCTGGAGCGCTACTCCGAGTCGCAGCTGCCCACCGAGCGAGGGCTGTTTCGCATCGTCGTCTTCCGCGACCGACGGAACGGGAAAGAGCACGTTGCCATGGTGAAGGGCGACGTGCATGGCCTCGAGGGGGTGCCGGTACGGATCCACTCCGAGTGCCTGACCAGCGAGGTCTTCGGCAGCCTCCGCTGTGACTGTCGAGCCCAGCTCGATCGCGCGCTCGACTTCATCAGCCAGCAGGGGTGTGGCGTGCTGGTCTACCTGCGCCAGGAAGGTCGCGGCATCGGCCTGGGCAACAAGATCAAGGCCTACGCACTCCAGCAGGACCATGGGCTGGACACCGTGGAGGCGAACCTCAAGCTCGGCTTTGCCGACGATCTGCGACGCTACGACGCCGCCGCGGAGATCCTCCGAGCGCTGGGCGTCGAGTCCGTGGATCTCATCACCAACAACCCGTTGAAGATCGCCGGTCTGGTCGACGAGGGCGTGGCGGTGCGACGTCGCATTCCTTCGCGGACGCTGACCAACCCCTTGAACGTCGATTACCTGAAGACCAAGCGCGATCGCTCCGGACATCTCATGGAGTTCCTCTCCGAGGAAGGAACCGAAGCCAAGGCAGGCTAGTGGCTCGTCCTCAAGCTGTGACGGCGGCCGCGCGGGTGAGCGCGCGCTTGAACCCAGCGAACGGAACCCGGCCCAGCGCTGTGGCCAGGTCGACCCACTCGAAGGCATCGTGCTCGTCGCTCAACCGTGGGTTGGCGCGCTCAGACACCAGCGCCACGTAGGCGGTCTCGATGGCCACCCGTGGCGGCGAGGAGGCTCCCCATGGGAAGGCGTGCCGGTACTCCAGCGAGCGAACGGGTGTCTCGAAGGAGGTCTCCTCCCGAAGCTCCCGCTGAGCGGCCAGCGCTGTCGACTCCCCCGCCTCGACCCGACCCGTGACTGGTTGCCAAAAGCCGCCCCGCTCAGGAGTGCGACGCATGAGGAGAAAATCGTCAGCGTGACGGATCACCACTGACACGGTCTCTTCTGGGGCGGGGGCCAGTACGACGGAGCAGTCGAACACGGCGGCGAAGTGCTCGATGATCCGCTGGCTCACCGCCTCCGGCTCGACGGCGCGGCCCAGCTCCCGCTCCATCGACGTGACGCCCCCCTCGGTGATGCCGCAGGGGACGATCAGCCCGAAGTGCGAGAGATCGGGCCGAATGTTCAGGGCGAATCCGTGGCGAGTGTACCATCGCGACAGGTGAACCCCGAGAGCCGCGAGCTTCCTCGGGCCCCCATCGCGGCTCTGCTCGACCCAGACGCCTGGCCACCGCTCCAGCCGGCTCGCCGCGATGCCGAAGTCGGCGGCCGTGCGAATGACGACCTCTTCGATGGCCCGCACGTACTTCCGCACGTCCTGTCGACCGGGGCCCAGGTGGAGCAACGGGTAGCCGACCAACTGACCGGGCCCGTGGTACGTGACGTCTCCGCCTCGGTCGGTCTCGAAGAGCTCGACGCCCAGGCGGTCGAGCTGGGCCGGGCTCGCCAGCACGTTGGCCCGGTGCGCGCCCCGACCCATGGTCAGCACGGGCGGGTGCTCCAGCAACAGCAGCGTGTCAGTGCTGCGCTCGAGCTTCTTCGCCTCGATGAACTGTCGCTGGAGCTCGAGCCCATCGGAGTACTCCACCCGCCCCAAGGGCCAGCACGTGACCGGAGGATTCATCGCTCGGTGTACCTCCCCGGGGCGATGCGACGGGCCAGGGCGGCGACCTCGTGGGCACCCCGGCCCGAGTCGACGGCGATGGCCACCAGGCGCCTGAGCGCTTGCTCGGGGAGCACCACGCCTCGAGCGCGGAGGAGCCCCTGGGCCAGCGCTTCGAGCGCGGGGACGTCGGGCGCCTCGAGCGTCACCACCTGATCCACCAGGGCGAGCAGGCGCTCCGACGCGGCGTCGATGGCCGAGGTCAGGGCCTTCGTGTCGTAGACTGGTTCGTCGCCCTGCTCGCTCGACAGCACCAGGCTGGGTGAGGGCAGTTGGCCGGGGGCACCAATCACCATCGATCGCCCGGGAGCCTCTTCGAGCCAAGTCAGGAGCCGCGCCTCCTCCTCGGCCGCCAGTCGGGGCGGGAGATCGATGAAGAGTCGGTGTTCGGGCAGCTGGGTATACGGCGGCCGGGTGAGCGCCCCGAGGTGCCGGAGGAGCGTCGATCGCCCAGACGCCGGTGGACCGACCAGCAACGCCACTTGCCCAGACCAGCGACGAAGGCGCTCGAGGGCCCGCGCCTGCGAGGGCAGCAACTCCGGCGCCGCGCGGGAGCTCGGCGGGTTCGCCGCGTCAGGCACCCGAGCGCCGACGAGGCCGGCGGACGCCTCGAGACAGTCGCGGCAGATGAACGCTCCGGTGGGGCCGGTGACGAGCGCGCCAACCTCACGCGAGGGCCCGCAGCAGAACGAGCACCAGGCCTCCACCTGGGAGTCGGCCAGGGTCGGGCCCCGCTGCTCGATCCGCGGGGCTCGGCTGGGGGGCTGACTGACAGCTGGGCGCGCCCCGGTCTCGTCGAGCTCGTCTCCGAAGCCGAAGTCATCTGACGGCGGAGGCGTCTTGGGGCCCTCGAGCCGTGCCGCGTGCCGCAGCATCTGTTCGGCCCGCGCGGCGAGCGCCCGTTCGGAGTACCAGCCAGCCGCCTGGCGCAGCAACCGAGTGGCCTCGGGGAGATCTCCTCGGACCTCGGCGCGCTGCGCGGCAGCGAGGAGATTGCGAATCTCGGACACCACCGCATTCTACGCCCAACCCCGGGTCGCTCGCAGGTGATTGGTCAGCTCCCTTGCGCGGCAGACGTCCAGCGGGCATGACGGCGAAGCTGCCCCCCGTGAGATCGGCCTTCACAGATCGCTGGCTCAGGCTCACGGAGGGGCTCCCTCCACCGTACTGGGCCCTGGTCGTGGGTGTGTTCATCACCCGAGCTGGCAGCTTCATCGTTCCCCTCCTCTTCGTCTACCTCACGCAGTTTCGTGGAATGTCCCTGTCGTCGGCCGGGCTGGTGACCTCGCTCTTCGGAGCCGGGTCGCTCTTGGGGACCCTCACGGGGGGCACGCTGGCCGATCGAATCGGCCGCAAGCGCACCATGTTGGTGTCGCTCATCAGCGGCGCCCTGAGCATGGTGCTCTTGGGCGCGGCGAGAGCCCCCTGGCAATTGGCCCTGTGCTCGATGCTCCTCGGGTTCACGGGCGACGCGTACCGACCAGCGGCCCAGGCCCTGGTGGCTGACGTGGTCGAGCCCGCGCATCGACTCAAGGCCTTCGCGATACAGTACTGGGCGGTCAACCTCGGCTTCACCTTCGCGGCCGTGGTCGGAGGCTTCATGGCCCAGCGGAGCTTCACTGTGCTCTTCGTGGGTGACGCCGCGACGACCCTGGGGTTGGCGGCCATCGTGTGGAAGCTGGTGCCCGAGACCAAGCCCACGGGGGGGCAAGGCCGGAAGGGAGCGTCGCTCCTCGCGCCGTTCGTCGATCAGGTCTTCGCTCCGTTTCTCCTGCTGAACTTCCTGGTGGTGCTGGTCTTTCTCCAGCACCTCACCGGGCTTCCCGCTGACATGCACGACAAGGGCTTCTCCACCGAAGCGTTCGGGGTCGTCATCGCGGCCAACGGGGTACTCATCGTCGTGCTCCAGTCCTTTGTGATGGAGCGGGTCAAGGGCGTTCCCCGGCCGGTGCTCCTAGCGGTGGCCGCCGCGTTGACCGGCGTGGGCTTCGGCGTCACCACCTGGGCGACGAGCATTCCCCTCTACCTGCTCTCAGTCTCTGTGTGGACCTTGGGAGAGATCATCTTCGCGCCAGTCAATGCCAGCATCGTCGCGGACCTGTCCCCCATCGAGGCACGAGGGCGCTACCAGGGCGCCTTCAGCCTCACCTGGGCGCTGGCGGCGATGGTGTCTCCCGCCGCCGGGCCAAGGCTGATGGAGGCCATCGGCATGCGGGGCTACTGGCTCGTCTGCGCGTCGATTGGCCTCTTCACCGCGGCCGCCCACCTGCTGTTTACGAGCAGGCTCCTCAAGGCGGAAAGCGTGGAGTCGAAGGCCTGAGGGCCGTGCTAGAAAGCCGCGCATGAAGGCCTTCGCGCTCCTGCTCACCGCGGTGCTCGCCCAGGAGCCCCCCACCCCACCGCCCGAGCCCATCGCGGTCCCCGCGCCAGCCGGGGCTCCTGCGCCCACCGAGGCCCGTTCGCCCAGCCCGGCCGCTCCGGTGGAGCCCGCCGCGCCGCCACGGCCCAAGGGCGCCGACGAGGTGGTTCGACAGGTCAAGCGACTCCGCGAGCTCCCCCAGCCCGAGCGGGAGAAGCTGGTGGAGCAACTGCGAAGAGAATACGGGGCCAGCGACATCAACCCCATTCTTCCGCCGGCTGATCTCGACCTCGAGGCCTTCGCGGAGCTGCCCACCGCGGATCAGGCCCGGCTGACTGCCCGGCACTTCTTCACCGACCTCATCGCCGCCGACACCCCAGGCATGCTCGCCCACTGTGGGTTGCCCTTCATGCTCGAGGACCGGCGAATCGATCGAGCCGACGAGCTGCGAAGTGAGTGGGTCAAGAACCTGAGGGCCAAGCGCACGGACCTGTTGGTGCTCTACGACGTCGAATTGCTCACGCCACCAGAGATGGAGAAGAAGTACGGCGCGCCTCCCCGGCGGCTGTCGGGCTGGAGCTGGCGAAGCGCCAACACCTCCCTCGCGGTGGGGAACCTCTCCGGGCACGCGATGGTGTTGCTGCTCCGCCCAGTGGGCGCCGCGTGGCAGATCGTCGGCTTCCACGACTGACCGGCGAGGAGCTCCTCAGCGCTTCTTCTTCTTGGGGTCGATCTCCTCCTCGGGCCGAATCGACTCCTGGGCCCCTCGCCAGGTCTCGCCCGCGCCGAGCCTCCAGGCGGCTGGGACATCGAGCTTCCACGTATACCCTGCCATGATGTCTCCTCCCGTCTGGCTGCGCGCGCTGATGGAGAAGGAGATCTCCGCGGTCTTCGCCTCTGGGGGCAGCTTGTCGACGTCGTAGTAGCCGAGCAGCACCAGGGGCGGAAAGAACTTCACGAATCGTTCGGGCCAATCGATTCGCCCCTCTGGGCCGCCCTCGCCAGGCATCTCGCCGATGAGCTTCTGCTTCTCGTCGTACAGCTTCCAGGTGAAGCGAAAGTTGGCGTTGCTCGCGACGCGCTTGGCGTTGCGCTCGTCGGTCCGCTCCTCTCGAGGGAGCCCCCATACGACCAGCGCCAGGTGGATCTTCTCTTCTGGGCCGATGCGCACGGTGTCGGCCGACAGCACGTCGAGACGGATGCCCTCGCTCGTCGCGGTCCAGTACGGCGCATAGGTTCGCGCCCGGAAGAGATCGAAGACCTTCTTGGTGTACTCGTAGGCGGCCTTCTTTTCCTCGCTGCGGTCGCGAAGGGGCTCCTCGGACTTCGTCGACGGCGCCTTCTTCGACCGGTCTCCCATCTCTTGCACGTAGTCGTCGAAGGCGCGATTCCCTCCGAAGCGGCTGAGATGCTCGCCGACCTCCTTGAAGTACCAGCCCATGAAGGTCGCCACCTCGTCGCGATAGGGCTTCTCGTCGGGCACGTTGCGCAGCCAGGCGACCCGCTCGAGGTACTCGGCCTTGATGCGCAGCTCGTTCTTCTCTCGCGCCGCCTCGGTGGCTTGGCGATCGAAACGACGGGTCGCCCAGACGATGGCCGCGGCGATTCCGATGATGGCGACGATGATGCCGAAGTAGCGCTTCATGGCTCTCCCTCAAGCGACAAGAGGAGCGGTTTTACGCTGCTTATCCCCGCTTGCTCAACCATCATCGACGGTCCACTTTCCCGCACCTCCAGAAGACACGACCTCGATTCAACATGTTGGGAGACGTTTGACGGCTTCCCGCGCACCGCCAGGGTCGAGGTGAACGTCCCATGGTGATCGGCTTCGCATCGGGGTAACTCCAGGCCCGTGGCACTTCGACCTGACCAGGCTGGGCGACCTGGAGCTCCCCGCCGAGCAGTTCCATCGCACCGTGCGCAAGCCGTGAGGCGCCTCGGCCTCCACGGAGTGCTCCTGGTGGCGCTCTCAAGCGTCATCACCCCATCATCGGTGGTGGCCCAACCCCTTCACCGGTTCGCGCTCTTCGTCGGCAACAACGAAGGCGGGTCGGGCACCCGCGCGCTCCTCTACGCGAGGGACGATGCCCGACGGCTCCACGACGTCTTCATGCGCCTGGGTGGGGTCTCGACCGACGACGCCATGTTGCTGCTCGACGGCACAGCCGACGACGTGACGACTGCCCTGGGCGAGCTCGAGCGCCGAGCGAAGGACGCCAAGGGTCGAGGTGAGCGCACCGCGGTGTTCTTCTACTTCTCAGGGCACGCCAAAGATGGCGCGCTCCGCCTGGGCGACACCAAGCTTCCGCTCGAGACGGTGAAGCAGCGCCTCGCCCTCGGGCCCTCCGACGTCAGGGTGGGTCTGTTCGACGCCTGTGGTTCAGGCTCGATGCCGAAGAGCAAGGGCGTTCGGCGGGCCCCCACCTTCGAGGTCGAGACCGACGCGACGCGGGCAGCGCGGGGGCTCGTGATCCTCACCTCCAGCGCCTCCGACGAGGACGCTCAGGAGTCGGATCTCATCGGAGGAAGCTCCTTCACCTACCACCTGGCGACCGGGCTCTTGGGCGGGGCCGATCAGAGTGGCGACGGCCGAGTCAGCCTCTCGGAGGCCTCCGCCTATGCCTACGAGCGCACCGTCGCGGCCACAGCAGACAGCGCGGGGGGCCCCCAGCACCCGACCTTCAGCTTCGATCTCGCGGGCAACGGAGACCTGGTGCTGACCGACGTGCTCGAGCGCCGTGAGGGCCTCTTGATCCCCGCGTCGGCGCCAGGGGGCACCTCCTTCATCATCGACCCTCGGGGCGTGGTGGTGGCCGAGGCAGTCAAGGGAGAACGCAACCGCCTCATTGCCCTGCCCCCAGGACGCTACACCATCAAGCGGCGACTGGCCGATCACCTGCTCATCGGCCAGGTGGAGATCGTCGCCGGTCAAATCGCCGAGGTCGACGAGACGCAGTTCAAGGCGGCCCCCTTCTCAGAGGATCCGGTGAAGGGCACTGGGCTGAGCTCGACCTACGCCCGCCACTGGAGCATCTCGGCCGCGGGAAACTACCAGGCAGTGTTCGATCGACCGACCACCTCGGGAGGCTACTTTCCTTCGGCGCCGCTGGTTGGTCTCGAAGCCACGATGCACAACTTCTTCGGGCGTGGCTTCGCGCTCTCGGGTGATCTGCTGTACGGCTGGGCTCAGGGCGCGGCGGTGACGTCGCTGTTGGGCTCACTCGCCTACCAGTACTCGCTCATCTCGGTCGGCGCGGCGTTGACCTACGAGTGGGGTCAAGAGGGGCGATGGATACCGCTCGGAGGCGTTCACCTCGCCTTCGACTTCATGAGCCGAACTTTCTCCGACTCGACGCTCCCCAGCCAGACGTACACGGTGCTGACCCCAGGGGTCTTCGTGGGCTTCAAGGTGCGACTGACGCGTTCGTTCTCCCTCGTCGCGCGCGCTCGGATCCACTACCTGCTCTACAACGTCGACGAGACCAAGAACCTGGGCACGGCCGACTTCGGTGCCCTCCTTGAATACGAGGCTCGGGAGTGATGACGATGAACCGACCCACGATGCCGTACTTCCTTGTCGGACTGGCCGCCTTCTCTTCGTGCGGCAGCTGGTCCAACCGAGATCTCGAGTTCGCGGCCGCGCTGCCCAGCCGCCAGGAACTGCGCTCGAAGCTGCCCGTGACGACGAGCACCTCGCAGGGGCTCTCGAGCCGTCGCGACGGCCTCAACGTCGGCGACCCGTCGAAGGCCTACGCCGACGCCCAGACCGCCACCAAGACCTTCAACGGCATCCTCGACTTCTTCCTCTCCGCGCTCGATCAGGTGCGCCAGGTTGCCCCCAGCGCGAGAACGCAAGACACCCGCACCTGGGGCCCCTACACCGATCAGAACAACTCGGGCTTCTCGGTTCAGGTCAAAGTCCAGCAGCTCTCCGCGAAGGACTTCTCGTGGGTGATCCAGGCGATCTCGAGCACCAACACCATCGACGTCCTCACTGGCTCCATCGAGGCCGCCGGGTCGATCAAGGCGA